>CASEKF010000042.1 GCA_949288455.1 uncultured bacterium
CGCCTCCCCTGCCCGGCGTTACTTCACCCCCCTCCATGCCCGGCGGTCGTTCTCCCGCTTCCATGCCCGGCGTTCCTTCTCCGCCTTCCATGCCCGGCGTTCCTTCTCCGCCTCCTATTCCCGGCGTTCCTTCTCCGCCTCCTATTCCCGGCGTTCCTCCGCCGCCTCCGGGGGCCGGATAAAGAAAATGGATAAAAAGGTGCATATATAAATGGAATCTATTTTTTTTGATGTAAATCCTTCTATTAAGCAGTTTACCGAAAATGCTTTAAAAGCAAATAATATGCTTCATAAAGCTCAGGATCGGGAAATGAAACATATTAAATCTTCGAAGACGACGAAAGCCGCAAATTCAAATATATCTATGGAATCAGGGCTTTCTGAAGAAGATATGATGAGCGGTATGGAGTTTGGAGATTATAGAGGAGGGGGAGCGTCGTTTGAATTTTTTCAGTCTAGCGACGAAGCTTCGGGAGAAGAATTATTAAAACGAGAAGACGATAAAAGAAATTCTGAAATGCTGGCGGCATTAAAGCGTTCATATTTTAATTTTGACGAGTCGGATCAAAAAAATAACGGGGTCATTTTAAAGCGCGATAAAACTGAATATGGCTCGGGATCTTCGTCAGAGCTTTCTGAACCGACTTCTCCCGTTTTTGAGTCTCCGCTTGAAAGCTCTTCCGGCGTTTTAAGACAAGGCGCTTCTTCAGACACGGAAGAAACGCTTGAAATTAAAACTACGGAAATTTCCGCTAAGACAGATTATGCTAAAGTTCAGGATAGCGGCGATCAGATTAAAGAGAAGAGCGAAGAGCAAAATTTAGATCGTTCGATTTCTGAACCTTCTAAAAAACAGGCTGAAAACGTTGAAAATACAGGGGGGCATAAATCTGCCTGGACTTCTCTTTTGTCTTTTGACGAGGGATTTATAATAGCTTCCGACGATAATTTTTTTGAGCAAGTTCAGGAAATACGAGACGAAGACAATATTTCTTTTGAAGAAATAGATATTCCCGACGCTATGAACGTCCCTGACAAAAAACCCGAAGAGTTAGTAAAATCCATGCTGATAACGGAGAATCTGAACGAATACGAATTGTCTGCGTTAATCTATTATTTAAGTTCTTACGGAACTAATATATTGACTATGTGTAAAGAGTTTGGAGTGAAAATTTCCGTTCCTGTTTCTTCAGACGGGTTATATGCTTCAGGAGCTTATGTGAAAAATGAAAAATTATGCGTTGTGCCGAGAGAATCTTTAACGCGGAAAGAGGAGTTTGTATCCGCCAGGTTTTATATGGCTCTTGCGTTTGATCATACTTTGGGAGGAGAAGATTTTTCGTCCAGAAATTCCGCGGCGGTTTTAAGCAGTTGGCGTCTTTGCAAAGATAGAACTGCCGGACATCTTTTTCAAGACGTTTTTACGGCGGGGGATCCGGCTCTTTATTTCGCTCAGTCGGTAGAATCGTATTTGAGAAACGAAAACGACGTTGCCGAAAGTTCTTTTTTTAATAAAGAACAGCTTTATGATTATGACAGAACCATGTTTTCTTACGTAGATTATCTTTTTAACCGTATGAACCCTGTCAATAAAGAAGCGAAGGAACGATTATAAGGAACGATTATAATGAAAGAAATATATTTATATACTTTACTAAAAAGTCACAAGGGTTATGTTCCTTCTAATTTTCCTATAGGACGGATCTATAAAAACGGAGAGGTTTTTGAAGTCGAATGTTCTTCGGGAGCTTTGAAAGAAAAAATAACGGAAATTTTTAATACTCCGATTTATGTCAGAGTCGCTTGCGGCGATAATTTTTCTTTTAAATATTGCCTTTTGGATCCTTGCGACGAAAAATTTTTGGAAGAGGCGATTTACAGACTCAGGGTTCATAATTTGTGGGGAAAAGAGAATGAATGATTTTAAACGTTCGAAATGCGCTTCTTGTCCTGATCATTGCTGTAAAAAATTTTTTATCATACTTGAAGGCGTTACGGATAAAGATTGGATAAAATGGTTGTCTTACCATAAAGGCGTTAAAGTTGACAAACTTGACGCAAACAATATACAAGTATGGTTCGATTATCCTTGCGGCCAATTGAAAGAAGACGGATCGTGCGGAATATATAAAAAACGCCCTGACGTTTGTAGAAATTTTAGGTGTTTACGTTAATTCAAACCCGTCATTTATAATTACTTCGTATTTTTGAGGCGCGCGTGTAAATGGAAAATGGAAAACTTGAAAAGTTAAGAGGATATTACGTTAAGGATTTTGTCAATTATCTCTTTGTCGAAAGAAACTTATCTAAAAGAACGATTAAGGAGTACGAAAGAGATTTAACCGTTTTTTTAGCGTTTTTTAAACCGTATTTAGATACTGAAATGACGCTTAGTTCAATTGACGAAAGGACTATAAGAGAATTTTTGACACATTTAAAAATGGAGTTAAATTATACTCCTAAGGCTATAAACAGGAAATTGGCCTCTATTAAATCGTATTTTAATTTTATCGAGCGGGAAGGGTTTATTGAAAAATCTCCCGCGTCGAATATAAAAAATACTAAGTTAGACAAACGTTTGCCAAAAGTCCTTGACGAAGACGACGTAGTCAGAATTTTAGACGCTGCGGAAGATACTTGCAGAGAGAAGAGTTCTGAAGAATACGACCCTGAGAATTATAAAAGTTTTGTATACTATAGAGATTGCGCTATAATGGAATTGTTCTATGCGACCGGAATGCGAATTAGCGAGCTTGTGACTCTGGATATTACCGACGTCGATTTTAGAAATAAAACGGTAAGAGTGACGGGCAAAGGGAGCAAGCAAAGAACCGTTATTTTAAACGATCCGTCTATAGCCGCTCTTGACAGCTATCTGGCCGTGCGTCCGGATGAGAAAACCATGGCTCTTTTTTTAAACAGAAATAAAACCAGATTGAGCGTGAGAGCCGTTGAAATTATGTTTAAAAAAAATAAGCTTAGATCCGGGGTGATTAAACCGGCGTCTCCGCATACTATGAGGCATTCCTTCGCTACTCATTTGCTTCAAGGAGGATCGGACGTGGTGACGATAAAAGAGCTTTTGGGGCATGAAAATCTCGCTACGACTCAGATTTATACAAATATTTCTATGGAACATATCAAAGAAACCTATGAACACTCTCATCCCAGAGCGCAGAAACTTAAACGAACGAATAAGGAAGAGAAAGATGAATAACGAACTTAGCGATAAGGTTAACGAACTTAACGAAGGTTTGAATAATTTGAATACGGACGAAATCAGAAAAGACGACTTGATAAGAAAGAACGAGCGTATGGAAGCGACCGCAGATTACATGGATATATCGGACGATTTGACGGGAAAACCTTTGCCGCCGATATTTGATTGCGATATTGGACTGATATGAATCTATGTTCAGGACATGCCGCGTTTTTTGATTAAAACTTATGACTGTTTGTTATCTTAAGTCGACGTTTATTAAGCTGAGGCGCGAAATATTATGAAAATTAGACAACAAAACGGAACTACTCTTATAGAAACTATTATCAGTCTATGGATTTTAGGCATAGTAGTTCTGTCCGTTTTGTCTGTAACGGTATCAAATTTTGCAAAAAAGAATCAGAATAAGACGCAAGCTTTAGCGTTAGCTAAAAGCGAATATCAAAACGTTCTTTTGTCTATAAAATCAGATTGTTTGTATCCCGTTCCATATGTTGTTTTAACGGTTCCTAAATCGTCTTTTCTGGTAAAACAAAACGAAGCTTCAAACGAGCTCCCCGCGTCTATTCCCTCGGCAGACGAGTCATATTATTATCGGTTAGTATTGTCTAAAAATTCTAATCCTTATATAACTAATTCAAATTTGGCAGGTTTTACGGGATTTGGAAAGGTTTTCGTGCAAAAAAAGACGCCACTCGAAACTTTTAATTTTACGGAGTTTTCCAACTTAGATGATATAGATTCGCTCGGCCCGGAGGCTCTAAAGATGGTTATTGATTCTTATCGTAATATGGAAACGTCGCTTTTATCTCCCGATTCGCTTGATTATGCAGGATATCGCCTGTATGTTATTAAAGTGGATTTTGAGCCTGCGGATTCGGACGGTACTCTGGATTTTGACAGTACGCTGGAACTTATTCCGGCAGGAACCGATATAAAAGTGATTATAACCGTTTTCTGGCAGAGCGACGTGGATCGAAAAAACGGAAGACTTGATTATTATAAGTTAATTTCTGAGGTTACGGCTTTATCCGATCTTAAAAAGTCTCTTGAATTGATAGAAAATACTTAAAACTTAAGGCGTTTTGGTATTTTTCTGCGTTCCGCCCCGTATGTTTTGGAGCTTGAAGTTTATGAAACGATTACAAAAAGGATTTTCGTTATTAGAGCTTTTAATTACTTTGCTTATTACAAGCTGTATATTTATTTTATTTGCTCAGGTTTTTAAAGTCGGATTAAGATTAAATCGAGGAACAGATAATACAGGCGACGTATTTCAAGGAGGAGTCGTAATCTCGGAAGTTATGGCTAATAAACTTAGCTTCACTTCCCCTTCTCTGGTTACTTTATACCCTGAGATCGACAAGCCTGTAAAAGACGAGTGCCGCGCTATAGGATTTCCGATTGGAGGCCCTTCCCCGAAAGGAGCTGATAAATATCCTCGCTTGAGTTTAAACGACGTAGGTTTGCAACGCGTTTATTTTGATTGTTTTTTCGATTCTTCTCTTGAAGATATCGTTAATTCTAATCCTTGGAATTACTATGTTTTATACTATGTTGAAAAACAGGACGACGCGGTTAAGCTGTTTTCGGCCGACAATAAAAATAACGATTCCGAACACATTTCTAATATTTTATATGAAATAACTTATTTTATCGGCGACGACGACAATCCGAAGAGACCTTCCTGTCTTAGAAAAACGCCTTTAGTAAATGTCGGCGAAAACAGTTTAAATGATTATTATTATAATCGTTTGAACGATTTGATCCAAAATAAAACGGCCTCTAGATTAATTATAAAAAAGATATCTTCAAATATTAAAACGATGCAGGTTTCTATGAATAATTATCCGGCGATAAATATTAATCTGACGATAGATTACGGAACTACGGGGACTTCTGATATTTCGGATAGAAGAGACAGAAATGTTTCTGAAGAAGCCGAGATTACTTTTACCGTTATGCCTATGAATTAAACTATATCGTAAATTTATTCCGCGGGAGGACTTTATGAAAAAAAAGAAAAATAAAGGTACTCTTTTAATAGCCGTCGCTTTGACGAGCATAGTTTTGTTGCTGTTTTTAATGACGGCTATAAATCTTCAGACTAAGAATTCGGTTACCATGACTTTGGCCTCGGAGAGGGAGCAGGCTTTGTTGGCGGCTCAGGCCGGTCTTGAAGCCGCGGCCGCTTATATAGCCGGAGAATATAGAGCTGATTCTTCCGCTATGTCGGGACAAGATAAACCGGAGCTGAGCGCAAGTTTTAACTCGCTGAAGCCGGTAGTGCTTGACGAGGATAAAGCTTCCGGAATTAAGTCGATTTATAAGTTTAGCTGTAAAGACGGACTCATCATATCGGAAGGACAGTTGTTAAAAAAAGGGACGGATAATGAATATAAGGTTATCGTGACTAAAAAGCTTCAGGCAAATTACGTTATTGAATATATGGGCGTATCGGCCGAGGCCGTTAAGTTTTTTAGAGATGGCATTCCCGTTGCGGCTATAAACTCGATATACTCATACGCTTCGCACTACCCTATGGAGTCTTGGATAGGGATAGAGAATACGGAGACTAAATGTTTTGTTCCTTATAACGGGAAGGCTGAAGTCATTGAGAATCCTGCGGGGATACCCGAGTACATGTATTTTAACAAGGATGGAAAATTCGTTCCTGAAAAGTCTTTTGCAAACGATTATAAAAATTTGCTGGGCATGGCTAAGTCTCTTAAAATTGGCCGGGACGTTTCTGACGGCGCGTATTATGACATGAGGATGATAGACGGACTTAGCGAAGAAGATTTTCGAGATGTTTTGAAAGACGAAGTTGATCTGGAAGATAAAGATCTTCATGTTTTTGGCGATGTTGACGGAAGGTTCAGATTTACAAAAAAATTTGTTCCTAATAGTAAAGATAAAGTTTATTGGCTTGCCGAAGACCAGACGGATGGGCAGGTCGTTATTTCCGGTAAAAATTTTTGGTTTTATCCTTTTGGGGGAACGGTCGTAATCAACGGTGATTTAGAGCTTAAAAAATCGGCGGGAATTACTGAAGGATCAAAAGGCGATTATCCGGTTTTACTGCTCGGAGGCAATTTGGTAGTAAACGGAACGATTAAGGGAACCGGGCTGGTTATGGCTCTTAACAATATTTATATATCCGCGGAAAGCAACGAGCAATCTAATTATTGCGATATACAAAATTTTAGCGCTGAAGGCTCTTTGATAGTTCATGCCGCAAATAAATTGTATATTTCTAATTTATCTTCCTATAAAGCTTGGGCTGACGCTGACGAAAGTCAAAAACTCAGTTATATTATAGGGAGTTCCGACGTAAATCGTTTAGAGAGAATAAATTATTTTAACGATTT
The DNA here is from genome assembly GCA_949288455.1 of uncultured bacterium. Classification (GTDB taxonomy): domain Bacteria; phylum Vulcanimicrobiota; class CADAWZ01; order CADAWZ01; family CADAWZ01; genus CASEKF01. The sequence goes on from CASEKF010000042.1 coordinate 6,592, forward strand.
GGATAAATTGCTTTATCAAGTCGACAAGAGCAATCTCCCTGGCGAAGCTTTCTCTTCAGCGTCTTATTTTCCTGATTCCGGAATAATTCCCAGAGGCTTTACTCGCATCCATATTGACTCTTCTTCTGATCAGCCGTCAAATGGATCCTCTTCCTCTACGAATAGCGGAAGCGCTTACCCTGTCGTTCAGGTTCCTGATGCGGTTATGTAAGTAAAGCACGGCCGATAAATCGGCCGTGCTTTACTTATTTATGCTATCTTTTTATATAGCAATCGTTTCCTATTTTTCTAAATACCGGTATGGTCGTTTCTCCGTCGGTTTGGTTCGTATAATACGTTTGAGAGGCTACGTGATTATAAAGCTCGCTTAAAGTTAAACCTGTTCTTACGTAAGATATATCGGCGGAGGCGTTGGATCTTCCTAGAGCGCTCAGAAGCGCGTAAGTGAATTCGCTTTGGTTTAAATCCATGGATACATAGGAGGAATTGATCGGTCCGCATGCGGCCATAACCGCAACGTTAGGCACATCCTCCGAAATTTTTCTAAAATCTCCGGCTGTAGCCGAATCAAAGTTTTTAGGAAGAAAACTTCCGCTGCTGCAGGCGTCTATAAGAATAATTTTATGAGCGGTTGCAGGCATCATGCTAAGAAGTTCAGACAGCTCGTTAGCAGTTAAACCTCCCTCCAACGCGAGATAATTAGCGTTGCCATGTCCGGAATAGTAGAATATAAAAGTGGAATTGGGCGAGCTTTGCATAGCCGTGGATATCTGCATCATTCTTTCGTAAACGCGGCTGTAAGACGCGGTTTCTTTGTCTACGAACAGATCTGACGTCCAATGAGAGAAAATCCCGTTACCGTTAAGCGCCGTATGCATGTCTGTAGCGTCTTTTACGCAGTAAGTTCCTATGCTGGTTTCAGGGTTGCCTATAAATATAGCGTATGCCGGTTGACCGGAATTATTGTCTATGGCGTTCGGAATAATTACGATATTAGGTCCGGATACCCTGACTCCGTCGTTAGTGGTAATTCTGGTATAATAAGTTCCGGAAATTGCCGTTTGAAGATTTGAAAGCGTTATGTTTATTGAATCGTTGCACCAACTCGTTATGCTATACGTTATATCGCTTGCCGCATCTTGAGCTTTTATTATTTCTACGTAACCGCCGCCCTGGAAATTTCCAAAGCCGCTGCCTACGATGGATATAGTCGAAGACGGATAATAATTGGAGGATACCGTGATGTCATTAACCGTTTCCACAATAGGGTTTGAGGAATCGTAATCATTATCGTTATTATTATTAAAGTAATAATAATATGGGAAATAGGAGGTAGACGTCGACGAATCGTCGTCCCCGCATCCTATTAGCAGAGGCGTTAGCAAAGCCAGAAACGCCGTGAATAGAATTATTTTTTTCATGTTAAATTTCTCTCCTTATTAATTTTTAGTTGCAATAAATTAAAATTCATGCTGCAAGCTTTTATATTTCAATTTTGTTTGGTCAATAATCCTTTATTTTTTATTATCATCGAATAGAAATATGCCTACGGTCAAACGTTGAAATCGGCATTTTTTCGGGAGAATTTTATTTATCTATATTGCTGTTAAGGAAGTTTACGTATAACGCTCTTATTTTATCTCTTTTTTCCTTATCTTTAAGATTACCGTTTAACTTTTCTTGTATTTTTGTGTCTATAGATCTTCTGTTTTGATTTAAAATAGATACCGATGTTTCTCTGTCGGCTCTGTTTTCTGCCGCTTTTCTCTTAATTTCTCTTCCTTCTGAGTTTGGAAGCATTATAATTTTATTTAGTTTCTCAATTTCAACGTCAAAATTTTTAATCTTTTCGTCTGCTTCTCGCATTTTACGTTCTAACAGCCTCGTTCTCTCAGCTTTTTCGTGTAGTATTTTCGTATACGATTCTTTGTCTTCCGTAAATTTTTCCTGTTCGTCTCTGTATAATTCTATTAAGTCGTTAAATCGCGCGGCATTTCCTTCCGGAGGGCACTTTGGAATTTTCGGCCATTTTGGAGCTATGCGTTGAATCTGGAGGGTAATCGAGCCCTTTGTATTAATCCATTTATTTTCTAATGCGGATAAGTCTTCCCGTATGGCATTTATGTCTTTCTGACTTTTGTCATGAGCTTCCTTCAATTGCTTCAAGCTATTTTGGAGACTTGAAGAAGCGGCCTGCGCCGAAGTTTTTTCTTGGAGAGCCTTTTCCGCTTCTGCTTCCATTAATTTAAGTTTTAATATGAGGTTTTCATATTCTTCGTCCAGACGCCAGATTTCTAAGGCTTCGGAATATCCGCTGTCAGATAGAGTTTTGGTAATGAGTTCCTTTAAATATGGAGTCGGAGCTTCCGATATTAATCCGAGAAGAATGCCTGTTATTGTGGAATCTGCGGATTCTAAAATAACATGGAGAACGGCTTCCTTAAGTTTCCAAGAGTTTTCAGGATCGGATAATATTTCTGCGTAGACGGCGTTAGACGAAATAAGGTATAAAGACGCAATAGCGTTTATTCCTTCAATTCTGATTTCGTCTTTTTCTTTCTTATCCAGAACTAAGTCGGTAAGCATTTCGAGGAAAGCTGCGTCCGCTATTTTTGTAATGCCTTTTAATGCGGCCAGCCTCACTGACATTCTTAATGAATGATCCGTGACGAGCCGCATTATTTTTATCATTATGTGTCCTTCCGTTTCGTAATAGGGAGGATAAAGGAACTCTGATACGGTATCTATAGCTGCGGCTTGAATTTCGGGATAATTTGGATAATCTCTAAATTCCAATATAAAATCTGAATATTTTCTTGCGTATTCTATGCTTTTGAGTAATTCGATAGATTTTAGAACTATATCGATGTCATTAAAGTTTTGCTTAAGCAACGATATAAGTATTGGGCATAGTTCCGCTCCCATATTTAATTCAAGCCTGACATAGTCGCATATGTTTAACGGGGAACCCGTTTTAACTGCGTTTATTTTGTCTGAAATTTCATAATGCTTCAACGCTTTTAAGCCTCCTAGGGCTATCCCCAGGATCTCAGCTTTATTGTCATATTCTTCGTCGTTCAGAGATTGTATGATAAAAGGCAAATATTTAGTAATGCGAGCTTGTTTCACTATTAGAAATTTAGCGGCTTTAAGCCTTATATTGACGGATACGGAGTTTCTTAAACGTTCGTTTTTTATCAGAGAGTCAAAAATTAAAGAGGCCTGCTGCGAGCTGGAAGACTCATGGACTGAGGCAATTTCTTCTAGAGCGTCGCATAAAATAATTTTATATTCGTCTGAAATCGGAGATACTAACGCCGTTTTTATTTTCGTTAATAGCATCTCTTGGAATATTGGCACGCGTTCGCTTTGCGAAGTTAAAAATCCGCTTACCGCAAAAGCCGTTTTCTTGTATATATCCTGAAATTTCCAAGATACGTTCGCGATAATATTTGAGAATCTGGTGATTATATCCAAAAATTCTTCGTCATTTTTAGGCGAGTTCATCCATGACAGCTGAAGGTCAAAAGCGTCCAGCCTGAAATTGTCATGTTCCCCGTAAATGAAAGAACTCGTTATTTTTATTAACTCCTCGCTGCGTTCCGGATAATTTTTTAAGAACTTCAATATCAAGTTTTTCGCGTTTTCCGAAATATTGTTATTCGTAAGAGCCCTGCATATAAAATCTATAAAGTCGTTTGCCATTATTTTTTTGTTGCGGGCTAATTCGAAGTATGCTTTTAACGCGGCGTCGGAAATCGCGGCGTCAGATTCGTAAACTCCTAATTCTATTAAAGTCAAATTTTCCGGATTAGCTAAATTTTTTGCTTCCGATATTATTCTCAGCTTGATATCGGTCGGAACTTTATTCGTCATTATCAGCTTTAAATATTTGGAAGCAGTAGGGCAAAATTGATTTTTCGGGTTGTTTAAAGACGTTATTATAGCGACGGATTCGCAAGCTTCGCTTATTGAAACTTTTATTTTGCCGGTAACCGTTAAAATGATAAATTCAAGCGTATTTTGAGATATGTTTATCGGAAGTATGCGTTTTGTAAGTTCTTGTATGATATATTCTCCGCAGTCTCTTCGTTTTATAAAGCCCTTAGTGGCTGCGAGAAGTTTAGAATGAAAAATTTCGTTTATCTTAGCCGTTCTTTCAAGCTCGGAAAAAAAGAATTCGGCGCATAACTGCGGAGGCGTGCTGAGCATTGAAATGACGGTATCTTGAGCGTTTTCGTCCGTTTGAGCCGCAAACATTAACGCGCCGGTAAGACTTTCGCATATGTCGGGATAATGCGGGGAGTCGTCCAGAATTAAAGATCTGCACTCGTTATAAACTACAGGCGAACGTATCTCTTTTAAAGATGAGATTGCCAAGTCTCTGAGATCTTTTCTGTCGCATAGAACGCAGTTGAGAATATGCGTTAGTTTATTCACCAGCTTTGCGTTTTCATGATAACTTGAAGTTAGGGAGGGAAGGCGAAGCGATTGAGCTATTTTCTCTCCATATCGATTTTTTTCAAGATAGCTGCAGATATCCTCTCTGGATTTATTTAAAATGTCGACATATTGTTTTAGGTAATATGTTTCCTGTTTAATTTGTTGAATTTTTTTGTCAGGATCTTGAATATGCTGCATTTGCGAACGTAATTTGTCGTTAATTTGCGCTATTTGCGCGGTAAAATTAAACGACAGCGCTCTGGCGAAAACTTGCCAGGCGTCCGCTCCAAGTTCTCCGTCGATTTGAAATCTGTTTACTAAAGTGTTAGCTAGAATTTTTTTTGCGTCTATAGTAGTCGTCGACAAAAAAAGATTGACAATAGCGTCGCTGAGGTCTTGATGTATAGTTTCAAGAGCGGTCGCGAGCAGATCTATAATTTTTTTTCGTCCGATCTCCGGATCGTCAAGAGCGTTTATTTTTTGCAGAGTATCGGCGGCAGCTGCTCTTACTTCTGCCGCAGAATTGTATTCGCCCAGGACTAAGTCTATAATAATCGCTTTAAATTCGGCGTCTCTAGACGGATTTCTCTGAATGACTTTAGCTATATTACTCAGCACCGCCGATATCTGTTTAGGCGGAGCCTGCTCGTCCGTAAGGATTTTTATTGTGGCAGAAGGGTTTTTTAAGAAAATAGAAGAACAAGTTTCTTTGACTCGTGAAAACACGCCTTTTAGCAGGTTGCCTTCGCCCGACGAAGTATCTTCTTCGTTGTAGTCTGACCGTAAATTATCGTTAGTATTCATAGAATTTTTATTCTATATTATATTATTAAAACCCTTCATTAAATTTAGTATGCGGTTATTTTATCGACTCCGATGTTCTACGTATAATTTGACGTTGATAAACATAAAATTTAATAAGAGAGAATTCTAGTGATATCGTTTTCTTTAGCTAAAAAAAATATAGTGCGGAAGCAGGAAAGAAGCCTGCTGACCATAATAGGAGTCATACTTGCCGTAGGCTGTTTCGTCGCTCTCCTTTCAATATCTGAAGGACTGAACAAACGCCTTAAGAGCGAGGTTATGAGTCGCAACGTCGATTTATACGTTTTGCCATCCGGATCTCAGCATCTTCCGACAGGTTCCATCGGAGCTTTTGGTTCTGCCGGAGAAGAGATAAATTTAGGGCAGCTTCTTCCTGAAGAACCTTTGAATACGGAGGCTAAACAAGAAGAAATAGCCGCGGCGTCACGCGTTAAAGGCGATTTTATATCTTTTTTAAATTCTTCCGGATTTGATTCGACGATGGTTCCAAACATTAAGTCGGCTATAGGCGTCTCGCGTTTTCAAAAGACTATTAGAGGCAGAACCGTTGTTTTTTGGGGACTTCCGTTTGGAACTTCCGAGTTTGACGGAGCTTCCGCTTTTTCATCTTATCTTCCCGGTATGCGCATAACGAACGGAGTTTTCCCTTTAGAGACTAAAGAGCCTGAAGATTTATATGGCTTCAAAACCAAAAGAACGGCGGAGGATTTATCTGATGCCGAGAAGGTTTTCATAGCCGGAAATAAGATTGTAGAAGAATTGAGCATGTCCATGGAACGTCCTTTGATTTTAAAAAAAGATAATTTGTCTTTAAATTTGGAATGCGTAGTTTCTTTTAACGCCGGGTTTCAGGATTATTTCTGTTACCTCCCTATACAGACGGCCATGGCTATCGAAGATTCTCACGGAAAAGTGAACGAAATTTGGATACAGGTCGAAGATAAATCTAAAATCAACGAGACCAAAGTTCTCCTTATGCGCTATTTTCCTAATTTGGAATTCAAAACGGGTTCCGAATATCTTGGAATCTCGGGAGATTTGTTGAAATATGCTTGGTTTCTACAATTTGCCATAGCTTTGATAGGCATTTTAATCGCGACTACGGCTTCTATGAATACAATGCTTATGTCTACTTTTGAAAGAGTAAGAGAATTTGGAGCCTTGAGAGCTATTGGAGCTAATAGATCGACGATTGCTCTTATGATTTTGATCGAGTCTCTGATTCTCTCTTCTATAGGCGGAGCCGCCGGAATAATCGTTGGAATTTTAGGTTCCACCTTTCTTGACGGAGCCGTACAGGCAATTTTTCAAACGCCTTTTCCTATGGCTAACATAACTTTTAATTTAATTCTTTACGCGTTGTGCTTATCCGTTTTGATAGGCGTAATAGGGGCTGTAATACCTATTGTCTTGGTTTATAGAATGGAGATTATCAAAGCCTTAAAATGGGATATGTAGTATTGCTCGAAGGGATTTAATCGTATGAAAGTGAGCATGCAGGGAATTTATAAATACTGGAAGAGCGAATTTGGCCAGGTTAGAGTGCTTGAAAACGTTTATATGGATCTCGCCAACGGAGATTTCGTAGCTATTATGGGGCCTTCGGGCACGGGAAAATCTACCTTTCTTCATTTATTGGGATGTATAGATCGGCCGAGTTTCGGAAAAATTTTTTTTGAAAACACTGATATCTGCGCTTTGAGCGAAAATGTCAGAGAAGAACTTCGATTAGAACATATAGGTTTCGTATTTCAAAATTATTACCTCATTCCTACTTTATCCGTTCTTGAAAATGTCATGCTTCCCATGCAATTAGCTAATTCCTACGTTGGACAGCAGGAAGACAGAGCCATTAAAATGTTGGAACTCGTAGGTATGGAAACGAAATTTAACGAGAATACTTTTAAGCTTTCCGGAGGACAGAGGCAGAGAGTGGCAACCGCTAGAGCTTTGATTAATAATCCGGGACTGCTGCTTGCGGACGAGCCTACCGGAAACCTTGATACCAGGAGTACCAGAGAAATAATGGATATGCTTAGAATTGTCAACAAGGAACAGTCTATTACTACGGTTCTTGTCACTCATGATCCTAAAGTCGCGGCTTATGCGGACAGAGTGTATTACCTTGACGAGGGCAGGATTTCTCCGGCTAATTTGTAATTTATGCATATTGCCATTATATTATTTATTCTTTTGATTTATTTTTTATTTATAGCATACGTCGGAGTAGTTATCTGCGACGTATTTATGCTCTCTTCCATTTGTGCTTTTTGGGCGAGCGCGTTGATAATGATCGCGCAGTACGTCTTTTTTCCTAAAATTTTATTGAGCATAATAAATTCTGCCGTTTCCAAAGCTTCGTTCGACGAATCTTGCGATTTTGTGCCCGAAGGTATCGAGATTTTAACGTGGAAAACCGCTCTTCCGGCTGTTTTTAGCGTTCCGTCTTTATTTGCTCCTCGTTTCGTAATTATTACGGAAGGTTTATCTTCTAATTTGGACTCTAAGTTTTTAAGTTACGTACTTAAAAGAGAATATTTTAAAGCTCGTTCTTTGGGCTCTTTTATATTGATGAGCGTATCTTGTTTGCCCTTCGTTATTCGCCATATTTCTATTCTTATAACTAAGCTGGGAGCTAGAAATAAATTTTATGGCGGAGCCGGAAGCGTCCTTTCATTCGGCAGAGGTCTTTCTCTTTTTGCTTCCGCTCTTTATTTGCCGCTTTATATCGTTTCGAAGATTATGGACGCGCAAGCGGAAGCTTCTGTTAGAGACGAAGCCGGACTTAAAGCCGTTCTTGACGTTCATAAAGAATTATTTTCTAAACCGCATGACATGGAATCGGAGATATTTCTCGATTCGATAGATTTTCTTTGTTTTGCGTCTAAAAAGGATTTTGAAATGCTTAACGAGGGGTGTTTAGATTCTTTATGGAGGAGCTGGTTTCTTTTATTTCGGCCTCATATGCCTTATTTTGCAAGGATTCATGGGTTGAAGCAATCGTTGGATAGGCAAGATTTAAAAGAATATGTTTTGGCGATTTTTATCGCCGTCTCGGCTTTTTGTATTTTTATTTTCGCTTCTTTTGGCGTTAATTTCGGGATTCTGATGATTGGGTTTGCAATTTGTTTATTTGCGCTTCATTTTTTGCAGCGTCCTTTTTTTTCAAAAAAACAACCGATTCTTGAGATTCTTCCCGTTTCGCCTATTAAAGGGTATCAGATTGCGGCTAGAGGAAAAATTTTATTAATAGGCCCTAACGAGTATATTTTTGAATTTGGAGCAGCGAAGTTGCCTCTTTATTTTTACGAATTGACTTTTGTCGAACTTGAAGAACAGGAGTCTGAAGCTTATGTGGAAGGATGGCTGAAAAAAGGAGACAGGACTTATCTTGAACTTATGACTATAAAGATAAACGGCAAAAAAATTTATAGTTCGCCTCATCCTTTCTTTTATCTCGTCGCCGACGCCGTCGTTTTGATTATCGGAATACTTATGACCGCCGCTCATTTTAGCGCGTGACGGTAAGTCGTAAATTCTTGTCGAAGTAGAACAAGGAATAATAGAAAAATTAGAGAATATACATTTGCTTTTGAAAGTAAAATGCGGCCGCTTTTAAGTGGAAAGACAAATTTTGCCGAGCGAAAAACATATTTCTATGTTTTTGCTTTTAAGTTATGCCGATAAACATTTCATAATATAGTTTGTAAAGTTATATATTGACTTCTTACCTGTAGTTTTAAGTTTTATATTTATATGTTGACAAATGCCGCCGTTTGCTATAACGGAATCTCGTATTGGATCTTTCAGCTGGCAAGGCGGCTTGAAAACGTTCTTTATTTTGTTTCCCGTCATTGCGTAGACTTTGATCTATATTTATTATTTTTCGCTTGTTTGATTCGGAAAATATATTTGTTCTGTCGTTTTGCTTTGTTTAATGTTTAGATAAAGCCGTATTTTCGCTTTATTAATATTATTAAAAGGCTTGAGTAATGAATTATTTTGTTTTGATTAGACGAACGGCTATAGTTATAGTTTCGTTTTGTCTTATCTTAAATATTGGATATAATTTTATAACTTGGATCAAGCTTTCTTTTTTTTCCGGATATAACTTTGACATGGGTACTTTACATATTTATTCTTCGTCAATATCGGAAATCAAGCGGGCGCAGGAAAAATATTTTCCCTCTGAAAGTTTTAAAACGTCTATTTCTTTTGATACGACTCAAAGAACAGTTTATGTTCTTGAATTGCCTTTTGAACGCTATAATACGTCAAAAATGGAAACTTTGCTGAAAGAAAGAAAAGAGCGAATTTTGATCGTTATATCTAAAGATAAGGAAAAAAGCATAGTCGTAGGTTCAGATTTTGAGACCCCTGAAGACGCCGAAGCTTTCAGGCAATTTTTGAAGGAAAAGACCGGAGTCGACGCTTCCGTAGTATCGAGGATTTTACCTAAAATCTATTGCTTGTCAGTTAATGATATTTCTTTTAAAGACGCGGAGTTGTTTGGAGCAAAAGAGCCTGAATTAGACGTTCAGTGGACTCCGTACATGACTGATTGACGCTTGCTCCGCTCTAAAATTTGTTTTTAATCGCTTTTGAGTCTTTTTATTTTTTCTTACGTAACGTCGTGAGTTTTTCTATTCCATATTCGTAAAACACAACCGTTAGACTGAGTCAAATTATCTTTTAGTTTTGAGTCGGCTAAAATTTTTATGATTTTTTAATGTTATTTTGACGTTTTCGTTTTTAAATGAATTTAAATAAATATTAAATAAATATATTAGGAGTATAAATGGTAGATAATATAGCGGATCTTGAAAATATGACCCGCCTCGAACTTATTGAAACAGCGAAATCCATAGGGGTTATCGGCGCTCAAAAGCTGAAAAAGCAGGAATTGGTTTATAAAATTCTTGAAGAACGCGCTGAAAAGCAGGGACTAATTTTTGCTACCGGCATACTTGAGATTTTACCCGAAGGTTATGGATTTTTAAGGGGGCGAAGCTATCTTCCGGGAGAAAACGACATATATGTTTCTCAATCTCAAATTAAGCGTTTTGATTTGCGTGTTGGGGATATAGTTTCCGGACAGGTCAGACCTCCTAAGTCAGGGGAAAAGTATTGCGGGCTTCTTAAAGTTCAAGGGGTCAATTCTATGAGTTCTGAGACTTTGAAAAAGCGTCCCTGCTTCAATGATTTGACGCCTGTGTTTCCTGATGAAAAACTTACTTTGGAAACCTCAGGCGACGATATCGCCGCTAGAATAATCGATATTCTTTGTCCGATAGGCAAAGGACAAAGAGGCTTGATTGTAGCTCCCCCTAAAGCCGGTAAAACGACTCTTTTAAAGCAGATAGCAAAAGGCATAGCCGTGAATTATCCCGAGATAGAGTTAATTGCTCTTCTTATTGACGAGCGTCCGGAGGAAGTGACCGATATGGAGAGATCTATCGAAGGAGAAGTCGTAAGCTCTACGTTTGACGAGCCTCCGGAGGAGCATATTCATGTTTCAGAGTTAGTGATTGAAAAGGCAAAACGTCTTGTAGAGTCCGGAAAAGACGTCGTAATAATGTTAGACAGCATAACTCGTTTAGCCAGAGCTTATAATCAGGTGACTCCTCCGTCAGGCAGAACTTTATCGGGCGGTCTTGATACTTCGGCTTTAAAAATGCCTAAGAGATTTTTGGGATCCGCAAGAAATCTGGAGAACGGCGGAAGTCTTACGATTATCGCGACAGCTTTGGTAGAAACCGGCTCTAAGATGGACGACGTTATTTTTGAAGAATTTAAGGCTACTGGCAATATGGAGATGGATCTTTCCAGGAAATTATCCGAAAGACGTATATTCCCGGCTATTGACATAAAAAAATCAGGCACTCGTCATGAGGAACTCCTTTTGAGCGAAAACGAGCTTAGGCAGTCATGGATACTAAGGAGAGCCTTGGAAGTTTTTGGCCCTGACGAAATGTCTGAAATGCTTATTGAACAGATTAAAAAGACTAAATCAAATAAAGATTTTTTTGCTTCCCTTTCTAAGGAGGCTTTATCTTTTTCCAGATAGACGGGAGACTTGGTTTCGATGAAATTTTATACTTTGGAGTCGTCTTACGACGGCAATATTGCCGAAAATACCGAATATACGGCCTTAGCCCGCTGTTCTAGGGATAAGTTGAGAGAGCCGGAAGAGAGAGAAATGATTCCTATGCCTTACGCTTCGGAAATTCATTTTCTTAAGCATAGAGATCCGATGGGAATAAAAAAAGGCAAAAAAACTCATTATTTTACTAGCTATGGAGAACAGGTGTGCGCCGTAGCTTTTATTCCTCCTCCGGGGTTTACAAGGACTCTTTTGCCAGCTTATCATATAAAAAAGAATGTTCTCTTGCCTTTTTTTGCTTATACTATGGGAGCTTTTGCCGAAGAAAATTTATATATAGCCGCCGTTAAGACAGATTCTTCGCTTAGGTGGGAGCCTTCCCAGTATAATAGTCCGGATTTGAAGCGTAAAATAGAGATTAAAATAAAGAAATATAAAAATAATAGATTAATTAAACATTTGGCGGCGTGCGCTTTGGATTACGGTTGTTACAACGCTCAGAATATTTTTTACGATAGGTGGGAAGGCGGAATTCCTGTCTCGGTTTCTTGTAACGCAGGCTGTTTGGGCTGTATTTCTAAAAAGAGAACCGCTAAATTGCAGTCGCCTCAAAGTAGAATTTCTTTCGTTCCGTCTGTTGAAGAGATTTTGGAAATAGCGGTTCCTCACTTAAGAATGGGAAGATCCATAATAAGTTTCGGCCAGGGTTGCGAAGGAGAACCTTTGACTCAAGCGGATCTTATAGCAGACTCGATTCGTAGGATAAGGATGGAAACCGATCGGGGAACGTTGCATATGAATACGAACGGAATTAATTTTCAAGGCGCGTTAAAAGTTATAGAAGCCGGCATCGATAGTATAAGAGTGAGTATGAATTCTGCAGTGGAAGATACATATTCGCATTATTTCGATATTTCTGCCAGAAATTTGACTTATCTTAAAAAAACTATACGGGCGGCTAAGGACGCCGGAGTTTTCGTAAGCGTAAATTATTTGGTCATGCCCGGAGTGAACGATAACGAGCGGGAAGCGGAAGTCTTTTTGAATTTTCTCGGAGAATATAAGCCTGATATGATTCAAATGCGTAATTTAAATATTGATCCCGAGCTTTATTTTCAAAAAATGCCCACTTTGCAAGGAAAAGCTTTAGGTATAGTAAATCTTTTAGACTTGTTTAAGAAAGAGTATGAGAATATTTTAATCGGTAATTTTAACGTACCTCTAAAAGATTAATTTTTTAAAAGGAAAAATTAACAGTTTGGTAATATAATTTACGCTTATTTAATAATCGATTGATATTATTTTGCGTTTTAAGCGCTATACTCAATATATCAAATCGTTTTTTATTTTTATTATTTTTTATTTTGAAGGGAGATATACAATGAGCGATCTTATTAATTCTATCGGCGGTTCTTCAATGAATTTGAGTTCGATGCAGCAGGTTTCTACTTCTGCCGCTTCCGGTATTGAAAGCTCCGTTCAACCTAAAGCCGAAACTTCCGAATTGGGAGCCGAACAAAATGCAATAGCGAATCAGCAGGATAAAACTGAACTTTCAGACGAAGCTGAGGAAATGTCCGGCGCCGCCGGAGCGGCTCAAAACGCTCAGCAAGCCGGAGGCGTAAACGGTCAGGGACAGATCGATTGGAATACGGAGATTAAGACTACTCTTGAAAATGCGATTGAAGAAAGTAAAAACAAAGCTTCCGGAATTCAGAGCTTACAGGGCAATCAGGCCGGAACTTCGGCTATAGATATGTTAAAACAGCAGTACAACGCCTGCAAAAATGCCGGCGGTCAGCTTGATTCTACGATTTCGTCCGCCGCTGAAGAAGCTATAAACGGAAATATTCAAAAAGCCGAACAGATTTTGAATCAAAGCGAACAGAATCAAGGAGCGGCTCAGGGGCTTAACGAGGATCAGCAGGTAGGTCAAGCCGGAGAAGCCAACGTGTCGAATATAATTGCCGGACTTCAGGGTATGATGCAGGAATAGCAATAACTAACGGTTGCTTTTACGGTTTTTAGCTTGAGTTTAACCTCTTACGGCAAGTCATTCTTCGTCTCTATAATGCGGAGGATGACTTGCTTTTGTTTTATAGCTCGCCGGCCGCTTAGTACGTTTCTGCTATCGAACTGGAATAGACCGGTTAGCCAGGAGCGACAGGAAGCTTCTGCCGAATAGAAAAAGAATGTCGCCGTAGGTTGGTTCTTCTTGGCGAGCGACTTTTCGTTTTTCTTTACTTTGCCGTCGACTTTATATCTATATATTTTTTATAAAATCTCTTGACATAACGCCGTCTTTCTTTTATAATCTTAAAGGTAATTGAGGCGTCGCCAAGCGGTAAGGCATCGGACTTTGGCTCCGAGACCGCAGGTTCGAATCCTGCCGCCTCAGTTTTTATTTTGATTGTTCTTTCTTTTGCGATTTTTATTAGGCGTAGTTTTTAAAAACTGCGTTTTTATTTTTTTATAAGAATCGATATTTTGTTCTTTAAAGATATATTGTCGGAAATATGAGTTTATAGCGTTTTCCGGCTTTTTTTTTGAGGAGAAGGCTGTGTCTGTTAAAATCAGGTTTTTGAAAGTTTTAGAGACTTGCGGAGACCTATCTTGCGTTTTGGATTTCGATAAGGCCTTGGCGGCTTTTCCTGTGTTTAGAGATTTTTTATTTTGTGAAAAAGACAGAATTCAAAAGATGATCGATTACGATCTTTCTTTTGAAATTGCGGTCGCGGGGACTGACGAAGCCGGCAGAGGACCTTTAGCCGGACCTGTGACAGCGGCCTGCGTACGCTTTTTTAAATATCCTTTTATTCCTCTTTTGAACGATTCGAAAAAAATGACCGAAAGAGAGCGGATAATGGCGGAAAAATTGATACGCCTTTCTTCCGCCGAAGTGGGAGCGGCGTCAGTCTCAAACGAAATTATTGACGAGATAAATATTTTAAACGCTTCTCTAAGAGCCATGAACTTGGCTTTTAATAATTTGAAGGAGAAGCCTAATTTGTTGCTTGTGGATGGAAATAAAAAAATAGTAGGGCTTGATGTTGCGCAAAATTGCGTCGTCGGAGGAGATTCCAAGTCTTTTTCCATCGCGGCGGCGTCTGTTTGCGCCAAAACTTTAAGAGATAGAATAATGGAGCGATTCGCCGAAGCATACCCTTTATATGATTTCAAAAAAAATAAGGGATACCCGGTCAAAAGGCATTACGAAGCTATCGCCGCTTATGGTCTTACTCCGATTCACAGACGAAGCTTTTGCCGCCAATAGGATTTTGCCGATAATAATCGAAATAATTATGAATTAGTATTCTTTAATACGAGGGAATCGCTATGGCTACTTTAATAGAAGGAAATACGTTAAAAGATAGGTATAAAATTGTAGAAGTTATAAGCGATTTTCAAGATTTGTCTATTTATAAAGGCAAAGATCTGGAATCCCATAATAGTCTTGTGTATATCAGAGAAATCAAACTTGATTCTAAAGGATACGGCAAATTTAATCAGGCGTCCCTGGATCTTCTGGTAGAGATTTCATCTTCCGTTTCTCATAGATGCCTGCCGAAATTTATCGAATATTATAGAGGAGTGGCTTCCGGATATATTATAGAAGAATTTGTTAACGGACAGACTTTTGCCGAACTTTTGAAACAGCGTTCTTCGCCGTATTCTTTTAACGACGCTTACGCTTGGATGATAGATTTATGCGATCTGATTCATTATTTTCATTCGCAGGAAAAGCAGATTATTTTGAGAGGTCTAACTCCTGAAACGCTGTTGGTGACTCCATCCGGAGACTTGAAGCTTATAAGTTTAGATAAAGCGCGTTATTTTAACCCTTTAAAGGAAACCTCAGATACGCTTTTCGTATGGAATCCGGGATATACGTCCCCGGAACAATACGGAACGCAAAAATCCGACGTCAGAGCCGACGTTTATAGCTTTGGGGCCGTGTTTTATCACATGTTTACAAAGCAGAATCTCGGAGCCATGCATTTTAATTTTCCTCCGGTCAGCAAGTTTAACCCTTCTTTTAACGCGGAACAAGACGCCATTTTCGCAAGATGTTTACATAAAGATATAAACCAAAGATACCAGTCGATTTTAGCGGTAAAAAACGATTTGTTGCCTTTTAATCCTCATAAGGCGAGCGACGAAGATTTTGCTGATTTTTTAAAAGACGAAAAAAATGAATCATTCAAAGAAAAAATGACTAAGATTTTAAAGAAGATAAAGGACTCCTTCTCACGTATTTATGAATGGCTATTTGATTAAGACTCATCTTATATGTCTTCTCAGCGATTTTTCATTTAAAGATTATTTTGTAGCCGCTATGAAGGGTTCTATTTATCGTGAAAACCCTTCGGCTATGATAGTCGATATAACTCATGATATACCTAAATACAATATTTTAAAAGGCGCCTTAGTCCTTCGAAACGTTTACCGCAGTTTTCCTGACGGGACTATTTTTGTCGCCGTGGTAGATCCCGGAGTCGGTTCTTCCAGACAGCCTTTAATTATGAGGGCCGGCAATCATTTTTTCGTAGGTCCTGATAACGGCTTGTTAAGTTTAGTCCTTTTAGAACATTCTAGAGCCGATTTATTCTCTATCGATATTGCCGCTTTATCGCCGACAATAAGCTCCACGTTTCATGGCAGAGATATTTTTGCTCCTATTGCCGCTAAATTATCTATGGGAATTATGCCTGAGTCGTTAGGCTCTCCGTTCTCCGATCCGGTAAAGTTGTCTTTTCCCAGACCGAAATTATATAAAAATTCGATATTAGGCAAAGCTTTATGCTGCGATTCTTTCGGAAATATTCAGACAAATATTTCAGCGCGTTTGCTTGAAGGCAAAAATATAAAACGCGTTCTGTTTGGCGGTTATTGCGCTTTTGGCATATCTTCCTGCTATGAAGACGGCAAAGACTTAGATTTCACCGTTTTGATAGACTCTTCGGGATTTCTGGAAATAGCCTCGTATAAAGGTTCGGCAGCCGCTAAACTGGAGAATATATGCGACGTTGACGATTTGGAAATTATTTTAGAGGTTTAATGTAATGAAAGATTTAACTCGGGAATTTGAGATTGAAGACGATCTTTGCTTATCTGAATTTGACGAACTCGTATATAAAAAAGGTTTCGAAGCCCAGAAGAGCGTTCCTTATTTCGACGCTCTGGAAAGATATGTGGACGACGGAACTATACCTTTTCATGTTCCGGGACACCAACAGGGCAGAGGGACTCCTGAAATTTTTAAAAAATTCATTAGAGAGAAAGGTTTAGCGGCTGATATCACGCAAGTTTTAGGACTTGACGATATTCATCAGCCTATCGACGTTTGTCTTCATGCTCATGAGCTGGCGGCTCAGGCATACGGCTCAGATATGAGTTTCTTTCTGATAAACGGCTCCTCTTCCGGAAATCATGCTATGATCCTTTCAGTATGCAATCCGGGAGATAAAATTATAGTTCCTAGAAATTGCCATAAATCCGTTACGGGGGCCGTTATTTTATCCGGCGTAATTCCCGTTTATATCGATCCTGAATACGATATGGAAATGAACGTAGATCATGCGGTGACTCCCGAAGCCGTTGAACAAGCTTTGGAAGACAATCCTGACGCCGTGGCGGTTATGGTCGTAAGTCCGACTTATTACGGAGCCGCGGCCGATCTCGTTTCTATCGCCGATATCGTACATAAATACGGGAAAATTTTAATGGTCGACGAAGCTTGGGGAGCTCACCTGAATTTTCATGACGGTCTTCCTATCTCCGCTATGGCGGCCGGAGCTGATATTTCCATAAATAGCACTCATAAGATTATTTCCGGTATGTCCCAGGCTTCTATGCTCCATATGAAAAGAGAACGCGTCGATCAGGGCAGAGTTCATACCGTATTAAGGCTGTTTTTATCTACGAGTCCGAGTTGTTTATTGGTAGCTTCGCTTGACGTAGCTAGAATGCAGATGGCTACCGAGGGCAAAAAGCTTTTAACTCGCGCGATAGAGCTTTCCGATTATCTTCGAGACTCTATAAATAAAATTCCGGGGCTGAAATGTTATGGCAGAGAGCTTATAGGCAGACCCGGAGTTTACGATTTTGATCCCACCAGGATTGTCTTTACCGCAAGAGATATCGGTTATACCGGATATGACATCGAACGTATTTTAAGATATGATTTCAATATTCAAATAGAGTTGTCGGATATTTTTAATAACGTCGCTCTTTTGACTATTGGTCATGACCTTGAGATGGTTGATATGCTGTTAAACGCTTTGAAAAAGATAGCCTCCGGAAGAAAGTATCCTACCAGTATCGACGTTATAAGGCAATACGGTTCTAAACGAGGCAAAAGATTTGAGCTTCCGGATTGGCCTCAGCATGTGATGCTTCCGCGAGAAGCGTTTTTCGCTCCTTACGATACCGTAGATTTTAATAAATCTCAAGGAAGAATATGCTGCGAAATAGTGACCCCTTATCCTCCGGGCATTCCGATTCTTCGTCCGGGAGATTTGATTACCGAAGAAATCGTGGAATACGTTAATGTCGAGCTTGCCGGCGGAGTTCATATTCAGGGTCCGGTCGATTTTTCTTTAAAGACTTTGAGAGTAGTTAAGCAAAATGTCAAATTATAATTCTGATTTAGAAGCGGAACTTCTTCTGGCCGTTTTGCCGGATAAAATCTCTTCAATGATATCGGAAATTTGTAAGCCGTCGGAACTTATAGAAATAATTATGGATTTAGGCAGGATTCCCGAAGTCAGATTTACCTCTGGGATTGCTTTTATAGGGGAAGAACCCGTGTCCGGCGACGATATATCTTATACTATTTCTAGGATAGGAGATTTTGGAGAGGATAACAGAGCGGGTATTGAAAAAACGTTGCATAGGATTTCCGCGATAAGAAACAGGCTCGGGAAAATAATAGGTCTTACTTGCAGAGTCGGGAGAGCCGTTTCCGGTACAATCGATATTGTCAGAGATCTTTTGGACGCCGAAGGAGGAATTCTTATTATGGGGCCTCCGGGAGTAGGCAAGACTACCATGCTCAGAGAGATGGCAAGAATTCTTGCCGAAACTAAAAGAGTAGTGATAGTAGATACCAGCAACGAAATAGCCGGAGACGGCGATATACCTCATCCCGGCATAGGAAGAGCCAGAAGAATGCAGGTCCCTTGCCCCGATAAGCAGCATTCCGTTATGATAGAGGCAGTTGAAAATCATATGCCTGAAGTGGTGGTAATTGACGAAATAGGAGTCTTGGAGGAATCCTACGCCGCTAGGACGATCGCCGAGAGAGGCGTAAGATTGATCGCTACGGCTCATGGCAGCTCCTTGGAAAATCTGATTCAAAATCCTACCTTATCTGAATTGGTAGGAGGTATCGAATCTGTTACTCTTTCCGACGAAGAGGCAAAAAAAAGAAAAACTCAAAAAACTGTTCTGGAAAGAAAAGCCGCTCCGGCTTTTGAATTCCTTATAGAGATTAAAAATCGCAGCCGGATAGTTTTGCATAAGGATCTTGCTCTTTCCGTAGATATGCTTTTGCGGGGTTTCTCTCCTCATTCTGAGGAACGGGTGAAAACTGATTCGGGACAGATCGAATTCTTTGAGTCTAAACCGTCCGAAGTTCAAAAAAATACATATTCTGAAGACTCGTTTCCCGTAGTTCATCCGTCCGATTTTAGAGGAAGAGAAAACGTAAGGATATATCCTTACGGCATAAGTCGCGATAGACTGGAAAAAGCTATTTCAGGGTTAAGTTCTTCAGCCGTTATAGCGAGGCGTCCGGACGAGGCGGATCTTGTTCTCGCCTTAAAAAGCAGATGTAGGCGCAACGGGTCTAAAATTTCTATAATAAAAGATAGAAATATTCCCGTTTTTACCGTAAGAGCCAATACTATTGCTCAGATTGAATTTTTTATCGCCGATAATTTAATGTGATTTTTGCCGTCGGAAGGTAACGAAGCGAAAAAGGCGTAATATTAAAACTATTAAAACGCGGGTTTTTTATATAAGATTTTCTCGCTCGTTTTTTATGGTTATGACGATTTAATAGTTTGTGCAGAATTTTTGCTCGTTTCGCCTTAGTGACTTTTTTATTGTCGAGTCTATGGAATTTCCGTTTTATATAGTTGGATTTGCCATGCGAACTAATCGCGTGGCAGTTAATATTCAGAAACTGAGCGTTAAACGAGAGCCGCATATATGTTGTCTTATCGGCTGGAGGATTATTTATGAAAGGCTTTTTTATAACTTTTGAAGGGATAGAAGGAGCGGGAAAAACGACTCAGGCTAAAGCTTTGAGCGAAGAATTGTTGAAATGCAATTTTCCCGTAGTTCTGACCAGAGAACCCGGAGGTTCGCCTGTCGGCGATAAAATAAGGAAAATTCTTGCGGATCCTGAAAACGATATAAGTCCTATGACCGAATTTTTGCTTTATGCGGCGGCAAGAGCCGAGCATGCCGATAAACTTTTGAGGCCTTATCTTGAAGAAGGGTATGTCGTAATATCAGATAGGTTTATGGATTCTTCGGTAGCTTATCAGGCTTTTGCTCGCGAGCTTCCGTTGAGCTTTGTCGATGAAGTTAACTCCGAGGCGGCTTGGGAAATTTTTCCTGATTTGACTTTTTATTTGGATCTTACGCCCGAAGAGTCCGTAAAGAGAGTGAAACTTAGAAATGAAGAGATGGAATTGCTTCCGGAGAGACTTGAAAGAGAAAAAACTGTTTTTTTCAGGAAGGCGCGAGAAGGATATATGCATATTAGGAACAACGAGCCTGCCAGGTTTAGACTTATGGACGCTATGCTTCCGCCTGAAGAACTTCATAGAAAAATCGTCGATTCGGCTTTAAAAGAGCTGCGCAGAAGGGGCATCTATCCTGCCTCCGGAGTAAATCCGGAGACTGTGGGATTAAATTTTTAACGAACCGTTAAAAATTTAAAGTTAATAAAAATATATTTTTTTGGAGAATAGTTAAGTGTCCGGTGATTTTTTAAAAAAAAGTTTTATTTTTGCTTCTGAAGAAAGAAAACCATATGATTACAGATATATATCTTCTTTTCCTCAGGCAAGCGGAGTTTTGCAGATTGACGGAAGAATGGTCAGACTTATGGAAAGGGAATTGATTCGGACTGTAATATCTCTTCCTCCTTCCGAACAAGCGGTAAAATTGGATGCCGTTTCTATTTTTACGGGGAATAAGAGGTTTTTGAATACTATGTTTTATTCTAGACTTTCATCTTTTGCCGATTCCGCTAAATTATTTGTTTTTAAATCTATTTTTCGACAAAATTAATTTTGTTTGCGCTTTTGTAGAGGTCTTAAAATGATAGACATATGTGGGCGCGACGATATGCTTGATTTATTGAGGAACTCTGCGCGGAAAGGCGCTCTTCCGGGAGTTCTTTTGTTTTTAGGGCAGCCCGGTTCCGGTAAGTTTTCAACCGCTCTGTGGCTAGCTTCCTTAGTGAATTGTCAGGCGGATGTCGGCAAACCTTGCGGAGAATGTATTTTATGCAGAAAAATTGAACGTTTAAATTCTCCTGATCTACTTATAGTTAGGCCTGATCCCGACACTTGGAATATCAAGCTGGAACAGGCCAGAGGCCTTGCCTCGGAGACATGTTTCGCTCCTATAGAAAGCGGTCGAAAAGTCTGCGTTATTAAAGATGCGGATAGAATGACGGAAGAAGCCTCTAACGCTCTTTTGAAGATCTTGGAAGAACCGCCTTCATATATGCTTTTTATCCTGACCGCGACAGATTCGTCCTTAATGCTCCCTACGGTAGTTTCAAGATGCTTTAGATTCCGGTTCAGCGATCTTTCTGATAAGATTATAGCCGAGCGGCTTATCACAAACAGGCGATTGCCGCCTTCAGAAGCCGGAATCTTGTCGTCTATATCATGCGGAAGCCTGGGAACGGCTTTAGCTTTTGCCGATAATCCCGAAAAAATGAATCGTAGGATTAAATTAATGGAGCTTTTGACTGAACTTCATGTTATATCTTCTTTTTCTTTGTCTGTTAAACTTGACGGACTTTGCGGTTCTCCATCCGATTTTATTTTTATTAAAAATATAATTTTGACTTGGCTGAGGGATTTGATATTGTCTAAGACTGGAGCAGACTTTGGTCGCTTTATTAATTACGATTTTGATTCAAGGTTGCGCGAACAGTCCGCAAACGTATCTTTTGAGTCTCTTAGAGAAATTGCCAGTTTTATGTTTGAAATTGGAAAAGCGTCAGAATATAACGTAAATCCCGTTTTTTGCGCCGATTGGCTTTTTCAGAAAATATGGCTTGTTTTTAGTTCCGGATTAGACTCCGGAAGAAAAGGCGAAATTTTTGGATAGACTAGATTTCGAGCGTCGCGTATTTTAGTCTATTGCCATTTGCAAGCAATAGCCGCTCGTTTTATATAATTTTTCCGTTTAGTATTGTTTGTTAATTTTGAGAGTTTGTAAATTTTATGTCTTTGGCGAAGATATTTAGACGTAATTAGAGAAGGAATTTTGGTTGTTATGCTACAAGTCGTTGGTGTCTCTTTTAGAAGAGCCGGCAAAATTTATTATTTTGATCCAAA
The DNA here is from genome assembly GCA_949288455.1 of uncultured bacterium. Classification (GTDB taxonomy): domain Bacteria; phylum Vulcanimicrobiota; class CADAWZ01; order CADAWZ01; family CADAWZ01; genus CASEKF01. The sequence goes on from CASEKF010000042.1 coordinate 28,555, forward strand.
CGGTCTGCGTTTACGTAAAAACGAAAAAGTTTTAGTTGAAACCGCCAGAGGTTTGGAATTGGGATTTGTTTCAAAAGAGCTTGTCAATATTGACGAATCCGAATTTGAAGGAGAGTTAAAAAAAGTCGTAAGATCCGCTTCTCAAGAAGATTTTATAACGCGTTACAAAAAGAAATTGTCAGCTTACAGGGCTTTGAAAATCTGCAGAAGGAAAATCAAGGAGTATGGCCTTGACATGAAGCTTGTAGAAGTCGAATATGCATATGACGACAGCAAGATTATTTTTTATTTTAGCGCTGACGGACGAATTGATTTTAGAAATTTAGTTAGAGAATTAGCTCTTATCTTTAAGAAAAGAATAGAATTGCACCAGATAGGAGTTAGGGACGAAGCTAAAATTTTAGGAGCGATAGGACTTTGCGGACGCCCCGTATGCTGCAATTCGTTCATGCCTGAATTTGTTCCGGTATCGATAAAAATGGCTAAAGAACAAAGTCTTTCTCTTAATCCAGAACGTATCTCCGGAGTTTGCGGAAGATTTATGTGTTGTCTTAAACATGAGTATGATTTTTATCATGAATGCGCTAAGTTGTATCCTAAAGTAGGCGATGTCGTTGAAACTCCTCAAGGTTTTCTTAAGGTTTTAGAACAAAGAATCGCCAAAGGTTCCGTAGTTTTTGAGCGAGAAGATCAAGAACATGTCGAGTATAAACTTTCGGAATTGCCGGGATTTTCTATGATTTTTGAAGACTCCGGAAAGTTGCCCGAACATGCCGCCGGATTTTCCGAGAAAGTCCGCGAGCTTCCTAAGGAAGAAGTTCGCCTTGACGATACTGAATTAGAACCGGAAGGCGCAATTCGGGAACAGTCTGAAAAAGTCGACTCGGTTATCGCTTCCGTTTCAGAGGAAAAAACGGAAGAGCCGTCTGCGAAGCCTAAGGTTTCTAAGTTTCGTATTTTATCTTACGAAGAGGTCAGGATCGATCCGAGACAGGAACAGAAGGTTTCGGAAGAACATACGGACAAAAAGAAACGCGTGAAAATAAAGTTTTCGGCCGAGTTTATTAGCGGAAAAATTTCCGGGAGTTGGAACGGAGTTCCTTCCGCGTTTGGATCCGCCTCAGATAGCGCGAACGTTTCAGAGGACGAGAATGCCGCCGGAGATTTTAATGGCTCCGGCGATTTAGAATTATCCAAAACTACGCGCAAAGCTAAAGAAAAACCTTATAAAAACAGAAAAAATAAGAAAACAAGGCGGCAAACCGGCGTTAAACAGGAGAAGAAAGATGACGTTGTCAGGACTTGACGTTTTAATTGAGAATAATTTTGACGTTTTAACGGGCTTGAACGTAGGTTTACTTGTTAATCAGGCTTCCGTAGATAAAAAATTGATTCATGCTGCGACATATTTTGCGTCTGCTTCTAATTTTCGTTTAAAAGCTCTTTTTGGACCTCAGCATGGGATAGACGGGCATACGCAAGATAATATGATAGAATGGCGGGGATATAAGGATATGAAATTCCAAGTTCCCGTTTACAGTCTTTACGGAGACGTTAGAGAACCTTCTGACGCTATGCTGGAGGGATTAGACGCCGTAGCGATCGATTTGCCTGACGTTGGAGCAAGATATTATACTTTTCTATGGACGTCTTTATTAACGCTTAAAAGGTGCTGCGAGCTTGGGATTAAAGTGGTGGTATTGGATCGGCCTAATCCTTTGAACGGCGTTTCGATCGAAGGGCCTCCGCTGCTGGAAGAATACAGGTCTTTCGTAGGATTGTATCCTATTCCCGTAAGACATGGTATGACTATCGGAGAGCTGCTGTTTATGATGTATATGGAGATGGGACTTAAAGGCAGCCTGACCGTCGTTTCTATGAAAAATTGGCGAAGGCATATGTGGTTTGATCAAACCGGTCTTCCTTGGGTTCTCCCTTCGCCTAATATGCCGCATTTGGATACCGCTACGGTTTATCCCGGAATGTGCCTTCTCGAGGGAACTTGTTTATCTGAGGGGAGAGGAACTACCAGGCCGTTTGAGCTTTTTGGAGCCCCTTATATTGATTCTGGGGCTTTAGCCGAAGATTTAAAGAATATCGACGGTCTTATTTTTCGCCCGGCGTCTTTTCAGCCGACTTTTCAAAAATTTGCGCAAGAACTTTGTTTTGGAGGCCAACTGCACGTTTATGACAGAGAATCTTTCGAGTCGGTGTTTACCGCTTTGAAAATTTTGGAATCCGTTTTAAAACGCTGGGGCAGCGATTTCAAATGGAAACGGCCGCCATACGAATACGAGTATGAAAAACTTCCTTTTGATATTTTAGCCGGTTCAGATAAAGTTAGATCAGCTTTGGAAGCCGGAGCGAGCGCGGAAGATATAAGACGCTCTTGGATTTCATACGAAAGCGACTTCAGGCGTCGGAGACAGGATTTTCTTTTGTACGAATAGACTTTTGCGGCTTTGCTCGGCCGCTTTTTTATTATTAATCGTTGTCATAAATGAAAAATTGTCTTAATCCTTAAAGGCGGGATTTATTTTATGAAAGCTCTTATTTTATCCGCCGGTCTTGGCTCCAGGCTCAGACCGTTAACATTATCCGTTCCTAAACCTCTGGTTACGATAAATTCGAAGCCGACGATAGATTTTATTATAGATAGGCTTTTATCTGCGGGAGTAGACGAGTTCGCTTTTAACCTTCATTATCTTCCCGAACAGATCCAAAAGCATGTTTTGGCTCGTTTAGAGGGAAAAGCGTATTTTAAATTTGAAGAGACTCTTCTAGATACGGGAGGATCGATTGCGTCTTTTAAAAAATGGGCTTTAGAAGATAAGTTTTTAATCGTACATAACGGAGATATTTTTACTACTCTTGACGTAAAGAGTTTGATCGACGAAATTGAGCGATGCGACGCGGTTTTGGGCCTTGTCGGCGGCAAACCTTCCGCGAACGTGCTTTTTAGACCCGGAGACGGCAAAATAGTCGATATGAGAGGAAAATTGAAGTATAGGAACGGAGACGCTCTTTTTCTTACTTTTAGCGGAGTAGCCGTATATTCTTCTTCTTTTATTAAGGCTATGCCTGAGGGACAATATTCCATAGTGGATTTTATTGTTGAAAAGATAGCCGATTCTTCCAAGAATATACATGGAGTTTTTTTTGAAGACGTTTATTGGAGCGATATTGGGGATATGGAATCGCTTGAAAAAACAAGGAGAGACGTTGCGTATTATGATAAGACGGGAAATTTTAAACGCTCTTGAAGCGATGTTCGGAGGGAGAGCTTTTCAAATCGAGGAATTATGCGGCGGAGGCAGCGCGAGAAAATTTTATAGAGCGGCGTCTTCGGCAGTTTCTTTTGTCGCGTCTATATCCGAAGATTTGGAAGAGTTCGAGTTTTACTGCGAATTCGGCAGGTTTTTTGAAAAGAGCAAGGTTCCTGTTCCTCATTTTTACGAAGAATTTCATGAATTCGGCGCGGCGATTATGGAAGACGCGGGAGATATGTCTTTATATAAGGCGGCGCTGCAAAACGACAGAGGACATAACTTGAATTTATATAAAAAAGTTCTTGACGAGCTTGCTCATTTTCAGACTATAGACGCTTCTAACTGCAAAAAGTTATTTGAAAGGATTTTCGACGAGTCGTCTTTCCTTTGGGAAAGTTCATATTTCGCTTCTTTTTTTCTTAAGGAGTATGCGGGAGTTAAGGCTATCCCTTCCGCCGTTTCCGCAGAGTTCGAACTCCTCGCTTCCTTGCTGGCAGATCTTCCTAAATTCCCGATGCATAGAGATTTTCAAAGTCAGAATATTTTTATCAGGAACGGTCGCGTAATATTTATTGACTTTCAAGGCGCTCGTATGGGAAATCCTTTTTATGACGCGGCTTCTTTAATACAAGATCCTTACGTTTGCCTAGACTTTGAGTTAACCGAGGATCTAATTAGTTATTTTTATGCGCTTAGGAGCGCTGACTTATCTATTGACGAAAGAGACGCTAAGCGTTATTTTCTCCTTACTTCCGTCTCTCGTCTCATGCAGGCTTTGGGGGCTTATTCCAATTTAAGTAGAAATAAAGGGAAACCGTTATTTTCGCGTTATATAGCTCCTGCGCTTATGCGTTTAAATTTTGTTCTTTCTCAGGTTGAAGATCTGCCGGCGTTGCGCAATTTTATGTTAAACGTTGCCGATAGCGTTCTATAGCGCGTTTTTATTGTCGCCGTATGGTCTTTATGCCGCTATACTCTTTAAGTAGGCCGTTAATTTTGCGCCGTCTCGATAAAATTAATCTTTAAGGTTTTCTCTTTGCTGACTCAGGGTCTTTAAAGGGGAAATTTTCTTTTTTATCGAACAATACAAAAGAGACATATTTATCGTTATTGTCTCGTAGTTTGTAGAATTTTTTTCTAAAGATATTTTAACGTTTTATTTAATAAATTTTCAGATTGTTTTTAATAATTTACGGAGGACGGTATGTTAAAGAAAATTGCTGCTATTATTTTGCTTTCATGCTCTATGGGAGCTTCCGTATTCGCTCAATCTCAGGACGTAAGCTCCGCGGTTAACGATCTATCCAGTAAAAGTGGAGCCGTAAGACAAAATGCGGTGATGACTTTGGGAAGCTCCAATGATAAAAGATATGCTTCCGATATAGAAAGGTTGGCCAGGGACAGCGATTCGGGGGTTCGTACGGCAGTTTGTTGGGCTTTAGGTCAATTTAAGTCTCCTTCAAGCGAGCAGATTCTTAACGTTTTAGCGAGAGATTCTCGTCCGGAAGTAAGACAAGCCGCCGTAAACGCGCTTGGAAATTATAAGAGCGTGGCGACAGGCGAAACTCTTTTGCGAGCTACTTACGATTCCGATATAAACGTTAAAAAGAGCGCTATTAATTCTTTAGCCAGAGTTAAATATCAGCTTGCCGGTTCAAGATTGTCTGCTTTGCTTTCGGATTCTGACGCGGACGTTAGAGCCGCGGCGGCGATAGCTATAAAGAGTATGAATTTCAACGCTCCTTCTTCTATGGTAGCGGCCGGCATGCGAGACGAGGATTCGAGAGTTCGCTCGGGATCGGCCGAAAATCTTGGAATAAGCGGAAATGAAGACGCTATATCCGTTATACTTCCGGGTTTGAAAGACCTCAATCCTTCCGTAAGAAAGAACGCGGCCGCGTCTCTTGGCAATACTAAAAGTCCAAAAACTATTCCGTATCTTATCGAAGCTATGTCGGATCATAATAAAGACGTTGGATTAGCCGCTTCGGAATCCTTGTCTAAAGTTGGGGCGCCTGCCGTAGAGTCCATTGCCGAAACAATTGAAAAATCAGGAGTTGAAGTACAGGAATTATGCGTGAGGGCTCTTGCCGGAATGGGCGATTTGAACGTCGATTTATTGGAGTCTTATTCGAAGCGTCCCGAGATTAGAAATATTGCAATTTGGGGATTGGGCGAAACAAGATCGAAGCGAGCTTTTTCCGCTGTGCTCGACGGAATGAACGACGCTTCTCCCGAGATTAGACAGACTTCCGTAGAAGCTATGGGAAAACTTGGAACAGCCGTTATACCTGATTTAAAGGGAGCGTTAGAGGAAGCTCCGACTCAAGTAAGGGAATGTATAGCCAAGTCGCTTGGATATATGCCATATACGACTGAAAACGCAGATTTCTTAGTCTCTATCATGGCTGACGAAGAAGATACCGTAGCTGCGGAGGCTTCAGTGTCTCTTTCTCGTTTCGGAGAATATGTGCGTCCGCTTCTTCTTGATATGTTGAAATCAGACGATGAGATGCAAAGAACAGGCTCTATAAACGCTCTTGCCTTAATGGGCAAGGAGTCGACTCCGCAGTTGAGAGAATGTTTGAACGACAGAAGCGCGAAGGTTAGAGCAGGAGCCGCTTTAGGGCTTGGTCAAATGGGAGCCCAGGAAGCGGGTGACGAGATTATAACGCTGTTTGAGCAAGACAACGATCCGGACGTCAAGCAAGCTTGCGCTTGGACTATCGGCAAAATATGTTCTCCTTCGGATTATTTGATGCACAGGCTTGTTCTTGAAAAGACCAGGGCCGCCAGTAAAAATCAAACCGCTTTGCAGAGAACGATCGAAGAAACCATAGCTATTTTTGAAAATCAATAATTTGACGCATTATTTTCTGCGGAAAAAGTGGCCGAGAGAATCGGTCGTTTTTTCCGCAGAAAATATTTTTTTTTGTTGATATGCAATAAATTTCTAAAAAAAGCTTCTTTTTTTATGTTTTTGACAGTAAGGAACGGTATGGTTCATATTAAAATTTATGAATAAAATTACGTCGATAGCTTATGTTTTATTAATAACAAAGATATGGAGCCGATATGGAAAATAAAGATATAAAAGATTTAGCTAAAGTAGTTGAAAAAGAGTATCCGATTATAAGACAGATACAAAGCGAAGCCTCTAAAGTAATAGTAGGGCAGACTGAAATAATTGAAAAACTTATAATAGGACTTATAACGAGAGGTCATATTTTGATAGAGGGAGTGCCCGGTCTTGCCAAAACCCTTACCGTTAAAACGCTTTCAGATATTATACAAACCAGTTTTCACAGAATTCAATTTACTCCGGACCTTCTTCCGGCGGATATAGTTGGCACTACGATTTATAATCCTAAGAAACATGAATTTACTACTAAGCAGGGGCCTGTTTTCGCAAATCTTATTCTTGCCGACGAAATAAACAGAGCTCCCGCTAAAGTTCAAAGCGCGCTTCTTGAAGCTATGCAGGAGAGGCAGGTAACTATAGGCGATTCGACTTTTAAGTTGGAAGAGCCGTTTATGGTTATGGCTACTCAAAATCCTCTTGAACAGGAAGGCACTTATCCTCTTCCCGAGGCACAGATAGACCGTTTTATGCTTAAATTGAGAATTTCTTATCCTTCGAAAGAAGAAGAACTTGCTATTATGGAGCGTATGGTTTCTAACGAACAGCCTAAAGCTTCTAAAACGATATCTCCCGAAGATATTTTGAGAATTCAAAAAATTATACCGGACATATATATGGATCCAAAAGTAAGCAGATATATAGTAGATTTGATTTTCGCTACCAGGTATCCGGATCAGTTTAAACTTGAAGATTTAAAGTCGTTAGTCGCTTGGGGAGCTTCTCCTAGGGCTACGATTGCTTTGTCTTTAGCTTCCAGGGGCAACGCTTTTATGTCGGGAAGATCGTTCGTTACTCCGGACGACGTTAAAGCCATGGCTTACGACGTTCTTCGCCATAGAATTATTTTGACTTATGAAGCTGAAGCTGAGGAAATAACGTCTGAAGACGTGATAAAGAAAATTTTAGCTAACGTCGACGTGCCTTAAGAAAGATAAGGCGGTTTTTGAAAATCTTTTGACTTTGATAATGTGCCTTGGCATATTTTAGCATTAATTCAAGCGTTTTGTTTGGAGCTTTATTTATGAACTCAGAAAAATTAACCGCGCTAAAGAAAATAAAGGGTATCGAAATAAAAACGAGGCGTCTCGTCGAGGATTATTTTTCAGGAAAATATCAAAGTATTTTTAAAGGCGTAGGCATGAACTTTTCCGACGTGCGGGAATATTATCCGGGAGACGATATAAGGAACATTGACTGGAACGTGACGGCGCGTTTAGGCAAGCCTTTTGTAAAGGAATTTGTGGAAGAGCGGGAGCGAACCGTTATAGTGGCGGCCGACGTTTCCGGATCGGGAGATTTCGGCAGCTTTCTTAGAACTAAGATTGAAACCATTTGCGAATTAGCGGCCGTGTTAGCTTTCTCTGCTCTTAGGAACCAGGATAAAATAGGTTTAGTTCTTTTCAGCGAAGGAGTAGAAAAATATTTGCCTCCTAAGAAAAATTCTCAATACGCTATGAGGATTATTCGCGAGATTTTATATTATAATCGTGAAAATTCGAAAACTGACATTTCGAAGACGTTAAAGTTTTTAAACGACGTAGTTAAAAAAAGAGCGGTTATTTTTCTTATTTCCGATTTTATTGATTCCGGTTTTGAAAAATCGCTTGCCATGCTTAACGGTAAACATGACGTTATAGCATTGAGAGTGAGCGATCCTATCGAGGATTCTTTGCCGGATATCGGATTCATCGAGTTAGAGGACAGCGAAAGCGGAGAAAGGTTTATAGTAAATTCTTCGGATCCTGCGTTTAGACGCGAGTATGAAAAAAATATCATGGAAAGGAACGACGAGCTTAAGCTTATGTTTGGCAAAGCGAAAATAGATTATGTCCTTTTAAATACCGTTCAGTCTTATATAAAACCTTTATACGCTTTTTTTAAAGCCAGAGAGAGGCGGCTTAGAGTATAATGGCTCGTTTGATAGTTTTATTTGTCCTTACGTCGTTAATTTTATTTTCTCCCGTTTGGCCCGCGGAAAAAAAAGCTGTTTTATCCGTATCTCCGGCTAAGGTTCAGATTGGCGATCCTATAAACGTAACTCTTGAAGTTAAAACTTCTAAATCTGAGCGCTTTTCGGTTAGCGAAGGTTTTAATTTGTCTGATTTGGAACTTTTGAACGAAAAGACGCCCGTATTTTTTGAAAAAGAAGGAGAGTTTATATCAGCTTACCAATTTGAGGCCGTAGCTTGGAGCGTAGGAGAAAAAAAGCTAGGTCCCGTTGTCATAATTTTTGATTCCGGCGAGAAATTGATGTCAAACGAAGCTTCCGTCGTTATAGAAAGCGTTATTTCCGAAGAAAATTCTTCTTTCGCCGATATAAAAAATAATTTAGACTCTATTCCTGCGGCATATATATGGCTTATCGTTCTTTTTCTGATTATCGTTCTTATAGTTTTAATAATATTCATCGTTAAATTAATTAAAAAGAAAAATACGAAAGATGAGAATGTGGAAAAAATAAGGACTCCTGAAGAAATTGCGGAAGAATCTTTGCAAAAACTTGCGGAATACGATTTAACGGAAGAAAAATCGCTTAAGGAATATTACGTTCAGCTTGCCGAAATACTGAGGCGATATATAGAAGCCCGTTATTCTTTGCCCGCTTTAGATTCCACGACGGGAGAGCTTTACAAAATTTTAAGGGACAACGAATATTTAAAAGAAAGAGCTTCTGATATAAAAACTTTACTTTCTCAGTGCGATTTGGTTAAATTTGCGAAATATTTACCCGATACGCATAAAGACGATTTTGATATGACGGAGACTATTTATAATAAGATTAAATATCGAGAAAAAAAAGAGGATAGTAAATCATGACTACGGTTATAGCCTCTTATTGGTTCGGTCTTCTTGTATTCTTGCCTTTAGCCGTACTTTATTTTGTTTTTAGACGTAAAGCGAGGCGGACTTCTGCCGTAAGATTTCCTTTATTGTCTATTGTTAAAAAGTCCGGAAGCGGAGTTCAGGGAAAGTTTTTTAGTTTATTATCTTTCTTTCTTAATTTTATCGCGTTAATTTTAATTATTTTGGCCCTTATGCGGTTTCAGTCTAAGGTTCCAATGCCGGCTGATTATTCTTCTTCTTTCGACGGCACCGATATAATGATTTGTTTGGACACTTCGCCTAGTATGCTTGCGGTCGATTTTGGGCGCGACGACAGAATTACCGTAGCTAAGGAAGTTATATCCGAATTTATTAAGGGACGTCCGAACGACAGGATAGGCCTTGTCGTTTTTGCCGGGGCAAGTCTTACTATGTGCCCTTTAACTCTTGATCACGGCACTTTAATCGATTTGACTTCGAGTTTGGAACAGGATGTTACTAAGACAGACGGAACCGCTATTGGAGACGCTCTGGCTACTTCTATAAACAGACTTAAAAATAGCGCGGCTAAAAGTAAAGTAATTATACTTGTCACCGACGGCAGCAACAATATGGGGCATATTGATCCTAACACGGCGGCGGAGATCGCAAAAAAGTTAGGAATAAAAATATATTCCATAGGAGTCGGCAAGGAAGGAATAAGCCAGATGCCCATTAGGGGGCCTTTGGGGATAACCAGATACGTTCCTATAGAAGACAGCTTGGATGAGCCGGCTTTAAGAAAGCTTGCTGATATTTCCGGCGGAGAGTACAGTAGAGCTAAGAGTATCGACTCTTTGAAATTGATTTTTAATAGGATCGACTCTTTGGAAAAGACAGAGTTTAAGAAACAGGCTTCTTTTATCTATTCGGAATTATTTAATTTTTTCTTAATTCCGGCTTTTATAATGCTTTTACTCGACGTTTTGCTTACTAATACTATTGCCCGCCGTATTCCATAGTTATCGAAAAGAGGAACTAATATGAATTTTGCGCATTCAGATTATTTTGCCGTTCTTTTTATATCTCTCTTTGCGGCCGCTTGCCTTATTGTAGGCGGGTTAATTATTAAGAAAAAGAAGATTGATAAATTGGCGTCTTCGGGTATAATGGGGAAAATAGCTCCTGATTTTAGCCGGAAAATGCAGACTCTGCGCGCCGTGTGTCTTTTTTTAGGTCTAATTTTTTTAGCTTTGAGCATCGCCGGTCCTCAATGGGGCAGAAAAGTTGCAGAAGAAACTTTGAAAGGCATTGAAGTTATTATAGCTTTAGATTGTTCTCAAAGTATGGCCGCTCAGGATTATAAACCCTCTAGACTAGATTTTTCAAAAGCGGTGGCAATTAAACTTATCGACGCTTTAAAAGGCAATAAAATTGGAATTATAGCTTATGCCGGAGAAGCTTATCTTGAATGTCCTCTGACTACCGATTTCGACGCGGCCAAATTATTTATGGATTACGCCGATTATTCTATTATGCCTATCCAAGGCACAGATATAGGAAAAACCATTAATCTTGCTTTAAGTATTTTTACTCCGGGCGATAGTTCTTCGAAAGCCCTTATACTTATTTCAGACGGAGAAAATTTTTCAAGCGACGTTATAAAAGCCGCCGAATTGGCTCGTAAACAAGGCGTGTCGATTTACGCTATAGGTATAGGCTCTCCGGAAGGATCCACGTTGATTATAGACGGTAAAGAAAAAAAAGATAGAAACGGCAATACGGTCGTTTCCAGATTAGACGAAAATCTTTTGAAACAGATATCTTCGTTAACCGAAGGAACATATATACATGCCGATTATGAATCGGCTACTTTGGAGAAGACGATCTCGGCGGTTTTATCTTTAGAGAAAAAAGATTTGGGCGTTAAATCTGAAAATTTATATATTAATCGTTTTCAGTATACTCTTTTCCCCGCTTTCGTATTTTTATTTATAAGCTTTGCTATGGGAGAGAGGCGGATTTTGATATATGGAAAAAAATAAATTTTATTATTTGATATTTTTATTTGCGGCATTTTTCGTGTCGTGGCGTCCCGTATACGCTTTTGGAGGATATGTCGACGCGTTTAAAGCCGATTTAGATTATAAAAAGAGCTTATATGAAAAGTCGGCTTCGGGATACCGTAAAGCTATTTCCGATAATCCAAGTTGGAAAGAGCCTCAGTTTAATTTGGGTAATTCGCTGTATCGTTTGGGTAAATATGACGCCGCATTAAAAGAGTATGAAAGTTTGCTTGACGGAGCTTCTTTAAATTTGCAGGCTAAAGCTTTATATAATATGGGAAACGCTTATTATCAAAAGGGAGAGCTTGATAAAGCTATAGACGCTTATAAAAGATCTTTGAGAATTAATCATAGAGATATGGACGCAAAACATAATTTAGAATTATGTCTTAAGGAAAAGAATAACAAAGATAACCAGGATCAAAACAAAGATAACCAGGACCAAAACAAAGATAATCAAGACCAAAACAAAGATAATCAAGACCAAAACAAAGATAATCAAGACCAAAATAAAGATAATCAAGACCAAAACAAAGATAATCAGGATCAAAACAAAGATAATCAAGACCAAAACAAAGAGAATCAGGACCAAAACAAAGATAATCAAGACCGGAACAAAGATAACCAGGATCAAAACAAAGATAATCAAGACCAAAACAAAGATAATCAAGACCAAAACAAAGACAATCAGGACCAAAACAAAGATAATCGACAAAATAAAGATCAGCAGGATAGAGAACTTGAAAATGCAATAAAATATTTGCAGAATTTTGATAATTTAGAGAAAGAACATCGCAAGGCAACCGCTGGAAAATATTTACAGCGAAGTTACTCTGATAAAGATTGGTAATAATTTATGATAAGAAAGAATATTTGGCTGCAGTTACTTTTCATGTTTTTTATATTGTGTGCCGGAGTTTCTATCGCTTCAGAGATTAAAATATCGACTGAAATAAGCAAAGCTTCTATAAGCAGATATGAACCTCTTATCTTAACCGTGTCCATAGAGGATGGAGAAGGTAAACCTTCGGTTTCGGAAAATGAAGATTTTAAAGTTGCCGGAGAATCCGTTTTCCACTCTACCGAAATTATAAATTTTAACGTACAAACTAAAAAGACTTTTTCATATACTTTGATTCCTAAGCGGACCGGAAATTTAAAAACCCCCGTCGTTTTTGTAGAGTCAGACGGACAAACTTACGAGGCTCCCTCTAAGGATGTCGTAGTGAGCGACTCCATAGCTCCTTCTGTCCCAGGGAATCCTGTTCCGCCTTCGCCTTTTGGTTTTGGAGAAGATGACGAAGACGATATATCTAATCTTTTCCAACGTTTAAATCAAATGCAGAGAAGAGTATTGGGAGAAGAACAAAGTCGATTCCCGTATCCTTTTAGAAGAATCTTTAACGAAGTCTTTTTAGACGCGGAAATTTTTGACACAGATATTTTTGTAAATCAGCAAGCGCTTTACAACGTAGATCTTTATACGCCGGCCGATTTTCCGGTTGAGATACGCGCGATTCCGTCTGTTAACGAGGGAGTTCTTATCCAGCAAATAGAGCCTATTCAGACCTTGCCTTTTGAAAAAGACGGAGTTTCATATATAATTAACAGAATTTCTTTCGCGTTGTATCCTATGCGTTCGGGAGAGATGACGATCAAGCCGTTCAACGTTACTTATTTATCTCGTCTGGAAGGCTGGAAGTCGCTTATGACTAAAGAATTTACCTTGTCCGTATCTGAGCTTCCAACGCCGTATCCCGAAGATTTTTCTCAAGGAATAGGCGAATTTGAATTGAGCGTCAAGGCGGATACCGAAACGGCCGAGGTTTCTAAACCTTTTTCTTTGACTTTATCCGTCTCGGGAAAGGGAAACGCTTCGTCCGTTAATCTTTCTGCCCCGATCGTGGAAGGTGCGAATAAATTTGATTCGTCTGAGACTGTAAAAAAAATAATTTCCGGAGAAAATTTAATTGAAACTAAAGAACTTAAGGTAACTTTAGTTCCCGAGCGCTCCGGCGAGATTGAAATACCGGCTTTATCCGTCTCGTTTTTTGATCCAAATTTTAAACGATATTATTCTAAAAGTTCGGCTCCTATAAAACTGAAAGTAATAGGAGAAAATAGACCGGGAACCGTTAACGTTACTAAATATCCTCAAACTTCGGCTTCTTTTTCTATTAAAACAGAGATGACCGGAAGGACGGGCAAAGGTCTTCTTGCTAATCCTATCGCGCTTTTTATATTTTGTCTGCCGTTTTTTATTTACGTCTTTATAATTTTGAAAACGAAAGTTTTAGAGTTTTTAAAAGCCGAAGACAATTTTTCCGGTTCCGGAAAGGCGTATAGTAAATTGAAAAATGATTTAAAACATTGTCAAGAAGGCGGCTATGATTTTATAGCTCAGAGCTTTTTTAATTATTTAATAACTCGTCTTGATTTTAGGGACTCAGCCCTAACTACTCGCGCCGCCGTAGATCAAGTTGAAAAGATAACGGGAGATCCCGATTTGGCTACTAAAATCAGGAATATTTTCGTTATTTGCGACGAAGCGCGTTTTTCGTCGGACGAGGTTGGAGCTGCAGACAGCGAGCCTCTTATAAAAAATTGTCTTGCTTCTGCCGCTGAGTTGGAAAAAATATTAAAGGATAAATCGAATGTTTAGAGCATGCATATGTTTCATTCTCTTATTTTCAGCGCTGTGTAACAACGTTTTCGGCGAAGATTTTAAAGCTGAATTTTCGGCCGCCAACGATTTGTATTCCAATGGAAATTATTCTCAAGCTTTAGAGAAATATGAAAAAATTTTAGAAAGCTACTCTTCTCCGGAGGTTATGTATAACGCCGGGTGCGCGGCTTTAAGAATGGATAGAAAAGGGATAGCTTTATATTATTGGCGACATGCTTTAGAAAACGCTCCTCGCGATCATGCTTTGGCGAATGCTGAAAAAACTCTGGAAGAGCAAATACTGAAAGACGGAGGGATAATTTCAAGGCCGTCGGATATACCTATTATCAGCAATTTTACGGAAAATGAAATAGCTTTTATATTTTTATCTTTCTTTTTCTTTATCTTTACTTTGACGCTAATTAATAGAAAATGGAAAAAAGATCTATTTTGGGTTTACTTCGCGCTATGGAGCGGTTTCGTGTTGTCCGGAGCGTCTTTAGCGGTTTCGGAAATTAGATTTTCCGGAAGTTTCGCCGCAGTTTCTTCTCCCAGCGCAGAAATAAGAGACAGTCAGAATATTAATAGTCCTTGTTTTTATATACTTAAGGACGGCAGCGAAGTAAAAATTCTGGCTATAGAACATGGCTGGCTTAGAGTCGCGTTTGTCGAACAAAATGGAAAATACCATGAGGGCTGGGCTCCTGAAAAAGATTTTATTAAATTGTGATTTTACGTTTAAGAGCCATCGCGGAAAATACGTTCCTTTTTTCGCTTTTAATTTATGCGATATGAATATTACAGTCGATTCTTTTAGCGTATTCTTCCCCTTACAAGCTTGTTGTGCCACGCCTTTTTCTCCTTATTTATAGGCGTTTTGGAACGTTGCCGATTAGATAAATTAGCGCTATAATTTACAATATATGACTATTCCGACAAGTTGCAAAGAGAGAATCCTTCTTTATGTCTCCCCAAAAAAATAGCGGCGTTACGATGCCCGAACTTTTAGTGTCTTTAAATATAATTTGTTTTGCTATTTTTGTAATGGCGGTAGTTATGCTTATGCTTATAAGAAGCGGGCAGAAGAATATAGACAATTCTTCGGCATATATCGTAGCAGATTCCGTTATGAAGGTTTATCTTGCCGATAATAAGGGAATGTTGAAAAATGAAGTCGTTAACGGAGTTGAAAATTACGGGCATAAAAAGTATAAGTATCAAATAGAAACTTCAAGAAGCGACGTTTATCAAGCGATGTTTTACGTTAAGGTTTCGGTTACTTCCGTAGAAGCCGA
The DNA here is from genome assembly GCA_949288455.1 of uncultured bacterium. Classification (GTDB taxonomy): domain Bacteria; phylum Vulcanimicrobiota; class CADAWZ01; order CADAWZ01; family CADAWZ01; genus CASEKF01. The sequence continues at coordinate 43,794 of CASEKF010000042.1, forward strand.
CGGGGCGGGTACGGCCGTAAACGCGGTGATTAGCACTATTGTTTCCGAAAGGGCCGGATTATGAGATATTGCGGGAAAAAGGTTTCAAAAGGATTTACTTTATTAGAGGCTTTGATTGTCACCGTAGTATTCGGAGCTTTAATGTCAGTTATTTTTTACGCTATGAATTCTTTTCAGAAGGCTTCTTTAAAAGCGGGAGCCAAACAGGATATTAACGGGCAGATAGCCAGAATTTACAGAGATATCAATAAAAACGTATCGGGAGGCACGGCGATATATTTTGAATTTTACGATAACGGCTCTAACCATGATATAAGCTCGATTAATTCAAATAAATTTTCCGTCGAGAAGAGATGGTTTGTATTCCCTGTCAGCAGAGTCTCGAATTCCTCTCAGATGAATTATACCGGCAATATTATATACAATAAAATGATATTATATTTTTTGTATTATCCGGGTTGCTGCAACGGTTTTAATAATTGTCCTCATAAATCTCTTTACAGAAGAACTTATGATTGTTATATAACCGGAGGCGTAGCTTTACGCAATCCGATGAAAAATTTAGCGTCTCAGTCGGTATTGGAGAGTAAGATGTCGCTTAGCGATTGGAACGGCTTGCATAAAGTTGACGAAGGCATAGTTGATTTGACTGTTTCTCAGAGAGACGATATTATCACTTTTAATTTAACTCTTCTTAGATTGGAAGACGCCGCGAGACATATTGATATAGGAACTAAGAATTTGGTTTCTCCCGATCAAGAAACAAAAAAATATCTTGAGACTATATCTTGGAACTCCGTTCCGGAAAACACTTAAGGAGATATTACGTTATGAAAAAAAAGAAAGGCATAATTCTTCTTTATACTCTCGCTATCACGTCTATTTTAAGCATTCTTCTTATGGGCGTAGTGTGGAAAATGCAAAACAGCGTTTTATTGACTAAACGGACGGTTCAAGAAATAAAGTCTTATTGGTCTGCTCGAGCCGGCCTGGATTTCGCCGCGGACAGACTTACTTCCAACGTCAGTTGGCCCGTTTCGGAAGCGTGCGTTATAGGAGGCTATTCAATAAACGTAATTCCTAACGGAAAAATAACGGGTTTAGACAGTTCAAGCGATTCTTCGTTCGATCTTCGTTATTACAAAAGCGCGTCTAATACCAACGACGCCGATATTATTAAAGATATCCAAAGAACTTCGACCAGAGTTTTTCTTTCTAAAAATGAAATTTATTTTTTATCTACCGGAAGATGCGGCTCTAACGATGGAACCAAGATTAATTCCGGGGCTTATACGTCCAGTCTCGAATCGGTTTACGCTATGGCTCAACCGGTTAATTTGACGTCTAATTCTTCCGAAACTTCGACCGCTTCGGATATTACGACTGCCAGCGCGGCAATTTACGCCAACGGAAGCATAGTCGCAAATATTGACGGAGGATTTTATGTTACTCAGACAGGCGGCTCCCGTCCCGGGCTTGTTTCTAAAGGCAGCGTGACTATTAACAGTTCGGGAAAATCAAGTCCGCCGAACAGATATTCCAGTTCTCCTCTGTATATGGGGGAAGGAAACGTTTTCGTAGGAGGCTCCGTCTCTCTTAACGGCGCTACCATTAAGCCTTCAAATACCAGCAAAAATTTAGTTAATTACGGTCTTAGAGTTTATAATTCTTCTTCCGCTTCAATTCCTCGGGTTTCTATGCCCGCTCAGAAAGGAATTGATATTCCGGCCGGAATTTACGCTTATATAGAAAAACCTGACGGAGAGCAAACAGACTATATAGAAGATCTGTGCAAAAGAATTTATAATATTAAGTTTTATAAAAAATATATTTTAAAAGACGACTCCGAAGGCGATACTCTTGATCCAAATCAAATGGAGGCTTACAATTCTTTTATTGTAGACAGAGGAAGCGAGTTTACCAGTTTGTCTGCCAATCTTACGTCTACTTTGGGAACTAAACAGTATGAGCCTTTTTTTATACCCGCTTCCATAGCTACAACAAGCGAAAATTTTCCTCTGAGCTTTGAAGAATATACGAAAGCCAGAAATTTGTCAACTCAGCTGGATCTTCTTGAAAACGCTAAAAAAAATTATGAAGAGTCGATAGAGAACCTAAACGAGGCCAAAAGCGAATTCAGCATATTTAATATATTTAACTTGTTTAACAATATAAAAAATATCTTTGAAGCCATGGATGACGAACAGGAGGCCAGAGATGCTTTAAAATTTATAGAAAGCAACGTTGAGACATACGTGGAAGACGAAGGTTGCAAGTATGTTTTTGAAAAAATTTATTATAAAGGGGACGGTTCAGGCTCCTCCGCTCCGTATTTTACTATTATAAAGCCCGTAGAGGACTACGATGTTTCTTACGCTTCCAACAATAAGTCTTTTGATACGAGCAACAATATGTTTAATACCGACGTATTAAGAGCTTTTACTTTTGAAGAAGAAGGGGAAAAACTTCTGTTAAAATTCAACGATTCCGTTTATACTAAAGGCGATTTTTCGTTTCAGGCTTTTGAAAGAGGAGACGGCGCGTATGAACAGGCTACAATCAAGAGACCCGTTATCGATTTAGGCAATACTTCCGATTCCGGCGCGACCTGTCTTCATGCAAACAATATAGATATTAGAGGCATAGTGAACGGCTCCGGCAGAATAGTCGCGTCTAACGATCTTAAATTGGAAGCCGGAGCTAAGCTGAACGCAGGCGACAGCAATTGGCTGGCTTTGTACGCAGGAAACGAATTGAATCTTTCTTATATTAGCGCAGGTTCGTCTCAGATTGTTACGGCCGAAGAGCTGCAGCAGGGGAAAACCGCTACGGGGGAAGCATTAGGCCAGGATTCTTTGGCAAGACAAGTCGTATCTTTTGTAGAAAAAGCTTTTGGCGTTGAGCTTATGAAAGACGGCAATCTTAATCTCGATGATCTTAATAATATTCTTAATAATACCGGCGACGAGGAATTAGAGAATCTTCTTAAAAACACTAAAAACGGCGACGGCGTTTCTTACGCGGAAGTGTTGGGCGGACTTGACACGCAATCAGGAAATCTGGAAGAAGAATTTGCCAACGATTACAGCTCAAGAGATCTGATTGAGGCTCCTTCCGAAAAAGTTATATCTCAGCTTTCTTGTTGGGCGACTGATCAGCCTTATATCGTTCAGTCAAATTTTAGAGGGTTGCTTTATTCCAACAACGTCATAAATATAAACGGAGGCGGACAGGGTAATGATTTTTGTCTTGAAGGAATCGTTATATGTAATAACGGCGGAATTATTAATATTTCGGGAGTGCAAAACGTAGGAATTCAGTACGACGCCGAGCTTTCAAAAATAATTTTGCCTGATAGTTTCGACAGTTTAAGTTTGACGCTTAAAGATATTATGGTAGAGCAGGACGGAGAATTATCAAATACTGTTTATAGTATTAACACGCCTATTTTCAGAGCTTTTAATCGATATTAATTTCTGATGGAGCCTACTGTTTTCCCCGGCTGCCTCGGAGTTCGCATTATAATTTTGAGCAGTTAAGTCTTTAAAATTCCGATATATATATATCGGAATTTTTTTTATGTAAAGAATTTGTTTTTTTTTAGTTTTTTATGTATAATTAATTTTAAGGATATTTTATATTTCAGGAGGTCTTTTATGCGGCGTAAGATGACTCGCGGCGTTACTATGACGGAACTGCTGGTCTCTTTGAATATCATAGTCTTTGGTATTTTTGTCATGGCTATGGTAATGATGATGCTTTTAAGAAGCGGCCAAAAAAATATAGATAATTCTTCGGCATATATCGTGGCCGATTCCGTTATGAAAGAATATCTCAGTAAGCATATAGATTCTTTGGAACATGGGTACGATAGCAGAACAGAAAATACGCCTTTTTCTTACGCCGATAAAAAGTTCCATTATAAAATAGAAGCTTCTCAGATTTCCGGTTATGGAGATATGATATACCTTAAAGCCAGCGTAGAGGAAATAGAAGCTTCGGGAGGATCCTCCGATATGAAAGCCGTTATAAGCACCATAGCTTCTAAGAGAATAGGCGGTATCAGCGTTCAGGAGACTCATAATATGGGAGGAAATTCAATATAGATAATTCTTCGGCATATATCGCGGCCGATTCCGTTATGAAAGAATATCTTAGTAAGCGTATATTGGTACGACGGCGGAGCAATAAATACGCCTTTTTCTTACGCCGATAAAATTGCCGCTATGAAATAGAAGCTTCTTAAATTTCCGGTTATGGAGATATGGTTTATCTTAAAGCTAGCGTAGAGGAAATAGAAGCTTCGGGAGGATCTTCCGAGATGAAATCCGTGATAAGCGCCGTATTTTCTACAAGAACAAATTTATGACGAGGCTCGTATGAAGTTTAAAGGTTTTACTCTTTTGGAAACATTAGTGTCTATAGCTGTTTTTACGGCGCTTATGACTATCGTTTTTAACGCTTGGATTACATTTCAAAGAACCGCTTTAAAAAACGAGGGGAAACAAGACGCTAACTCTCAATGTATAAAAATTTACCGAGACGTAAATAAATATTTGTCTTCGTCAAGCATAAGATATTTCGAATGTTATAATAGTTTCGGCAGCTCTCAGGATGCCGGTAAGCGTTGGTTCGCTTTTTTATTGAGCAGAAAAAAAGATGAAGCTGCGGCTTATCCAGATTTATTTGCGCCTATGGACTATGAACAGATGACTACCTCTCCTATTTTAGTTTATAATACTTTGATGGTTTACAGGCTGATTTATAAGAACGGATGCTGCAATAATTTTGATTGCTGTCCTCATAAAGTTTTGGGCAGACGGGCGTTTTACGCTAAAGAACCTATATACGTCGGCAAAACGTCTTACAAATTTTCTTCCGAACTTCAGGAAAATTTACAATATGCCATAGCTTCCGAAGATATCAAAGATTATGTTGTCGTTGAAAATAACATAATAGATTTAACCGTCAATCAAGACGACGATAGAGTTTCTTTTTATTTGTCGACTCTGCGTATTGCGGATGCCCGGAGAGAATTTGAATTCGGAACTGTGCCTTTGACGTCGGAAGCTTCCGGAAATCAGAATTTTCAGGCTTCTGATAAGGCAAAAAACTACTTGGAGAATTTATCTTGGATTACTGTTCCCGGTAATACTTAGGAGGACTTTATGGGCCGAAATAAAGGCGTTATTTTATTATGTACCTTGGCCGTAATGACTGTTATAAGCATATTCTTAATGGCGGCCGTATGGAGAACTCAAAATAGTATTTTGATGACAAAGCGCGTAACGCAGGAAATAAAGGCTTATTGGTCCGCTAAAGCCGGAATAGTTTTTGCCGCCGCAAGCGTGGTTAATAACGTCGAATGGCCTTTTAGAACTTCGACTCAGCAGGGCGGCGGCTTTAGGGTGACTTTTGACAACAATGTCGTAAAGGGAGAAGACGAAGAATCAGGCGGAGCGTTTTCCATATTTGTTAAAAGCCGATTGGCGTCGTCCTCAGCTTCGTCTTCCCTGGAACTTTGTCCTTATGCGAGAATGCTTAACAGAATCGACGAGTCTTATCCGCCGGAAAAGGAAGCTTATATTCTTTCGGTAGGTTCCTGCGGTTCTTCTGTGTGCGGTCTTGAAATTATATACGGAGTCGATCAAAATATTGAAGAAATCAGCACGTCTGCGGCCGTATACGCCGGAGGAAACATTAACGCTTTCGTAGACGACAAAGTATATATTCTTCAGACTTCGGGGACCAGACCTTCAATTATTTCAGGCAACGGAACTATAATTATTAATGGAACGGGAAATCTCGGCAAAGAAAACGACGGTCCTTTGGTTATGGGGGAGGGAATAGTATTTTTAAATAATTCCGGAAAACTGAGTTTGACAGGCTCCTCCTCTTCCGTAACTTTATATCCAAGTTATACCGCTTCAAATCTTGTCAAATACGGTCTGAACGTTTACCCTGTGTCAGGGATTAAAAAACCTGAAGTAACTATGCCTTCCAGACCCGCTGACGCGTTAAAGATTCCTTCCGGCACTTACTGTTATGTGGAAATGCCCGAAAGTTATACTTTAAATGAATTTCAGTCTGTCCTTAACAATTTGCGATATTATCCTATCGAGGATTTTGTAGAATATTATGATAAAGCTAAAACTATAAACGGATATACTTACGGTTCAGGCTCAGACGTCTTAAATACGCAGATGAGCGTCGTTAAGTGCAACGGCGAAGACATTCAGGCTTCCGACACTTATAATTATGATCCTCAAACAATGTTTGACAAATTTTTTAACGATATGAAGAATAGTTTTAACGACGCTTTGGGAAAACGTGGCGACGAGGAAAAAAATAAAATTATAGATCAATATAAATTCTATTTAACGGATAAAGTCAATAATACCGTTACTTCTTATTCGGCAAACTCCGAAGTGGGGAATAAAAAATACGAACCTTTTTTTATACCTCCCGGAGTAGCGAATACCGATAAAGAAAATAAAAGTTTAAGCCTTACGTTTAAACAGATTACCGAAGCAAGAATTTTTGCGGATATTGTCGATTCTTTAGAGCGAGCCGAAGAACGAATGGAGAATTCCGGATCCGGTTTTTTTGGCTTGCTAAAAAAACTAGTGGCTTATTTCGAGGTCCGCAATATAAGAAACCGTATAGAGGAACAAGTTAAGGCGGCCGGGGATGACGAATACGTGGCCGAGAAGATTTATTATTCGGAGACGGAGGACGGCAAATTTTTTACCGTCTTGAAGCCAAAAAAGGAGTATAATAAGCATTATAAAGACGAATTCTCGTTCGACGCTTTACGGAAGCTTAACTTTACGGTAAACGATCAAGAATTGGGCTTAAAACTTTCTTCTTCTTTTTATACCGAAGACAGCGATAATTATTTTAATTTCGCTACTTATGAGCGCGGAGTAACTATCTACAAAACGGCTGAAAAACGACGAGGTTTTGTAGATTTAGGTTTATCGGCGAATGGAGCCGAAAAGGGAATTTATTCCGATAATATAAATATCAAAGGAATTATAAGCGGGAACGGTCAGCTTGTCGCCGAGAGAGGCGACGTTTCCATAGAAGCCGGTTCGGCTTTAAACGCGGGAGAAGAAAATTGGGTCGCTATTTATGCCCGTAATGATATAAAATTATCTAAAATTTCTGCGGAAGCGGGCAACGTTACTTCTTTAGAAGATATGTCCAGCGGCCATACAAGCGATTTTTCCGTTATTATAAAAAATATGCTTGAACAATATTTGCTTTCCAAAGGCTTAATAACCGGAAAAATTGATTTTTCTAACAAGAAACATTTAGATATTATAGCCGGTTTGGATTCCGCGGCTATTAGTAATATTTATTTTCAGAAAGATAACTCAGGCGATTATTATTTAAATAAACTTAGAGGATTCGACGTGCCTGCAGGGGCTTTGGAAGACAAAAATAACGAGAGCGGAGATTACGTTACAAAATTTAACGAAATGATGGATCCAAGTCAAGAACCGTTATTGAGAGGTTCTTATAATAAGGTTAGAGAACAGATTAAATGTTGGGGTAGCGGCGAGAAATATATAGTCGCTTCTAATTTTAGAGGGTTAATATATGGGAATAATTTATATTTGGACGGATGCGGAAACGCTTCCGCAGAGAGCGACGGATCCTATTCTACGACGCAAGTAAAGCCAAGTTTCGCTTTAGAAGGCACTATCATATGTTCGGGCGATATTAATATAGTAAATTATTATTCGGTAGTTATAAAGTATAATCCCGAGTTGTCAAGCATAATTTTTTCACAAAGCCCTAATTGGGATTCCGCGATGAGTTTGCTGGAAAGATCGATTAGAGACGCGGGAGGAGTTAATAACGAGGGAAAATTTAAGGCCTTTAATCGTATATAAGGCAGCTTACCGGCTTCAAGAACGGCTTTTATTGTCGATTGCCGCGGAAAGTAGGTTTCCATCTGATTCGGCTGTCTCCGGCAAGGGCTAAGAGAACTTTTTATTTCACGCATATTAGAAATACTTCCATTATAAAAAACGATCTGATTTTGGATTATACTTTCTAACAGTGCCGGTTCCAACTTCTATATTAGTTGGCTTTTTCATGACTCCACTCGCATCATGCGATACCCGATTCCAATATGAGTTTGGATATATTGCGGAGAACCGGGCTCTTTTTCCAGTTTCTTACGTAGAGTAGCCATAAATACGCGCAGGGAGGCAACGTCGTTTTCCCAGCTTCTTCCCCAAATCTGCCGGGTTATGAACGTATGGGTCAGTACCTTGCCTACATTTTTGCAGAGCAGGCATAGCAGTTTGTATTCACTGGGAGTTAAGTGGAGCTCTTGATTATCCAAAAAAGCACAGCCGGCTGCGTAATCCACTTTTAACTTGCCATTTGTAAAAACCGCATCCGTATTCATGGAGCCTATCTGTAGTGCGGATAAGCGCCGTTGTGTCACTCGCAGCCTTGCGAGCAGTTCTTCCACGGAAAAGGGCTTTGTCAGATAATCATCCGCACCGGCATCCAGCGCATCGATTTTATCCGTATCTTCACTCCGAGCGCTGATTACAATAATGGGCATATTGGACCAGGAACGAACTTTGTGAATGACTTCCACGCCATCCATATCCGGCAGCCCCAGATCCAACAAAATGATTTCAGGATTGTGGGAGGAAGCCTCCAGAATAGCCAATTCTCCGTTCGCCGCAGTCAAAAAGCGGTATTTATGGGCTTTTAATGTTGTGGTAATTAAGTTGCGAACGGGCGTATCGTCCTCTACCACTAAGATCAAAGGTTTATTCATGTAGTTCCACCTCCCTGGTTGGTATAGAAAATGTGAAAATGGATCCATGGGGCAAATTATCGGCAACCATGATTTCTCCTCCATGCGCATTGACAATAGATTTGCACAGCGCCAAGCCCAGCCCCATACTGCGGCGGCTGTCCGCAATTTGATTGGACGCGCTGTAAAACATATCGAAAATATGCGGCTTGGCTTGATTAGAAATTCCCGGGCCGTTATCTGCGATGGAAATATAAATGTAGTTTCCTTTTTGTTTCCACTTAATATCTATTTCAGATCCCGCTGGAGTATACTTGATGGCATTATCGACGATATTAATGATAACCTGAACAATAAGCTTTGCGTCAATTTGGGCCAAAAGGTATTCCTCGCTGTTCTGTACATGCAAACGGTACTCCGAGCTCTTGCGATTAATATGGCGCAGAGCCTCCGCAACCACCTCGTCAATCAGTTCCGTGGATATATGCAGATTCATTCGTCCTTTTTCCAACCGACTGACAGACAGCAGATTTTCCACCAGGTTAATGAGCCACATGGCATCGTCATAGATATCTGTATACATCTGTTTCTTGGTTTGTGCGTCAAATAAATCTCCATTGGAGAGCAGGTTGCTGGCATTTCCCGAAATAGATGTAAGAGGAGTACGCAGATCATGAGAAATGGAGCGAAGCAGATCGGCTCGAAGCTGTTCATTTTTAGCCAAAACCGCAGCGGCTTCTTTTTCTTCCAAATTTTTTTGGTTTTCCAGAGCAAGTGCAGATTCGCCTAAAACAGAAAGAAGAATACTTGTTTCAAAGGAATCCAGCGGCTTATCGGATGAGGCAATGCCCACGACTCCATAAATCTGCTTTCCCGTCCGTATCGACAGATAGGTACAGCAGGAATCTGAAAGGTTTTCCGTTCCGGCTCCCGCCCGTTCGTTGTTTGTGATCACCCACTGGACTACTTCGCGCTCCTTCTCTGAGATATAACGCTCCGGAGAAGCCGTACTGTTAGCAAGAAAGATTTCCGGCATCACAGGTTTTTCCTCCTGTATACGGTAGGCAATAATATCCCGTTGGAATATTTTTAATAACTGCTTTGCTGTTACTGAAATGATTTCTTCCTGTGTCCGAGCCTTTTGAAGATTCTGATTAGTTTCAAGAAGAAGCTTCGTACGCCAGGCCACCTGGGCTGAGCGTTTGGCATGGGACTTAAGTTTGGATGCTAACGAACCCGTAAGCAGTGAAGCCAGGAACATGACAAAAAATGTAACCGGATAGCCGCTGTCATAGGCGTGCAGAGAAAATCTGGGTTCCGTAAAAAATAAATTGAACGTAAGCACGCTGGCTAATGAAGCGATAAAACTGCAAACGGAACTCTTTGTGGATATGGAAACCAGCATAACGCCCAAAATATAAAGCGTAATAATGTTGGCTTCCGTAAAGCCTAAATGATAAAACAAAAATCCGATAACCGTAGCTAAAACAAGGAGCAACGCGATTTTTAACAAATCAAGAATTGACAAGGTCGGAAGACGTATGATTTCTCGATGCTTTGCGGCAAATCGATCGTTTGTTCCATTATCTGGAATGATGTGAATGTCAAGTTCCGGGATCAGCTTAATAAGCCGATCGGTTAAGTATGGCTTCCGGAACGGCATGCGATGCGATATCCCGCTCTGCCCAAGCACAATTTTCGTGACCCCAGACAGGCGCGAGAATTCTGCGATTTGATACGCAATATCATCGCCATAAATGGTTTCGAAGGATGCCCCCAGTTGCTGCGCCAGATGAATATTGTTCTGGAGTCGTTCTTTATCCGTCTGGGATATCCGCTGAAATTCTTTCGTTTCCACAAAGAGAGCAGTCAATCCGCAGCGGAAAGCGCTTGCCATCCGTACTGCTGTGCGTATAATTTTCTCATTGGAAGGAGCGGAAGAAAGGCATACCAGAATATGCTCGTGCGTACGGTATCCCATCCTGTTCTGGGAACTGTGGGCATATAAATCCGCTCTGTCTGTACAACGCCGCAACGCGACCTCCTGCAGTGCGCTTAATTAGTGTATAGTCGGAAAGCAACCCGCTCTTATTCCGATCAAGCATACGCTGACGCAATCTTTCCGACGCAATATAAATAAACTCTATTTTCAGCCGACAATTTAGTTTTGATGCCGCCATTCGCAGAAAAGCAAGCAAATGATTACATCTATTACCGCCTGTTTGGACGTTTCGGTTATCTTCGACATTGAATGGTTTGTGTCGCTCTGGAAAACAATTGGCAAAAATGGTGAGTCTACTTGCAGGCTGCTTAGAACGTGCGCCTCTACTTACTATATCTTCCTTTTCAAGCAAATGTATTATAGCATGATTTTACGCTCTCTGTCCACGGAAGTGACGAATAAATGACAGTAGCAAATTTTGGTTATCGCTGTTTTTCCATATTTGCCTGAGTCGTTGTTTCGTTTGCGCACTCCGATTGAAAAAGCTCGTTTTTCCCCCGCGCCGAAAAATCGCGAAAGCGCCCGACTATTGTAATCGGAACGCAGCGAATGACGGCTCCGCAAAGTGTGTTTTTACGACCAAGACCAAAATATTTTTTCATCATATACAGCTAAATAAAAAGGCTAGTGAAAATGCGATAATTGCCGTACAGATACGGAGTTTGCAAAATCCCATAAAACTCGTGACGCAACGTAAATTTTTCAATTGAGGTGTCCATAATGGTTTTAAACGAGAGACGCTTTTTAAACGTAATCGACATATTTGTGTTATCTTTATGGCCCGATGATAACATACGGAATTAAAACCTGGAAAAAGATTGAATATATGACATCAGTGTTTTCTGCATTGCATATAAGCGCAAACCGGCTGAACAGAAAAACAACCGAAAGATCAATTCTTTTAAGAACCGCTAAACTGACAAATGCCACTTGCTCCGGTTTGGAGACCATTTGCAGACGCCTATTAATTATTCGTTCAGATTCAGACAGGGGCAGATGTTTTTTAACGATTGAGGGAACAGCGCCCCTTATTTGTCCTTATTCTCCAGAAGGCCCATTGCCTCGGCAATATCTAAATTTACGCCGATAACATTGACGGTTTCTTCGCCGAAAACACCTAAAAATTTACCTTTTGTGTTATCCTGAACGATCTGTTCCAGTTTTTCCACTCTCAGACCGGAAGAAGCCGCCAACGCAGGAATTTGAATACGGGCAGACGCAGGGGTAATGTGCGGATCCAGTCCGGAACCGGAAGCGGTCATCAAATCAGCGGGAATATTTTCCCGCTTTACGTCTGGATTAGCTTCCAAAAACGATTGGATGTCAGCTTCGACCCGTTCGGCCAATTCCGGATTGGAAGGCGCATAGTTGTTGGAACCTGAGCTGAGTCCGGCAAACCTGCTGCCGTCATTGTAGTATTTATTGCCCTGTTCATCCTCATAATAGGTGTTATAGTTGTAAGCCGAGGGGCGACCTTTCATGAAATAGGGCTCGGTGAAATCCTGCCCTATATATGCTGACCCCACTGCCTGTCCGTTTATATAGATCAGGCTGCCATTGGCTTGACTGGGGAAAAGCACCATGGAAATGCCGCTGAGCAATACGGGAAATACAAAACCGCAGAGCAGCAACAGTATCAATGTTACTACCAAAGACTGACGCAAACCGTGCAGAAATGCGTTTTTGTTTGTTGGTTCGTTCATAATAAGAGACCTCCTTAGATACCGATTGCTGTCAGTATGGGAGCAATGATAGTATCAATGATTTTGATTCCGATAAAGGGAGTGATGACTCCGCCAAGGCCATAGATCATCATATTTCGAGCCAATATTTTTTCAGAAGACATAGGACGGTATTTAACGCCTTTCATCGCCAGAGGGATCAAGCAGGGAATGATTATCGCGTTAAAGATCAATGCGGACAGGATCGCGCTGTTTTGTGTGCTCAGCTGCATGATATTCAAAACCCCCACTTGAGGAATAATTGCCATAAACATAGCAGGAATAATCGCAAAATACTTTGCAATATCATTTGCTATGGAGAAGGTGGTAAGAGAGCCGCGGGTGATGAGCAGCTGTTTGCCGATTTCCACTACCTCCAGGATCTTGGTGGGGTCAGAGTCCAGATCCACCATATTGGCGGCTTCCTTAGCCGCGGTAGTGCCGGAATTCATGGCAAGGCCTACGTTTGCCTGGGCAAGAGCGGGAGCGTCGTTGGTGCCATCTCCGGTCATGGCAACGATTTTCCCTTCTGCTTGCTCCTTTTTGATGACGCTGATCTTATCTTCCGGCTTACACTCGGCAATAAAGCCGTCCACGCCGGCCTCTTTGGCGATGGTGGCTGCGGTCAGGGGATTATCGCCTGTACACATAATGGTCTTGATGCCGATCGCGCGCAGACGTTCAAAACGTTCTACCATGCCGGGCTTTACGGTGTCTTTCAAATAAATAACGCCAAGAGCCTGATTGTTTTGGCATACAACCAGAGGGGTTCCCCCAAGCGAAGAAACCGTCTCTACATGGGCATGCAGATCAGCGGGTACTTTTCCGCCCTGAGACGTAACATATTGCTCAATAGCGTCCGAGGCTCCTTTACGAACCTTGGTGCCATCAGGTAGATCCACGCCGCTCATGCGAGTTTGGGCTGTAAATTCCATAAAGGAAGAGCCCGGAATCTCCTCGCTGTTGTCGCCCAGACTGCGTGCCAGTTCCAGAGTGGATTTACCCTCGGGAGTTTCATCATGAAGACTGGTCAGAGCCGCACAGCGGATAAGGTCGCTGCGGTTTACCCCTTTTACGGGGAAAAAATCAGCGGCCAGACGGTTCCCGAAGGTAATGGTGCCGGTCTTATCCAAAATCATAGTGTCCACATCGCCGCAGGCTTCAACCGCTTTACCGGACATAGCGAATACATTAAAACGGTTTACTCGGTCAATGCCGGCAATGCCGATGGCGGAAAGAAGACCGCCGATGGTGGTAGGGATCAGACAAACCATCAGAGCGATCAAGGTGGACACTGGCAGCTGAATTCCGCAATACATTCCAATAGGGTACAAGGTGACAATAACAATCAGGAAAATAATTGTCAGGGAAATGAGAAGCGTATTTAAAGCGATTTCGTTGGGAGTTTTTTTTCGAGATGCCCCTTCCACCAGAGCAATCATCCGATTTAAAAAGCTGTTGCCGGGATCAGAGGTGATGCGGATTTTCAGCCAGTCAGACACCACCGTAGTGCCGCCCGTAACTGAGCTGAAGTCTCCGCCGCTTTCACGAACTACGGGAGCAGACTCTCCGGTGATCGCCGATTCGTCCACTGACGCGATACCTTCGATAACCTCTCCGTCTCCGGGAATGATCTCGCCTGCCATTACTATAACGATGTCGTCCTTTTTCAGGTCTCCGGAAGAAACTAGAGTTTTGTTGCCGTCTCGATCCAACAGATGGGCTTCGGTATTTTTCTGGGTCTTCTTAAGGCTGGCGGCCTGAGCCTTACCACGCCCCTCTGCCACTGATTCTGCAAAATTAGCAAACAGCACTGTCGCCAGCAGAATGATGGAAACAATCAAATTATACGTTCGCAGGCCGGTATCGCTTTCTCCAAATAGCCCTGGCACAATTGTCAACGTCAACGTAATAATGAAGCCAATTTCCACTACGAACATGACCGGGTTCTTGAACATATATCGGGGATCCAGTTTTTTTACCGAACCGACGATAGCCTGTTTTAGGATCTCTGGAGTCAGCAGCTTTTTATTTTTTCTTTTAGTCATAGTACGAAAATCCTCCTTAGCCCAAAAGGGTCAGATGTTCAGCAATGGGGCCCAGTACCAGCGCAGGGAAGAAGGTCAGAGCGGCAAAGATGTACACCACGAACACAAGAATTACGGCAAAACCGACAGATCCGGTACTCAGCGTGCCGGTAGACTCGTTTACATAATTTTTTTTCATTAGCGAGCCTGCGATAGCCAATTGAATCACGATAGGCAGATACCGTCCCAGGAACATGACAATGCCGGTTGTAATATTCCAGAAATAGGTATTATCTGCCAATCCTTCAAATCCGGATCCGTTATTTGCTGCGGAAGAGGCGTATTCATACAACACTTGGCTCAAGCCATGAAAGCCGGGATTGGTAATGCCGGCTTGTCCCGCGGCCGTAGCCACTGCCAGTGCGGAGAAAGCCAGAATCAACAGAGGATGAATCATGATGGCCAATGCGGTAAGCTTCATCTCTCGGCCTTCGATTTTCTTGCCAAGATATTCGGGTGTACGTCCTACCATTAACCCGCAAATGAATACCGCCAGGATAGCGTACAAAATCATATTCATCAGGCCTACGCCTTTGCCGCCAAAGACACAGTTGAGCATCATGTGCAGCATCGGAACCATACCTCCCAGTGGCGTCAGCGTGTCATGCATATTGTTGACCGTACCTGTTGTGAAAGATGTAGTTACCGTGGTAAAGAGGGCGGATTGGGCGATGCCGAAGCGCACCTCCTTGCCTTCCATATTGCCTTCAGACTGGTTGAGGCCAAGCTCAGCCAGAACCGGATTACCCTGCTGTTCTGCTCGGAAGCAAAGACTCAGGCCTGCCAGGAACAAAATTCCCATGCCCAAAAAGATGCTCCGTCCTTCTTTGCCGAATATTCTGGCAGTGATTCCTTCCCGACGAACAGGCGCGTTTCCCGGGGAGTTGCTCTCCTGATACCGGAGACGTCCGTCACTTAGCATCTTCCCAAAGGTAATGACGCAGGCGCCAGGCAACAGCATCATGGAATACAACTCGATCAGATTGGACAGGATTGTAGGATTCTCCATAGGGGTAGCGGAATTGCCGCCAAAAAAGCCGCCGCCATTGGTACCCAGATGCTTAATAATTTCAAGCGCCGCTACGGGACCCATCGCCAGGACTTGGAAGGTCCCCTCCATTGTTTGCACCACCACATTTTTCGAAAAGTTTTGAGGCACGCCCTGCCATACCAGCAACAATCCTCCTATCAGAGAGAAAGGCAGCAGTACTCGGGTAGTAATACGAACCAGATCGGCAAAAAAGTTTCCCACATTGTCCTTTGTCTTTCCGGCCAGCCCGCGGATAAAAGCCATGCAGGCGGAGTAACCGCTGGCCGCAGAAACAAACATCATAAAGATAATGACCAGCATCTGAGACAGATAGCTCAAACCGCTTTCACCAGAGTAGTGCTGCAGATTGGTATTGGTCATAAAACTTATAATGGTATTGAAAGCCAGCGTGGGTTCCATTCCCTCAATACTATTGGGATTAAAGAGCGGGATGCTCTGGATACGGAGAAGAATGTAACCAATGGCGGTCATTACCGCATTTGTGCCAATAAGGGCCATGGCGTACTGTTTCCAGTTCATGCCCTTGTGGGGTTCTATTCCGCTTAACTTATAAATCGCCCCATCTACCCGATCAAATAAGGGATCGGCAAAGGTGCGTTTTTCTGCGGCGATATGATAAAGATACCGCCCTACCGGAATGACAAGGATCAGATAAATGATTAATGTCAGAACCAGCTGTATCATATGAAAGTCCTCCTGTACTGTTGTGTCCTCGACATTAAAATCGCTCCGGATGTACCAAGGCGTATAGCAGATATCCGCCCACCAGCAAAACAATAATTCCGAGCAAAATCATACTTTTCAACTCCTACTTTTTATTATTCTTGTGAATTTACCTGCCGCTGGCACCAATTCGCAAACGTCCAGACAAGGCCAAAAGCAACCGACAGGATTCCCGCCGTCAAACAATCCATCATATTCGGGCTCCTTTCATTGATATAATTGATATAAATGATACCATTGCCGCATATGTAATGTGCTCAACGATAATCGTCAACGTATATTCCCCGATGATAACGTTGATTATAACTATGCGAAACGACATATACTTGCCGCAAGATCTTTATTCTTTCGCAGTTGACAGGCAAGTGATATATGCAATCTCTCTTTTGAGCTTATAGCATACCACAATCTGTAATAAGCGGGGATTAAGGAAGATAACGGGATATTAACAGGAGATTAATATTTTCCCATTTTATTTCAGCAAACTATTTTACTTTGTCCGGAAAAACCAGCGGAAGCGTAAACTGGAATGTAGTTCCAGTCGGCAGATGATCCAAAACGGCAATTTCTCCTCCATGTATCGCGACAATAGATTGACAGAGGCTGAGTCCGAGTCCCAGGCCTCTTTGACAATCCGTCTTTTCTTGCCCCGCAGTGTAAAATAAATTGAACAAATGCTTTTTTGCATTATCTGGAATGCCCGGACCGTCATCCGTGACGCTGATTTGCACAACTTGTCCTTTTTGTACGGCGCGTAGTTCAATATTTGATCCTTTAGGCGTGTATTGAATTGCGTTGTTCATTATATTGATCAAAACTCGCTGGATAAGTGTCGCATTCATCATAGCCATGCGTGCGTTATCATCCAGATGTACCGATATGCGGTGTTCTTCCGCTCTGTGATCCAGATGTGAGACTGTATTCCGAAAAAGAGCTTCTATCGGTTCTGCGCTCATTTTGAACGATTCCTTATCTGTTTCCAGCCGAGTGGCTGCCAACAAATTTTCTGCCATGTTAATCAGCCAGTTTGTATCGTCATAAATGGCCATGTAGAGTTTTTTCCTGATTGCGGGATCCGGCGTCGACTCTTCTTGCATAAGCGCATCGGTACTGTTTTTGATATTTGTAAGCGGCGTTTGTAAATCATGGGAAACTGCGCGAAGCAAATCCGCTTGCAGTCTCTCTTTTTGTATTTGCAGCGCTGCTTTATTACGCTCTTCCTGTAGTCGGATGCGTTCCTGGCTGAGACCACATGCACTTAAAATAGCAGTCATCAGGTTTTTTTCAAAGGCATCTGGGATGGAGTAACCTGCAATTGGAATGCCTACAATCCCCATAACGCCTTGCGTGCCTCTGACCGAGAGAAAGAGCAATTTAGCGTCCGGCAGAGTATTTGTGGTCGCGCCGGCATGTTTATTGTTTCTTTGTACCCACTTGGCCACCCCGATTTCTTCGGAACTCAACTCGGCTAAAATCTTCTCTTCATCGGATGGCTCTACTCGAAATGCCAACTCTTTTTCCGATTCACTTAAGGTATAGAGAATGGGACGATCAAAAAGTCGATTTAATTGTTCCGCAGTCAACCTAAGGCAATCCCATTCGGTTCGCCCTTGTTGCAGTTTTTGACTACTTCCAAAAAGCAATTCCGTATAATAGCTCTTTTGCGCCGCTAAGCTGGCCTGTGCCTTTACACGGCTGGCCAGCGAGCTCGCAATAACGCTGGAAAAAAGCATAATCAGAAATGTTACGGGATAACCGGGGTCATTGGCTTGAAAGGAAAAGCGAGGTTCTGTAAAAAGAAAATTGAAAGCGGCGACGCCAAGGAGAGACTCAATTGCGCCATAAAAATGGCCGTTTGTCCAAACTGCGGTAATCAGAACGCCCAAAATGTAAACGGTTATAATGTTTGATTCGCTGAATCCGGCATAATAAAACCCATATCCGGCAATTGAAGAAAATATTAAAGAGGCCAGCATAATGCCTGTATCTTTCCATGTAAAACGCGCTTTTGGAACACGAAGCTTTCCAAGAGGCTGTTTATATAGCGGCTGGTGATCTGGAATAATGTATATATCCAGATCTGTTCGTTCAATCAGACGATCAGCCAGACTTTTTTGCCCCATAATCGGGTTTTGTTTATGATTGATGCGGCCCATAACAATTTTCGTTACGCCACTGACTCGAGCATATTCCGCAATCTGTACTGCCGGGTCAGTCCCGTATACCGTAGAAATTTGTGCTCCCAACTGTTCCGCAAGGCGCAGGTTGCTGCGCAGGCGCTTCAAATTTTCGCCGGATAATTCCTTTGTTTCCGGCGTCTGCACAAACAATGCTGTAAAACCGCTGTGAAAGGCTTCTGCCATTCGTGCGGCGGTTCGGATCACTTTTGCATTGGAAGGTGCAGACGAAAGGCAAATCAAGATATGTTCTCCGGCTTTTGCGCTCTTTTTCTTTCCCTCCTGCAATGCAGTTCGGTTTAGTTGATCTGCCGTACGTCGCATAGCGATTTCACGCAAAGCGGCCAGATTTTCTGTGGTAAAAAAGTTCTGAAGCGCCTGAGCAGCCTGGAGCTCCCTGTAGACTTTTCCCATCTGAAGGCGTTTTACCAGCTCGTTCGGCTCAATATCAACCAGTTCGACTTGATTTGCTCGGTCAAAAATATGATCCGGGATTCGCTCGTTGACTGTAATACCTGTGATGGAGGATACCAAATCGTTTAGCGACTCTAAATGCTGCACATTAACCGTGGTATAGACGTTGATTCCAGCTTGAAGCAGTTCTTCTATATCCTGATACCGTTTGGTATGCCGGCACCCTTGGGCATTATTATGGGCCAATTCGTCTACCAGAATGATTTCTGGTCTTCTTTGCAACGCTCGATCCAGATCAAATTCTTTCAGCTTAATTCCGCGATAGTCAATCTCTTTGCAAGGCAAAATCTCCAGCCCATCCAAGAGAGCCAATGTATCTGCTCTGGCATGCGGTTCCACATAGCCCGCCACAATATCTGCGCCCTCTTTTTTAGCCTGATGGGCCGCCTCCAGCATGGCGTAAGTTTTACCTACGCCCGCTGCATAGCCAAAAAAGATTTTTAGCTTTCCGGCAAGGATCGTACCGTCCGCATCTATCTTGACGCCTGACCTTGTCTGCTGCGTTCTATCCATGGTTTTTTTCTCCTATAATAACGGTCTGCGGTATACATGAGTGTTTATATCATACCATGCGGAATACTATAAAATAATAAAAAATTGCCTGAGCGTATTAAGAACAAATAAAGATATATACAACTAAAACAGGCCGAATCTCTCTGTTTTCAAACGGTATCCGGCTTGTAAAAAATAATATTGGATTGAACTATCAATCAAGCGTTTCCTGTGAATTTATTTAGAAGTCTGTCATGACAGAAAAAGAGATTTTCATCTTGAAAAAAATATTATAAGGCTGGATTTATAGTATTACATCTTTCTATAACTCATTTTTCCCGATTATACTCATTATTATTCCCCTTTCGTTAATATAATATTGTTTATTTTATGTTAATATTAAATACGGAAATATATTATTTTTTGATTTTATTGACACGTAGTGAAGTCGATTTTATTATTCGTATCATTTGACTGCGTTTATTTAAGCGCTATATTAACTATTGCGAAATTTGTTCATATTTTTTTAACAGCCTATATCTCCCGATATTTTTTACAATTTGTTATAATAATATCAAGTTATTTAAGCGTGCTTATTTGGCGGTTTTTATAAGAGGTAATATAATAATGAATAATCTGTCTTCTTCGGTAGCGATATCCGGTCAGTCTTATTCTCAGCGGGATAAAAACTTGAATTTAGAGCATGCGCTTCAAGACGAAAAGCCTGCGCTTAAAAAGATTGCCGATTATTTTGAGCCCAGAGAAACTACAAGCGGGGATTTAGAGTACTCTTCTCCTAAAAAAGCAGCTTTTGCCGGAGGCGTGAAAGGTCTTTTTTCCGGCGGTATTACCGGAGCCGCCGCAGGCGTTTGCGGCGGATATGTCGGCGTTAGGGTTGGAGAAGAAACGGGGTCCATGACTAAAGCTCTTGCTGCCGGCGGCGCAGTAGGAGCCGGAACTCTTATAGCCGGAAGTTCGCTTCTTGCTTCCGCCGCAGGCGGAGCTTCAGTCGCAGCGTCGGTCGGGGGCTTGGCGTTGGCAGGAGCAGTCGGAGGAGGATTGGGAGCCGCGATTAAGCAAGTACAAAATAATAGCGAAACTGAATTAAATCCTAGTGTTAAAACTTTAGCTCCGATAGCCGTGGGAGTTGCGGCCGGAGCTGCCGCCGGAGCGATATCAGGGCCGGTAGGAGCCGTTGCCGGAGCCGTTGTGGGCGGATTGTCAGCCGCTTTAAGTAAGCCGGTAAGCGACGAAAAGTCTGCGGGGAAAGCTTCTCTTCTTTCCGCCGCGGTTTCTGCGGGAGCCGGAGCCGTGACCGGAGGAGTCCTTGCAGCGGCTTCTTCTTCAAACCCTATTAATGGGGCTAAAGCACTTTCGGCCGTCGGATTATTGGGTGGTTTAACGGGAGCTTCAGCCGTTATTTCCGGAAGCCGAGAATCTGATATTAGGGACGCTTCTGCGGGAGGATTTACAGCCGCCGCTTTAACCGAAGCTTTTACGGGTTTGGGCGGAGGAACTGTGAGCATGGCCGCTTCTATAGGCGGCGCAGTAGGAGCTCGTTTTGAAAATAAGGCCGGAAAGGTTATTGCGGCAGGTTTAACCGGAGGAGCTTTAGGCGCCGCAGGAGGGGCTTTCGCAGGTCCGGTAGGCGCGGCTTCGGGAGCGACTTTAGGCGCGGCTACGTCTATTGTCGGAGCCGTGGGCGGTCCTAAAGTTCAGCAAGGAATAAGGAATTTTACCGAAGATCTTCAAAAAAAGATACAGCCTTTTTCTGAAAAAGTCAGTTCTTTTATTATAGATAAATTGGGAGAAGAAAAAGGTTTGACGGCCGTTGGAGCTATTACCGGAGCTCTAGGTTCCATTCCGGTAGGATTGCTGGCCGGAGCCGTTTTGGGGCCTATAGGCGCGGCTGCGGCTTTAGCCGTATCCGCCATTGCCGGAGGATTTAAATTCTCCAATATAGCTAAAGAACTTTCCGATTTAAAAACGGTTAGAAGCGAAATGGCGGCTAAAGGTCCTTCGCTTGAAGATATTAATTCTTATATGTGTCAGGCCGCTTTTAAAAAAATAGAGCCTCAATTGGCAAATTTATCTCCTGAAGAGAAAAAAGAGTTTTATGAAGAGCTTTATAAACAAAGTTTTGTAGAGTTAAAAACTAAAGAAAAAGAAATTAAAGAAGCTGCAAAACAGCTTGCCGACGCCGTTTACGCCGAGTTGAAACCTATGCTTGGCGAAATAGACGATAAGGAAGATAAACAGAAATTTATCAGCGGGCAGATTTCTTCTTCAAAACCTGTTTTAACTAATCTTATGGCCGAGTATACCGTATCTATGCTTCAATCTTCAGCTTCTTCGGCCTCTGAGTAAGGAGTCGTTAGTTATGAATTCCGTGAACATATCCGGATCTAGTCAGCCTGAGACGCGCGTTTGTAACGACGTAAAGAGGGACGGAAATTTAAAAAATAAAATAACTGAAAAAATAGAAGATATTTTTGAACCGAAGCCGGACACTTCCGGTAATAAGATTTATTCTTCGCCTTTAGACGCCGCTTGGAGCGGAGTAAAAAAAGGATTTACCGCCGGAGGATTGGCATGCGTTCCTTCCGGAGTCTTAGGAGGCATAGCCGGAACGAGAGTTGGAGAGGAAACCGGCTCCCTTGCTAAAGCGTTGATCGCCGGATCGACGGTAGGAGCCGGAAGCGTTTTTTTAGGCTCCGGCTTATTAGAGGCTGCAGCCGGCAATTCTGTTATGGTTTTAAACGTTGGAGCTATGGCCGGAGCCGGAGCCGTTGCCGGAGGAGTTGGCGCGGCAATTAAGCATTTATCTGCTTCAAAAGGCATAGAATCTGCCTTTATAAAGAAAGTTCTGCCGGTTTGTGCCGGCGTTGCTTCAGGAGCTGCTCTTGGAGCTATAGGAGGGCCTATTGCGACGGCTGCAGGAGCCGTTATAGGAGGCGTTTCAGCCGCTTTGAGCCGTCCAAGCGAGGGTTTTGAAGGGGATGTTAAGGGAACTGTTAAAGCTTCTCTTCTTTCTTCCGCCGTAGCCGGCGGGACAGCCGCCGTAGCCGGAGGACTTTTGGCGTCGGTTTCGGCAGATCCTTCGGTCGTTTCCGATACCGTTAGGAATCTGGCGATAGCCGGAGGCCTGGCGGGAGGAGCCGCTTCCGTTTCGGGAGCCAGGCTTTCGGAAATGAAAGACGGAGCTTCCGCCGCTTCAAAGGCCGTGTCTATAGCTTCTGCGTTGTCTTCCGGGAAAGTAGGCGGCTTAACGTCTTTATCTTCGTCGATTGGAGGAGCTATAGGCTTGCGCGCCGATACTGTTCATGGAAAGGCGTTGCTTTCCGGTTGCGTAGGCGGAGCCGTAGGAGCTGTTTCCGGCATAGCCGCAGGCCCCGCAGGCATGGTTGCCGGAGCGATTTTAGGAGCGGTCGCTTCTTCTATAGGAGCCTCGGCAGGCCCTAAATTAAAACAAGCCGTTAGGAATGTTAAAGAAGCCGTTTTAGATAAATGCGAACCCGTCTTAATTAAAATTGACGGTAAGCTGGAACAATTCATTGATAAATTTGAAGGACCGGCGTCTAAGGTTTTGGGCGAAAAAACTGGAGAAAAGTTGACGGAATTTGTAAAGGAAAAAATAGACGATGCCATAGATCCAAAACCTATAGATTTGGAACAGTATGATTTAGATAAACCTTATAATAAAAAAGAATAGTCGTTGAATACTTAATTAACGATATGGTTAATGACTAAAGTCAAGAATTTGTATTCGGTTAGTCGTATTTTTTGAAATAAGTTCTTTTATTTTCGCGGCGAATGGACATGGGTAACCTATTGGCGTTCCCTTTTTTACGCAAGAGGCTAATGCTATTGTTTCCGCTCCGCGTTCAATCAGAGTTTTTGCGCGTAAAACGGCTTTTTTGCCCGGGCATCCTCCGCAATTAATAAATCCGATTATATCTATCTCTTCTTTTATTTCGCCGAACGCTCCGGTTTTTTCCCTTATCGCTTGAAAGCATCCTGTCCCGGGACAATAATCTTCGGTTTGTAAACATCTGATAATTCCTATTTTCATTTTATCTCCTTATAAAAAAGGCGGCTATCGCTCGGCCGCCTTTTTTATTTTGTTTATTCCATGCCTCTTGAGAAACTGTCGTAATATATGAATACGTCGTCTACAAGCGCGTTATATTTTTTAGTTAAAGCTTCGTATAATCTCATGTTTTCGAGCGCCGTAGCCGCGGAATTAGCTAAGATTCTGAAGAATTCGATTTCGCTTTCCGAAATCGAGGAACCGTGACGGCGTCCGGATACGAAGCAGATCAGTAATCCGAGGTTCCTTTCTTTCGATATTATCGGAATTCTAATGATCGAGCCTATATCTAATTCTTTGCATTTATCTGCTATATGCATGGTGTTAGTAATATTTTTGAAAGAGACCTGTTCTTCATATAATTCTTTCTCGGAGCGTTCGACATAATATTCTTGTATAAGATGCAGGAGTTCTTCCGAAATATTGCCATGGAATGATTTTAAGGATAATTGAGTTTTTCGAGGATTCCAGGTAAGCAATGCGCAGCCGATTGAGTCCGTAGCTTCCGCCGCGCCTATTACTATTTTTTTGAAGACTTCCTCTTTATTTAGACTTTTATTCATAGCCGACGTTACCGTCGATAATTTTTGCAGCCTTTTTAATTGATAAGCGTTTTGAATAGCCGTAGCCGTTTGATTGGCAAGCGTTTTTAGATAGTTGATTTCATCTTCTGAGAAAAAATATTTATGAGCCGTATACACTCTGAAAGTACCGAAGATTTTTTCCGAAGACGAAAGAGGCAAACATAAAACCGATACTACGCCTTCTTGCTGAGCCATTTCCGCTCTTTTAAATCTGGGATCTTTCGAAATCTCCGGAATGTATATTTCTTTTCCATTCATGACTTCTTTTTCAATAGGCATTTCGTCTATTGAATGATAACCCGTAGCAAGAAATACTTCGCCTAATCCCCAAGACGCCATAAGTTCCATCTGATGATTATTCGCATTATACAACCTTATGGATGATCCTTTTAAATTGAGAATATCGGAAGCGTATACTACTGTAGTTTGCAGAATATCGTCTAAATTTGTAGACGATATTATCTTTTGCGAAAATTCTACTAACGTTTTGCTTCTTTTTAAGGATTTGAAAGTTTCTATGGCTATGGCGGCTTGAAGCGCAAGTCTTTTAAATGTTTCTATTTCTTCTTCGGAAAACGAAGTTTGTTTGAACGAATAGCCTCTTAAGACGCCTAGAGAATAAGTGGTGGTTTTGAGAGGAGCGGTTATTATAGCTTGGATATTTTCTCTTGTAACGTAGTCGAAATATTTAAATTTATCCTCTTCCGCTATAGTCGCTACAATAGTTTCTCCGTCTATGAAAACTTTTCTTCCCACTTCGCTTTCAGAAAGGAGAATATCTCCTTTCTTTATATAAGCGTCGCTTAGACCGCAGTGAGCCGCTACTTCAAGTCTTTCGCATTTTTTGTCGATTATTCTGATCATAGCGGCGTCTATGCAAGGAAGTTCCGCGGTTATTTTATTTACGATGCCATCTATAACGCTTTGGTATGAGTCAAGAGAATTAATCTTATGGCATATTTCGCATAAGCCAAAATGGTTGCTTGTGCAGGTCATTTAAATCACCTCTTCTCTCTTTTATATTGTTAAAAAGATTTATTTTTCTTTTTTGTCGGAGCTTCTTTTTAATAAATTAATATAAAGAGGCATGGTCGCGTCTAGTTCTTCGTCAATCCAAATCCTAATGGAATATTCGCCTTCGTCTTCAAATACGGGACCGTATAACGGGAAAATTTCGTCATGTCTAAGTTCTTTTATATCTACATTTTCCGGAACTTTTGGAACGTCAAAAAAACCTTCGAGTTTCATAAGCTCTTTTTCCGAATCGTCTATCATATCAAGTTTGAACGAATGTTTTTTCCCGGATTCGATCGGATCTATTAATACCCTTAAAACTATATATGCATGAGGAATTCTGACCGGCAGTTCGTTTACTATAAGCCTGTCGTATATGCCCATTATGTTTAATTTGCCTCCTACCGCTCTAGAAGCGTAGTCGCATAAAAGCAGAAAACCTGTTGTAGCCATTGTTTAATCTCCTTAGATGATTATTTTTCTTTTGTTTTTAAGACGGCAAGAAAAGCTTCCTGTGGAATTTCGACGCTGCCGATAGTTTTCATGCGTTTTTTGCCTTCTTTTTGTTTTTCTAATAATTTGCGCTTTCTTGATATATCCCCTCCGTAACATTTAGCTAAAACGTTTTTTCTAAGAGCGGATATCGTTTCTCTGGCTATGATTCTTCCGTTTGCCGCAGCTTGGATAGGTATTTGAAACATATGTCTCGGTATCGTGTCTTTTAAGTTTTCCGTAAGACGCTTCGCTGCTTCGTACGCGTTATCTTTATGTACTATCAAACTTAAAGCGTCGACTTTTTCCGAATTCACAAGTATCTCAAGTTTGATAAGAGGAGCTTCTTGATATCCTATAATTTCATAATCTAAAGAGGCGTATCCTTTCGTGACGGATTTAAGTTTATCAAAAAAATCTGTAATTATTTCTCCAAAGGGAATTTCATAAGTTATAATAAATCGGTTGTCCATGTAACAGGTCATATCTTTGTAAATTCCGCGTTTTGATTGGCATAATTCCATCACCGGGCCGACAAAGTTTTCGGGTACTATTATCACCGCTTTAACCAAAGGCTCTTCTATATATTTAATTTTAGTAGGATCGGGAAGTTCCGATGGGTTTTCTATATCTAAGATTTCTCCGTTTGTAAGATATACTTTGTACACTACGGAAGGAGCTGTCGCTATAATATTCAGTCCGTATTCTCGTTCTAGTCTTTCCTCGATGATTTCCATATGAAGAAGTCCTAAAAAACCGCATCTGAAACCAAAACCAAGAGCTATAGATTTTTCCTGTTCAAAGACAAGCGCCGCGTCGTTAAGCTGAAGTTTTTCCAGAGCGTCTCTTAAAGTTTCGTAGTGGACGTTTTCGACAGGATAAATTCCGCAATAGACCATCGGCAAAACTTCTCTGTAACCCGGCAAAGGCTCGTTAGATCCGTTTTCAGCCAACGTAACGGTATCGCCGACTCTCGTATCTCTAATATCTTTGATTTGAGCGATTAAATATCCTACGTCTCCGGCTTTTAATTCTTCGGTTTTTTTCATGTCAGGAGTAAATATTCCAACTTCGTCTGTTTCATAACATTTATCCGTTGACATGAGCTTGATCATGCTTCCTTTTGATATGCTCCCGTCTATAATTCGTATGAAGAGGACGACTCCTCTGTAAGGATCGTACTGAGAATCAAAAATTAAAGCCCTGAGCGGAGCGTCTTCGCGTCCGTCGGGAGAAGGAAGTTTCTCTACCAGAGCCTTTAGAACTTCGTCTGTTCCTATTCCTTCTTTTGCGGATATTAAAATAGCGTCGTCCGCAGGCAGAGCTAAAACGTCTTCTATTTCTGTTTTTACTCTTTCCGGATCGGCTATGGGAAGATCTATTTTATTGATGACGGGAATAACTTCCAGCTTATTTTCTACGGCTAGAAAGTAATTCGCCATCGTTTGAGCTTCTACTCCTTGGGACGCGTCTATTATTAATACCGCTCCTTCGCATGCCGCCAGACTCCTGGAAACTTCGTAGGTAAAATCGACATGTCCCGGAGTGTCTATAAGATTAAGCTGGTAAGTCTCGCCGTCTGAAGATTGGTAATAAATAGTTACGGGATGAGCTTTTATCGTAATGCCTCGTTCTTTTTCCAGCGCCATTTTATCAAGTACTTGGGCTTCCATATCTCTTTCCTTTATCGTGCCCGTCGCTTCTAAAAGCCTATCGGCAAGCGTGGATTTGCCATGATCTATATGCGCTATAATGCAGAAATTTCTGATTCTGCTCATTCTTTCGTTCATAAAAACCTCGGGAGATTTGCCGGTAATACTTCTCTAAACGGCGGCTGCCGAGCTATAACATAGTAGCTGCAGCCGTCGTTTTTAGGAAAAGTATAATTTCATTTATGAAGCTATTTTTTCCTTTTTTTATTTAATTTCAATTTCTGAAGAATTAGTGTTTCCGAATACGTCCGGAGAGTACATCATAGAGGCTTTAGCCGGGTACATAGTATATTTCCCTTTATATGAGGCTTTTATAAGATACGTAAACAGATGTTCTCCTTTGGTAAGCTTTGAAGCGAACGCTACGGCTCTATCGGAATAATATTGACGGTGATCAAAAGCGCCGTATCCGCTTTTAAGTTGAGTCATCCGTATTGAATTAAGCATATGTCTATAGAACTCGCTTTCCGTTTCGAGGGACACGTCTATAATTTCGAATCCTGCGGGAACGCTGTCCGTAAGAACTACGTTGTTTCTGTTATGCATAGCGTTGACAGATATCGTTACTTTATAAATTTCTCCTTCTTTAAAACTTTCGCTGAATGTTTTTTGTCGTTTTAACGGCTCTATAGACTTCATGACGGTAAAGCCTCTGTCTAAAGCTTGAATTTCTCCTTGCCGTTCCCAACTAATCTCTCCGGAATAGTACATTGTCCCTTTATTCTCTTTTTCAAATACTATTTTCGAGGGATTCTCCGTTAATTTAGTCTCGGCAAAAATGCAATTGTTGTCGTATCCCAGCGGCTGCCAAGCGGCGATAGCTTTACCGTTTAATTTTACCGAGGCTTTGAACGTTTCCGAAGACATTCCCCGGAGTTCCATAGATTTAGCCGCAGCCGTTAGAGCTAGCGCATTTTCATGCGTGTTTTGCCATCTGTCTTTGTCATTTTTCTGTTCGTTCAGCCAAATAAGTATTTTGTCTGAATTTGGGAAAAATCCAAAAGTTTCGAGCAATGATATATATATTAGAGAATTTGCGGAGACGTCGGATTGATAAAATTCCGGTATGACGTCGTCAGCCGCGAACCAGGCCGCTTTGTTTTCTATGACCAGTTTATTGAAAATTTGTCGTTTTAAGTCCTGCTTAATATTTTCGTATTGCGGTTGTTCGCCAAGCGTTCTCATGAGCAGAGCTTTTCCTTGAATACCCAATTTATCGGAATTTTGTATAAGTTTATTTCTAGCCGAGTCGTTGTTTACTCCTAATAGCCCCAAAACATAAATAGCATAGGCTTTTAGGAAGTATTTGCCTTTTTCGTTTTCAACTTCCCATTTTTCGTCTAATTTTCTGCGGACTATAGATTGGAGATAGTATATTCCGGCATTTTTCAGTTCGTTTGGCGCCTTATATTTATTTGTGTCTAACTTTCCTATTACATGCATAACGTAGCAAGAAAGGAAGTCAGACGATTTGCCTTCCGACGGCCACATTCTGAAACCTCCGTCGTAATTTTGTCTGTTGGCCGTTTGATTTAACCATGTATTTATGTTGTCATTGACCCTTTCTTCGCAATTAAGATATTGAGCTAATTTTGCCGTCATAACATGTGGAACTGCCATTGACGTAATTTGTTCCAGACAATCGTATGGGTAGCCGACGAGATACTCGTAAGATTTTCTTAGACTTTCATATGCGCAGGAAGACGCATATACTTTAAGTTGCGCGTCTCTTGCTTTAGGTTCGTCTATCGATATTGTTTCTTCCAGGCAAGTTTTTGACGTCATGCCCGCAAACGCAAGGGTAAAGTAAGCGTTTTGCGCCGGTCTGATTGAAATTTGCGTCTTTAAAATATCCGGTTGAAAGTCCGAATCCATATTTTGAGGTTCGGTTTTGAAGATTAAGTCCGCGCTTCCGTTTCGTATTGCTTTTAGGCTGAATAGAGCGACTTCTTCTTTGTTTGGCTTGATATTTAAAATTTTACTGTTAGACGAATCTAAAAGTTTCATGTCTTTTTGATCTAAAGTCACTTTTAACGACGCGCTTTTTGCAGTATTGTTGATTAACGTCACTCCGCACAGAATTTCGTCTCCTATATGAGCGAAAGAAGGAGCCGCAGCTTTTACGACTATAGGCGAGCTTACCGTCGCTTCCGCTTCGGCTAATTCGGAGAATTTGTTTTCAGAATAACCTATGGCCATAATGTCGAAGGAGGTTAGACTGTCTGGCATGTTAAACGATACGTCAGCTTTGCCTTCTGAACTTATGGTAACGGCCGGATTCCAGTAAGCTACGTCGGCGAAGTTGTCCCTTATAAGCTCCGAGTTGTCTCCTCCTCCGCCGTAGTCGCCTTTTTCCTTATACGAAGCCGAAGAAATTAGATTTGTTTTTGAACAGAATATATTGGAATTAAGAGATAGGGAACCGTAGAATTTTTTGAAGAGATTCGGAAGTTCGTAGCCCGTAAGAGCAAGAGTTCCCTTGTCTATTACCGCTATCGAGACTTCTCCTTTGGCGGGATTTCCTTTTTCATCTTTAAGCTCTATTTTTACCGTGGCTTTTTCTCCCGGTTTATACGTTTGTTTATTCGGAGAGACGGAAATATATAATTTGTTTGAATTTGACGCTACGTTTACTTGCGCGTATCCTACTTTAAACTCGCCGCTGGAGCTTCCGTCTGTAATGTCAGGAAGTATTAAAGCCGATACGAAGAATCCGGGGATCTCCCGCGGCGTTATCGGGATCTCTATTATCGTAGAGTTTCCTTGTATTTTAACAAAGTCTTTGTATAATACGGAATCTCCTTCGACAGTTATTATCGCTTTGGCCGATTTATAAGGAGACGGTATAAAAATTTGAGCTTTTTCTCCCGGTTTATATGTTTTTTTCGAGCAGGTTAACTTAATTACCGGAGAATCTTCCTGTTCCCAGCTTGATATCCCGTAGCCGCTCGCATAGAATCCGGCTTCCGAGATCGTTTCGACTCCTTTTTTATCTTTGCCGGAAACTTTTACTATATAGTATCCCGGCTTTTCCGGAGTAAAATCAAAATTATATTCCGCTTCCGTAGCGTTTAACGTTTTTACAACCGTATCTTTCTTTTCGTTAATCCATGAACTTCCGTTTTCTATAACTTCTTTTTTTACGCTTAACCATTCTCTTTTTAATATTTGTATAGTAAGAGGAATTTTGGAATATTTATTGCCGTCCGCTTTAAAACAGGCTATTTTTATATTGTGAGGCTTTTTTGTCTCGGCTATGCTTGAATTTGGCCTAATTCCTATAAAAGCTTCCGATCTGTGCCATTCCGCAGAAGCTTGGGAAGATCTTTCATATTTTGCCGATTTAGCCGTAGTTTCAAAAGTAATATTTGCGTTTGGCGGTAGGAGTTTTGCGTCGAAGGGTATATTGAATTCAGCTTTGCCGTCTTTGTCAAAGTTGGATTCTCCTGAAGCCAGAGTAATTAAACCGCCTTCTCTATGATCTTCGGTTCCAAATATATATTCATTTTGCCCTTTAGGAATAAAATTGTATGGATACGCCGTGAGATTCCAGCTTATTTTGCCGTCTGCAAGCGGAGAACCGAAGAACCATTTGGCAGAGGCAGATCCAAATATATTAGAGTCGCCGAAATATTCTTTTTTTGAAAGAACCGTTTCCGTGTCCAGTTCTGAAGGCGCATATTCTTTAATCTTAAAAGTTCCGGCTTCTATAATATGAGATCCTTCGCCTTCGTCAGTAAGCAATAGAACGCTGTAGTCCCCGGTAGGAGCGTTTTTGTCTATTGCCGCGTTTAAGTTAAAGGCTCCCATTTCCGATAACAGTATTGATTCTTCTTTGATTTTTTCTCCTCTGGAATCGTATATTTGCAATAAAAAATTAATTTTTTTTGGATTTTTTTCGCCTCCGGCGACTTTTCGGGGAATTTTTAAGCCGTTAACAGTTTTTTCTCTTACAATACCTTTTATGTTTACCGAGTTTCCCGGACGATATATATTTTTTTCCGTAAAAATTGACGCTTTATATGGCGAGGCATATTTAAAATCGCTTATTTTATATCCGAGATCCCATAATGGAATATTCCAGTCCCAGTTGGCTGCTATGAAGGCGGAATCGTTGTCCTTTGAGGCAAATATGCAGAAATTTTCAATTTTCTTATCTCGCATTGCGTAATATATTTCCGTTATGGCGAAACACCCGTTTTTATCCGTAGTTCCTTCCCAGATAAGTTTGTTATTTTTGTCTAATATTCGTATACAAGCTCCTTCTACCGGATTGTTCGCTTTATCGGTAACGATTATTAAGCCGGAATCGGGAGATAGCTTAGCGTTTATCGTTAAATCAGTTATTTGCGCTAAAGAGTAATCGGTCGTTTCTTCGGCATTTTTATTTTTTGAACGCGTTTTAACGTATACTAGAGCCGTTCCTTTTCCGTTAGTTAAATATTTGTTTATAGGAATTTTCAACAGTTTTTTCTCATTGAGTCTGCATCCCGTATTGATCGTAAAGTAACTCGGATTATGCGATTTAACGTAGGAATCTATATTTTTGTTGTTAAGCGTTATTGAAAGTATGTCTTCTATAGTCATTTCTTTAACGAAGACATTTAAATACGGAATATTTGTCACGTATATCGGAAGAGAAGCGTCGGACGCCTGGAGAACTACGGCGTTTCCGTTTTTCATGTAATGAGTCGGAGGATAATCCCCCGTAGTGAAGCGGAATTTTTCATTTTGTCCCAGTTTGATAGGATTTCCGTTGATATCTTTTAAGGCAGGATCTAAAATTATAAAATATTCGGAGCGAGGTTTTAAGTTCAATCCGTATATTCGAGGGCTGATGGTGTCGTAGTTTCCTGAAGACATATCTTCCGAGAAGTTCGTTTCCGGTTCAAATTTTATGTTCTTGACTAAGTCGTTTAATCTTACCGGATTTGAAAATTGTAGTTGAATACTCTCTCCGGGCGGAGGCTCTTTTAATAATGTTCCTTGAAATTTAAATTCTTTTTCCGTGCGGAATTTTACGTCAGTCGTATTCTCCATAGACAGCTCTCCTGATTTGAGTCCCGATTCTATGCATAGAGAATATGGCGAGTCTAATTCCAGATTTTTTGAAGGATAAAGAAGCAGGCAATGTTCAAAGTTCCAGTCGGAATCTTTGACTAAATCATTTTTGGCGGCGCGTTTTAAAGTATAGTCTACGGCTTTTTCTCGTTCGCCTTTATCGTTTAACTGATATAAAAAGATATTTTTTTTCGCTTCGTCGATATTTATTTTTTGATTAAAACATATTTGAAGAGGTTTAGAGGACGATACGAATTGTCCGCCGTTCTTAGGAATTGTTCCTGCTATTGCCGGAGGCAAGGAGTTGAAACTCCAGGAGTAATCGTTTCCTAAAGTTTCTCCCGATATCGATTTAATATTTTTAGATATCGATACGGCATATTTCGTTCCAGGAGCAAACGGCTTGTTAGGCTTGAACGCTAAAGACGCTGTGCCAATCCAATAATATTTCCCTTTAACAGGAGGGGAAAACGAAAAATAGCCGGAACCGTCAAATTCAACGGAAGAAGGCGATAAAGCCGTCATAGGTTTATTAAACGTAACGGAGACTGATTGAAGATCTTCCGAAGATAGGACGTTCCCGTTTGGTATCGCCGCTATAACTTGAAGTTTTTCATCTTTTTCGGAAAAAACCGGCGCGACGCTAGAGTAAACTATTTCCGGCTTGCTTTGACTTGTTTTGGACAATCGCTCCGATTTGTTAACGCATGAGTTTGAAAATAGAGCTAATATACAGATTAAAGCAAAAGTCGTTATATATCTTTGCATTTAAACCTCCACTAAAAATCTTGCAACTCTATTTTAACATATGCCTGTTGCAAACACAAATTAATATGTGTCTTACCGGGATTAAAGGATTGCTTTAACGCTTCGAAGAAAAGATAAAATTAAACGACCAATTGGCGGTATTTAAGTTAGGTTTGATTAAATTATGAAAATTAAATGCGTAGCGGTTGTAGGGCCGACTGCTTGCGGAAAGTCAGATTTGGCTGTTAAGTTGGCCGAGAAGTTTGGCGGCGAAGTCATTTCTGCCGATTCCAGGCAGATCTTTAAAGGTATGGATTTAGGAACCGGCAAAGTTTCCGGATTTTTAGACTCAAGTTTCTCAATAGATTGTCCTCCTGTCATTTTCCCGTTTGTTTCTTCCGGCATAAGGCATTGGATGATTGACATACTAGATCCGATTGAAAAATTTTCGGCCGCCGATTTTCAGCGCTGCGCTTTGGCGCTTATAAAAAACATTTCAGAAAGGAATCGCAGCGTTTTCGTAGCCGGAGGAACCGGTTTTTTCGTTCGCTCGCTTACGGACGGTTTAGATTTTGCTAAAGTTCAAATTTCTGAGGAAGTTAGGCGGTATGTCTTATCTTTATCGTTAAGCGAAGCGTCTGAACGTTTGATATCCCTTCAGAGCGACGCGGAATCGTTCGTTGATTTAAAGAATCCCAGGAGAGTAGCCAGAGCTCTTGAACTTATGCTTTCAGGGCTTGGAAATTTATCCGCGATGAAAAATAAAAGGGAATTAGGTTTGGAATTTCTCGTTTTGGGTCTTTCTCTCCCGAGAGAGACTTTAAAGCTTAGAATTTTCAACAGATTGGAAGAACGCTTACAAAAAGGAATGGTCGCCGAGATCGAGGGACTTATCGAGAGAGGCGTTCCTATTTCGCGTCTCGAATCTTTCGGACTTGAATATAGAATGATAGCGAGATACGTTTCGGGAAGTATTTCATACGACGAAATGAAAACTTCGTTGTATTCCGAAATATGCAAGTTCGCCAAGCGGCAGATGACTTGGTTTAAGAAATATTCTAACGTAGTTTGGCTCGACGGCGAACGGGAGGCTTTTGAGCTTGTAGAACATTTTTTAACTTCTATGGGTGAGACGATGTGATAGAAAATTTTTGGAAACGTTTTGATATATGGATTATCGTTCCTGTTTTTCTTTTATTTTCGCTCGGTTTGCTTGTTCTTCAAAGCTCGGCGGCCGATTCGTTTTTTCCGTTATCCGATATTGTTTTAAAACATTGCGTTTTCTTTGCGATTGGGTGCGCCGTTCTTGTTCTTTTCGCAGCGTGCGATTACGACGCTTTAGGCCGTTTGGCGACCCCTATAGCGCTCGTGAATATATTTCTTTTGATTTTTGTTTTTTTCGCGGGACATTCCGCTAAGGGCGCGCAGAGATGGATCGCTATGGGCGGTTTTACTTTTCAACCTTCCGAGCCCGCTAAACTTATTGTCGTTCTTGCTTTGGCTAAAATTTTGGCGTCTGTCGATAAAATTGACAGACCTACCATTGTTTCAGTAGTTTTTACGGTATTTATTCCTTGGTTTTTGATTTTTATTCAGCCTGATTTGGGGACTTCTCTGGTCATAGTTTTCGCCGCTTTCGTTATGCTGTATTTTGTGGGAATAAAGCCTTGGATACTTTTATCTGTCTTGCTTACGGCATCTTCTTTGTCTCCGTTTCTTCTTCGCGATTATCAAAAAGACAGGCTGCTTGTTTTTATAAATCCGGAACTTGACGTATCCGGAGCCGGATGGAATATCGCTCAGTCTAAAATCGCCGTCGGAAGCGGAGGACTTTTTGGAAAGGGACTTTTTCAAGGAACTCAGACTCAACTTGATTTTGTGCCTGAACATAGCACCGATTTTATTTTTTCGGTTATAGGAGAGGAATTAGGATTTATAGGCTGCGTCTTAGTTTTACTTTTATATGTTTTTTTGCTTTATAGATGCGCTTTTATTATAAAATCATCTAAAGATAAATTTGGTTTTTTAACCGGAGTAGGCGTTTTTTGTTTACTAGGGTTTCATGTTTTTGTAAATATAGGTATGGTTTTGGGAGTTATGCCTGTGGTAGGAGTGCCTTTAACTTTTATTTCTTCCGGAGGAAGCGCTTTAATTTCTAATATGGCGGCTATTGGAATTTTAGAAAGTATTTATAGTAGACGCGAAAGACTTTTCATTAAGTGATTTTTATGGTAAAATAATAAATTAGAATAACCTTGGGGGTAACTAAGAGTGAATTCTTTCGTTTTTTTATTTAAGAATAGGCCCGGAGCAGAATCAAGGTTTAATACTCTTTGCGGTCTTGTTTTATCCGCTTTGGCTAAAGGTTTTAAAGTGTCTTTGATATTAGAGCTTGACGCCGTATTGTCTTCAGTTACGTTTCAACATTCTTATGAAGCTTTAATTTTATCGAAAGACAGGGTTTCAGAAATGATTGAAATGGGAGCCGAAGTTTTTATTTGCTCTGTTTGCGCCGCTTCGAAAGGCGTTTCTAAAAATTCGGATCATGTATCCGGAGTTAAGTTCGTGTCTCCTGAAATGATGGCCGGTATTATTGGAGAGCGGGACACTTGTATTTCTTTGTAAAAAAAATCGAGGTGCGTTAAATGGCAAACGGCAAAAAAATACTTATTTTTATTTCTCACACTCCGTTTTCAGGGTCCTTCTGCGAAGAAGGTCTGCGTTTTGCCTTGGGCGTTGGAAACGCTTTGGTGAAGCATGATGTTGCTATCGTTTTAATTGGAGACGGGGTTTGGTTTTCCCTTAAATCTCTTAATCAAAGAGATTTTGAAAAGTATGTTAAAGCGTTTTCTGTTATGAATATGGGTTTAATTATCGAGAAAGAGTCTTTGGAAAAAACGGGCTTATCTCAAGATATAATAAAATCTGAGTTTAAAATAATGGCTAGACAGGAGATTTTCGAGCTTATAAAAGGTTCTGATTTTACAATTTCTTTTTGAGGCGTTAAATTTGATTAGGCGTTTATCGTGCGCCTGGAAAGGTTGAGTTTGTGGCTATTTATATCGTAGATAAAAACGGCTTAGATATCGCGGTTTCTTATGCGGCTATGGATTCGAACGCGAAAGTTTTTCTTATACAAGACGGATTATACGCGCCTAGCGAACTGCTGAAGGATTTGAAAGTCTTCGTTTTTTCCGAAGAGGTCGAAGAAAGAGGTCTTGGCGACGTTCTTCCCGCTTCTTTCGAAAGAATCGGGTATGACGAAGGCATAGATATAATGGTTGACGAACGGATCGTGTCGTTTTGCTGATTTTTAATATTACTGCCGACGCTTTATTGTTTTCGTCGGATTGGTCGGCGGAGATTAAGACCGTACATCGTAAGGCGGTTAATCTTATTGACAATTCCGGCAGCTTGATCACGCTTTGCGACAGATCTGTTATGCCCGGTTTCGGTCGTATAACTCTTCCGCATTCCGATTTGTTCGATATTTTTTCAGAAGGTTCTTCGGTCTATTTTTCCAGACGTTCAAATAAGTTGACATATGCCGAATTTAATCTTGATAAATCCTGTTTCCGCTTGTGGAAACAGGATTTGTTTTCTGATTTAAAGACTATATCTATCGATTCTTTAATCTCTAACTCTGTACTGTTTGCGGAAAAATTTATGCGTTTTTGCCGTCCCAGGGAAAAAATATTGTTTTCTTCTTTAATAAATTTTGCGTTAAACTCTGACGGAAAGGTTATCGAGAAAAATTGCGAAGGAATTCAAGATTCAGTTTATGCCAGGTTGTCGGATATATGGAGAGATTTTTTCTATTGTTCGTTTATGAAGGTTGAATATGATGTTTTGAAGAATTTCATATATGCGAGCATAGGTTTAGGATATGGATTTACGCCTTCGGGAGACGATTTGCTATCCGGTTTTTTATGCGCGCTTCACGTCTTGAAAAAACAATCTCCGGAACTTTATCCGGACTGTATTCCGAATAATTTTTTTAATCTTATTGAACTAGGAGCCGGAAACGCTCCTTTAATTAGCTCGAAGTTGCTTTTAAGAGCGGCTGCGGGAGAATATCCTTCGGAAATTTCAGAATTATTCCGCTTGTTGGTCGGCGAAGCGTTCTCTTCAGGACTTAGTCCTTACGTTTTGACTGAGGATGAAATTATAACTTATTTTCTAAATCATGGTTATTCTTCCGGTAGGGAAATTGTTATGGGTTTTACGGCCGGTATTCTGTTCGGCTGTTCTTATTATAAAAAAATCACACGTTAAGAGGTTTGTATATGCTTGTCAATTATATTATTAAAAATCGATTTTATGATTCGGTTCTTTTAATGCAGATTGCCAACGACATAAAATCAAAGTTCGGCTTTGAAAAAGTATCCGTTATGATGGGTACTCTTCCCAATAAAGATTTGATGAGGGAAACCTGCGTTTTAGCCGACGAGGGCGAAGCGGCCGGAGCGAACGACGTTATAGTGGCGTTTGGCACAGATAAAGAAGAAGATTTTAAAAAGGCTTTCGAATATTTGAACGATTTGCTTGAGAAGAAAAAAGTGAAATTGGATGCCGGAGGCGTTAACGTTTCGTATTCCACTATCGAATCGGCTTTTCAAAATCATGACGACGCAAATACCGTATTTATATCGCTTCCGGGTCCTTTTGTGCGATATGAGGCTCAAAAAGCCGTAAATCTTGGAATGAACGTAATGATTTTTAGCGATAACGTGTCTTTGGAAGATGAGATCGCATTAAAGAAGGCGGCGGAGAAAAAAGGCGTTATAGTAATGGGGCCAGATTGCGGAACCGCTATTATAAAAGGTTCCGCTTTGGGGTTTGCCAACGTTATACCTCAAGGACCCGTAGGTATAGCAGGAGCTTCCGGAACCGGAATTCAAGAATTAACGGTTCTTCTCGCCGATAGAGGCATTGGAGTTTCGCACGCTTTAGGCACAGGAGGCAGAGACGTTTCCGAGGCCGTTGGCGGAATCGCTTTGCTGCAAGCGTTGAGAGCGTTGGGAGAAGACGAATCGACAAAAATTATAGCCGTTATTTCAAAGCCTCCATGCGATAAAGTCGTTAATAAAATGCTTAAGGAGCTTGAAAGGATATCTAAACCCGCAGTAGTCTGTTTTATGAAAGACGGAGAACTCATGAAAGATTACGCTAACATTCGTTTCGCCGCGACTATTGAAGACGAAGTTGGCATTTTAGAAGAACTTATATATGGCGCGCCGTATAAAAAATCGCTCTTCTCTTACGATAAAGAGGTAATAGACGAGCTTGTATGCCGTTCCGTCGCCGCGCTTAACGAAGAGCAGAAATATATAAGAGGTCTTTATTCAGGAGGAACGCTCTGCGACGAGGCTTTGATGATTTTGAATCGGGCTTTTGGGAACGTGTGGTCTAACGCTTCTCTTTATCCCGATAGAAAACTTAAAGACGCTAAAGAGTCTAAAGAACATTCGCTTGTAGATATGGGAGACGATGAATTTACCAGAGGAATGCCTCATCCTATGATCGATTTTACCTTAAGAAAGGAGAGGCTGATTAAGGAAGTTCGTCAAAAAGACGTGGCCGTAATATTGTTAGACGTCGTTTTGGGATACGGTTCTCATATGAATCCCGCCGGCGAATTGGCGGAAGTTATTAGATCGGAAAGAGCTTTAGCTTTAAAGGAAGGGCGCGATTTTGTCGTTTGCGCTTATGTGTGCGGAAGCGAAGGAGATCCTCAAAAGCTGGCTGAGCAGAAGAAAATTTTGGAAGACGCTGGCGTAATTCTTATGCCTAGCAACGCTCAAGCGGCTCGCTTCTGCGTCTTAGTAGCCGGAAGAGGCAAAATAACTTTATAAACTGGAAAATTTTTGAAAGGATATATATTGCATGTCAGTTCATATAAATAATCTGCTTAAAAACGGTCCGAGCGTTATTTCAATGGGTTTGCCTTTATTCGGCGAAGCTCTTAAAGAACAAGGCGTAAAAACTGATCATATAGATTGGAAACCTCCTTGCGAAGGAGATCCGGAACTTATATCGATTTTATCGTCTCTTCAGTCGGAAGAAGTAGAGAAAGCTAACTCGTTAGCTCTCGACAGACTTATAAATTCCACGCCCGTATTGGTCGATCTTGCTCCCGCCGCGGAAGTCCTGCCGGATATGGATAAACATACTATATTACATGCAGGACCTCCTATTTCTTGGGAAAGAATGTGCGGTCCTATGAAAGGCGCCGTTTTGGGTGCCGTAGTATACGAAGGTCTTGCAGATAACTTAAATGAAGCGGAAAAATTGGTCGAGTCAGGAAAAATACGTCTTGATTCTTGCCATCATCATAACGCGGTCGGACCTATGGCCGGAGTTACTTCGGCCTCTATGTATATGTTTGTCGTAGAAAACGTCTCATTTAATAATAGAGGATTTTGTAATTTAAACGAGGGGCTAGGCAAAGTTTTGAGGTTTGGAGCCAACGACGCCGAAGTTTTAAAAAGGTTAAAGTGGATGGAGTCGACGCTTGGCCCGGCTTTGAAAAAAGCCGTAAAATTGTCGGGAGGAATCGATATAAAGAACATTACTTCCCAGGCTCTGTTAATGGGAGACGAGTGCCATAATAGAAATGTAGGAGGCACTTTACAGTTTTTAAAAGTTATAACTCCTTATCTTTTAAAAACTGATACTCCTTATTCCGATATAAGAGATATTTTTGATTTTATCGCCGGCAACGCGCATTTTTATTTGAATTTGTCGATGGCCTCTTGTAAAGCTACCGCAGATTCGATAAAAGGCATTGAAAAATCTACTATTTTGTACTGTATGGCCCGTAATGGAGTAGAAATCGGAATTAGAGTCGCCGGTTTAGGAGACGAATGGTTCACGGCTCCTTCAGGTATGCCTGACGGCCTTTATTTTTCCGGTTTTTCAAAAGCAGATTCTAATCCTGACTTAGGAGATAGCACTATTTCCGAAGTTGCCGGCATAGGTGCGGTCGCTATGGCCGCGGCTCCCGCGATAGTAAAGTTTGTAGGGGGAAGCGCGTCTATGGCTTTAGAATCTACTATGAAAATGTATCAAATTACATATGGAAGCCATAGAGATTTTACTATTCCTTCTTTAGACTTTATGGGAACGCCTCTTGGCTTTGATTTAAGAAAGATTATGGAAACCGGAATCACTCCTATTATCAATACCGGCATAGCGCATAAAAAAGCCGGCATAGGTCAGATTGGAGCGGGTATTTTAGATGCCCCTAAAGGCGGATTTAAAAAGGCTTTATTGGCTTTTGGCAGAAAATAAGCTGTCATTAAGTCGTTGACAATAAAATAAGGAGAGATGTTTGTAAATGGCTAAACAGTATCATATAGGACTTGATAAAGGCGACGTCGGGCGCTATGTTATTCTTCCCGGAGATCCTGGAAGAGTTCCGGTTATAGCAAGTTTTTTGGACAAGGCGGAGAAAGTCGCTCAAAATAGGGAATATACTACTTATACAGGCTACGTGGGAGATATTAAGGTCTCGGTAACTTCTACCGGTATCGGCTGCCCAAGCGCGGCTATAGCTCTGGAAGAACTGGTAAAAATAGGGGCGGATACTTTTATAAGAGTCGGTACTGCCGGAGGTCTTCAGCCTTCTATTGATTTGGGAGATCTTGTTATTCCTACAGGAGCTATAAGAGAAGAAGGAACTACCAGACAATATATTCCTCTAAGCTTTCCTGCGGTGCCTGATTTAGACGTTACCGTAGCTTTGCGCGAAGCCGCTAGAAAACTTGGATTTAAATCTCATACCGGAGTTTGTCACTGTAAAGACGCGTTCTTTATAGAAGGAGACGAGGCCCTTCCTATAGCGGAAGAAAATAAGAATTTGTGGAAAGCTTGGGAGAGAGCAAACGTTTTGGCTACTTCTATGGAGGACGCCGCTTTATTCGTTATTTCGCAGATAAGACGGGTAAGAGTAGGGGAAGTTTTGGCGATTATAGGTTTGACATATAAGGACGCTCCTATAGTAGATAAGAGATTAGGCGTAGAAGACGCTATAAAAACTGCCGTAGAAGCAATAAAAATTCTTGACGCCGCTAAGTAAATAGGCTGAATGCGTCGAGATTAGTAAAGCGGGGTTAATCGATATAAATCAGGGGTTGGCTTAATCACGCCAACCCCTGATTTATATCGATTTTTATATTTTATTGTAATTAATTTTTACATAGTGACTTTTATATAGGTTTCTCCTATTTTTATTAAATCTCCGTCGTTAAGGCTTCTTTTGCCTATGGAACCGCCTATTTTGGTTCCGTTTACAAACGTTGAGTTCATGCTTCTCAAATCGTCTATATATACTCTGCCGGCATCGTATGTTAATTCGGCATGATCCCTTGACGCCGTATCGTCATAGGGAATAGCGATTTCGTTATCTTCAGGAGATCTGCCTATCTTAATAGGAAAAGAATCGCAGTCGAAGATCAATCCGTCGTATATGCCGCTTACTATTTCAAGAGTACACTTCATCGTTTTCTCCTATTATGCTTTTTTACTCATTACGCCGATTTTAATCATTTCGGCTTCAGGTTTAAGCGTTTTTGAATTTTGAGCCGCCGATCCTCCCGGCATTGTTTCATACATTTCGCTCCAGTGAAAACCTTCTTGCAATGTGTCTATAGTTTTTGCAAGATACTGGTTTGAATTTTGAATAATCGCGTTAATATCCGTATGTTCTCTGAATTTTCTGTATAAGGCTACCGATGAAGTTCCGGGTATGAATTTAATTTTATTGACCGCTTCTCTTAGCTTGCTGTGTTCGTTTGAAGCTTTGATGCCTTTTTCGAATTGACGTTCCTTTCTTAATATAGTAGTTTCTGAACTACGAATATCTTTAGGAAGTATCTTTGTAGAAGAATCATACTCTTCTTGCTCTGTCTGCCTCTCTTGCTCCTCCTGCCGATTCGTCTCTGTCTGCCGCGCTTGCTCCTCCTGCCGATTCGTCTCTGTCTGTTGCGCTTGCTCCTCCTGCCGATTGAACTCTGTCTGTTGCGCTTGTTCCTCCTGCCGATTCGTCTCTGTCTGTTGCGCTTGCTCCTCCTGCCGATTCGTCTCTGTCTGGTGCGCTTGCTCCTCCTGCCGATTGAGCTCTGTCTGTTGCGCTTGCTCTTCCTGCCGATTGAGCTCTGTCTGCTGCGCTTGCTCCTCCTGCCGATTCGGCTCTGTTTGCCGCGCTTGCTCTTCCTGCCGATTCGGCTCTGTCTGCAGCTCTTGCTCTTCCTGCCGATTCGGCTCTGTCTGCAACTCTTGCTCCTCCTGCCGACTTAGCTCTGTCTGCTGCGCTTGCTCCTCCTGATGTTGGCTTTTCGCTTTAAATAGAGAGCGCTGAGGAGGCGCGTCTGACGAACTTCTAAAAGGAGATCTGGCTAAAGCCGCTTTTATAGAAGAAGATAAATCTTCCAGAACAGTCTCGTATTCTTCCTGAGTTAAAGAAGAATATATTAATTCTTCAAAGTATATTTTTTTCTTTTTATATACAAGTCGTTCCGGCAGCGGCCCATATTGCTCGAAAAGCTTTAAGAACCCTTCGAAGATATGCTGAGGCATGCCTCTGTTTATTAATTCTTTTTCTGAATAAGTGTATTGGTCTCCTATATTTAGAGTTCTGTTTTGTTCTTCCTCATGAGGCTCCGGATTACTTTCGGTATGAAGATCCGTAGACGCAGGTTCGGTTGTTTCTTCTTGCGGCGGCTTAGTCGGCTCTATTTCGACCGCAGCGGCTTCGTATGATTCTTGTTCGTTAAGTTCGACGCTGTTTGCTTGATTTAATTCTGCGTTAGCAGTCGCATTCTCTAAATTTTTATCTTTTTTACTGAATAGGTTATTCAAAATATTAAAAGGATTGACATGCAGAGTTTTTTCTTCTTTATCCGGCGTAACGTTTGCGTCCCCTTGTTTGAAAAGTTCGGTTTCCTTCGTTAAAAAAATATTTATAGATTTTGAGTTATATAGAGATTCAGATTCCATCCAGTTTTTGATGGGAAGATTAATGCTTTTAAACAGAGCGTTTAATATATGAATTTCATAAACTTCTATAGGAGTATTAAATTGAGTAGAGGTTATCGCTTCGTTCCAGGTAT
Organism: uncultured bacterium; assembly: GCA_949288455.1. Lineage (GTDB taxonomy): Bacteria > Vulcanimicrobiota > CADAWZ01 > CADAWZ01 > CADAWZ01 > CASEKF01. Next base: position 87,121 of record CASEKF010000042.1, read on the forward strand.
TCTGCATCCTTGGAGTTACAAAATATCCGTATTCTTTCCACCATCTGGGTTCGCTTTTGAATTGAGGATAAGCTTGCTGCATTAAAACGGAAACTTTTTTCTTTGCGTTCCATTTAGGTTGGTTAATATATTTTCTGATTATAGAATTTTTATTTAAAAGGAAAGCTCCTAGAAAGTGTTCTTGTCCTATAAAATAATGTTTGTGCTTTTTTGAAAGATTTTTAGCTTCTATATAATAGTCGCTCATAGAAGCGTTAAATTCGGAAAAAAAATTATCTGCTATTAACGGTTCGCTTGCGTTCATATATTTCTCCGTAACGTAAAAATTTCCGATTGACTTGACAAAAACGTCAAAGAACTATCCTAAAACAATTTCTTCTTTATAAAAATAAAATCCTTCATACTTTTACTTTGGAATTGCTTGAACGGCGGCTTTGTTGACTAATATGAGCAATTTTCTTTGATATTTTAAGCGCGTAAGCGCTATCGCGATTTGTGATTTGTAAAAAAACAAGGAAATAAATTGGCAGAACGTCGTTTTGCGCTTCGAATTAAGTTTGAAATAATTTTGCAAACAGGCGGGATTTGCGGATTGGAGATTGACGAAGAAAAATAGGAAAAAGCTTTCGAAGCTTCGTTGTGGCAGCTAAAAAAATTCTTGATAATTTTTATTCTTTAGAAAATTTACCGTAATTAGTATATGCGCAGTCGTCGCAGTTTTTGCAAATACTTTCGGGATCTTTGACGCATGAAAAAATGTCTGACGCCGCTCCCGGACTGCCCGGAATAAGCTGCAGAAACGTCACGAAACTTGCCACTAGGTCATGATTCCATACCAAAACGTTTCTAGGATGCGATATATTAACGGGAGCGAAATTCCAAACGGCCTCGATCCCGTATGAGAAAAGTTTATTCGCTACGTTTTGCGCCGCTTTTGCCGGAACTGTAAGTATTACTATTTTTATATCGTTATCCTTAATATAAGATTCCAATTCGTCCATTGATAAAATATCTTTGCCTGCGATATGAGCTCCGACCATATTAGGATTTACGTCGAACAACGCTTTAATTTTCATGCCCTGATTGGCAAAGCCTTCGTATTTGGCAAGCGCGATGCCTAAGTTGCCTGCCCCGACGATTATAATATTGCGTTGTTTATCAAATCCTAAAAACGTTCTTAGATATTCGGCGAGTTCCTTTGTATTGAATCCTATTTTTGGCTTTCCTCCGTATCCTATGGCGGCTATATCTTTACGAACTTGCGTCGGATCTATATTAAGGACGTCGGCTATATTGGAGCTTGATATATATTGTTCGCCCATATCTACGGCATGCCGAACAATGTTGTAATATAGAGGAAGTCTTCTTAAAGTTGGTATTGACAGACGTTTTTTTGCCATTTTTCAGACGGTATTCCTTTATTGAAAATATCAGGCTGCCGCAACGTATAAAATATAACTAGCGGCAGCCTTTGTAAGTATTTTATTTGAGATTTTTATAACAATTTTCGAATCTGTCGATATATACGGTATGCAGAAGTTTATGAGCTTTTTCGCTTCCCGGCTTTTCCAGCCACTCTTTATATATAGCTTTTATTTCCGGATTTTCGTGCGATTTTCGTATTGGTAGCGACGAGTCTTCGTCGTAAAGTCCTTTGGCTCGTTTCTCGACTTTTCCGGGTTCGTTGCAGCTTATAGGCTGTCCGCCGCCGCTTATGCATCCTCCCGGACAGGCCATTACTTCCAGAATTTGGAAGTCGGCCGTTTTATCGATAACTTTACGAAGCATTTTTTCAGCTTCTTTGAGAGTGTTGACTACGACTACTTTAACTTTTGTCCCGTTTAGATCTACCGTCAGTTCTTTTGACGTACTTAATCCCCTGGTTTCTTTGATATCAACGTTTTCAAGCGTTTTTCCCGTCGTAAATTCATAAACGGTTCTTAACGCCGCTTCGGCTACTCCTCCTGAAGCTCCGAATATAGTTCCTGCGCCGCTGTACGATCCGAAAGGCAGATCCGGAGTTTCCGGCTCAAGATCTTTTAAGTTAATGCCGGAGCCTTTTAACATTTTGATAAGTTCTTGAGTAGTAAGAACGACGTCCACGTCTCTTTCTCCGTCTACGGAAAATTCTTCGCGCTGACATTCCGCTTTTTTTGCTGTGCATGGCATGAAAGATATTATTTTGAAGTTTTCTCGTTTTATTCCGTCTCTATTTACGGCTATGTCTTTTACAAGAGATCCGAACATAGCTTGTGGCGACCTTGCGGTAGAAAGATGCTCTATCAATTCTGGATGTTGAGTTTCCACATATTTTACCCAGGCAGGACAGCAGCTTGTGAAAAGCGGAAGACGTTCGTTCTTTTCAAGTCTCCTTATTATTTCCGTTCCTTCTTCCATAATAGTCAAATCCGCGGAAAAATTAGTGTCGTAGACTTTGTCGAATCCCATTATTCTCAGAGCGGCGACAAGTTTTCCTATGACGTTTTCTCCCGGAGCCAGACCGAATTCTTCGCCTGCGGCGACTCTTACTGCGGGAGCTATCTGACATACTACCGTTTTTGTCTTGTCGTTGAGAAGCGCGCGAGCCTTCTCTATATCAGACTTGATAGTAAGAGCTCCTACGGGGCATACCGCGACGCATTGACCGCAGTTTACGCAGTCTACTTCAGCCAGATGCTTTTTAAGAGCCGGGGTAACTATAGTTTTAGAGCCTCTGCCGGCGAAGGAAAGTATGCTCAGCCCTTGACGTTCCGCGCAGGCTCTTACGCATGCTCCGCAAAGTATGCATTTGTTGGGATCCCTAACAATAGAAGGATTAGTGTCGTCGAGCTCTTCAAGACGTTTTTTGCCCGGGAATCTTATTTCGTTTACTTCATATAAATTCGCAAGCTTTTGGAGTTCGCAATTGTGCGAACGAGAACAGGTAGAGCATTCTCTATTGTGGTTAGCCAATAAAAGCTCTAGAACCATTTTCCTTATTCTTCTGACGGTATCCGTGTTGATCCGAATTTTAAGCCCCGGTTCAGGAGGCATAGTGCAGCTTGATTGTATCCCTCTGCCTTCGATTTCGACGATACACATGCGGCAAGCTCCGAAAGATGTTAAGTCTGGTCTGTAACATAACGTCGGAACTTGAAATCCGGCTTTGCGTATAACTTCAAGAAGGTTTTTTTCGTCGGTAAATTCTACTTCTTTTCCTTCTACGAATAACGTTTTTTTATTATTGTCGCTCATTAGATTAAACCTCCTTTATTGCTTTAAAAGGACAGGATTTCAGGCAGGCTCCGCATTTTATACATTTTGACTGATCTATTTCATGCGGTTTTTTTACTTCTCCTGAAATAGCTCCGGCAGGACAGTTTCTGGAACACTTCGTACAGCCTCTGCACAGTTCTTTGTCTATTACTATGGTTCTTAAAGCTGAACATACGCCCGCGGGACATTTTTTGTCTTTTATATGCGCCACATATTCGTCATAGAAATATTTAAGAGTAGAGAGAACAGGATTTGGAGCTGTTTTTCCCAAACCGCACAAGGATCCGGCTTTTACGTCGGCGGCAAGTTCCTGAAGAAGATCAAGATCCTTCATCGTCGCCTTGCCTCTAGTGATATCGTTGAGAATTTTCAACATGTTTTTAGTGCCTTCTCTGCATGGAACGCATTTTCCGCAGCTTTCGCTTTGCGTAAAATTCATAAAAAATTTGGCGACGTCGACTATACAAGTATCTTCGTTCATGACTACAAGACCTCCTGAACCTATCATGGCTCCGGCTTGTATAAGCGAATCGTAGTCTAGAGGCAGATCCAGATGTTTTTCTGTGAGGCATCCTCCGGAAGGGCCTCCTATTTGGGCCGCCTTAAATTTTTTGCCGTTTCTTATGCCTCCGCCTATATCGAAAATTACTTCTCTCAACGTCGTTCCCATAGGAACCTCTATGAGGCCTGTATTGTTCACTTCTCCCGTTAGAGCGAATGTTTTAGTTCCCTTAGATGTTTTAGTTCCCATAGAGCTAAACCATTCGGCTCCGTTAAGAATAATCAGAGGGACGTTTGCGAGAGTTTCTACGTTATTTATAAGGGTCGGTTTCCCGAATAAACCCTTATTTGCGGGGAACGGCGGCTTTGGCCTTGGCATTCCGCGTTCTCCTTCTATCGACGCTATAAGGGCCGTTTCCTCGCCGCATACGAACGCGCCGGCTCCTTCTTTTATATGAACTGTGAAACTGAAGTTCGTTCCCAGTATATTTTTGCCTAAAAGATTATGTTCTTCGGCTTGTTTTATCGCTATTCTAAGTCTTTTAATAGCTAAGGGATACTCTGCTCTTACGTATATATACGCTTCGTCCGCTCCTATGGCGTATCCGGCTATAGCCATTCCTTCCAGAAGCCTGTGGGGATCGCCTTCCATAACACTCCTATCCATGAACGCTCCGGGATCTCCTTCGTCACCGTTGCATACTACATATTTTTTGTCTGATTGAGCTGTTTGGGTGAACATCCATTTGCGGCCCGTTGGGAATCCTCCCCCTCCTCTGCCTCTTAAGCCGGAATCAGTAATGATTTTTACCGTTTCTTCCGGCGTTTTATTTTTAACGACGTCTTCCAGAGCTTCGTATCCTCTTAGCGCTATAGCGTCCGTTATATCTTCCGGGTTAATATGTCCGCAGTTTGAGAGTGACGTTCTGTGCTGTTTAGCGTAAAAATGTATGTCGTCGCTTCTTTTTATTTTTTCATGCGTCTCCGGATCCGTGTAAAGAAGTCTTTCTACCGGAACGCCGGATCGTATGCTTTCTATAATTTCGTCTACGTCGCTTGTCTTGACTTTAACGTAAGTTATATGCAAGTCGGGTATAATCATCAAAGCTCCCTGCTCGCAGAAGCCATGGCAACCCGTAGGAACGACCGTAGTTTTCCGGGATTGAATTGAAGACGCTTCGATCCCCGCTTCTCTGAGTTTTTTTATTATTTCGAGAGAGCCGTTGGCGACGCAACCTGTTCCGGCGCATACGAAGACTCTTAACCCCTGAGCGGCTATTTTTTGTTTCGCCTCATCTTGCATTTTTTTTATTTTCAATTCGTTTGATTGCATTATTTTACTCTCCTCTATCTTCTTTTATAAGAGTATCTATGATAATTTTAACAGCCTCCGGAGTTATTTTCGGATAAACCTTATCGTTGATTACGATTACCGGAGCAAGTCCGCAAGCGCCAAGGCAACTGACGGTTTCTACGGAGAATAGTCCGTCTTCAGTCGTGAATTTCCCGTCTTTGAGTTCCAGTTTGGCTTTCAGAGCGTTCAGCGTTGGCATTGAACCGCGAACATGACAAGCGGTTCCGTCGCAACATTTTATTTGATATTTTCCTTTAGGATCAAGGCTGAACTGACTATAAAACGTAGCGACGCCGTAAACGGTTGCCGGAGATATTCCCATCTTTACTCCTATCCGTATGATCGCGTCTTCCGGAAGGTAGTTATATTCCGCTTGAATATGCTGAAGGATTGCAATCAGATTAGACTGAGCGTTTCCAACGCTGTCTACAATAGCGTCGACTTTCTCAAGAAAAATCGTTTTTGAACTCATCGAACTTACTCCTTAATAATTAAAATATTTTAAACTAGAAATTGTGCATTTTTTCACTAAATTTGTAATTTAGAAGTTTCAATAACGGAAATATAAATCCTTTTAATTTTAGAACTTTTTTAGCTAATTCAAAAGTTTATGAAAAATACAATTAGGAAGCTTTCACATTATAAATATGCTTTTAAACGTAAAGCTTCCTAAATACAGGCGAAATTCTCTTTAGTTTAAATAGGCGGGACTTTTCTTGCGCTCTTGGCTAAAAAGTCGATTTTCATGCGATATCGCCAATGTTCTAATGTAAGCGAGAGATATTCCGTATGTCCCAAGGTTTTTATTGCAAAACGGGCGCAATTCTCGTCCGCGCTTTATAGACGAAGAGGTCATTTATCGCTCAAAGAGGCTAAAAACTAAATCATATTCGGTAGTTTAAGTTTTTATATATCTTTATTAATAGTTTGTTTCTCTTTGCTGAGTAAAACTGCCTCCCGACGGTTCCGGTAAATCGGCTGAGTCTTGGATGGGCGGAGGCGGAGCCGGCTCTCGCCGACTGTATTGCGGAGCTTCTCTATACGGAGGCTCCGCAATACTTTGGTCGTATTTCGGACTGGTTTCTTGCTGAGGCGGAGGCGTTGACACCGGGGCCTCTTTCAAGATTTCCAGCGTTATTATTTCAAACGGAGGATTAGGCTTTTTATTTGGCACTTTATAAGACGCGCTTACTTCTGCGCCCGCTTTTAAGTTTTCAGGAGCTTGTTTTTTATCGATCGTTAACGCTAAGAAACCGTTGTCAGTTTGAATTCTTAGTTTGAAAATTCCTTGCTGAATTTCTATAGAAGTTATTTCTCCTTCCGTAGTTTTTTCAATATAAGGTTTAGGCGGAAGGGCAGGGGCTGCGGGGGAAGCCGTTTCGGTTGCCGCTATCTCGTCGACAGCTTTTACCGGCTTTGGATCCACTAGCCAAAAATCTTTTGTTATATATGCCAGAATTCCTAAGATCAAAAAAATAATTGTACTTAGAATAATAATAGCGGTTAGACCCGGAGTAGGTTCCTGTCTGGCTTCTTCCGCAGTTTTGATAAGAGCTTGTTTTGCCGGGGATTCTTCTTGAACGGGCAAAGAAGGAGCGGGGAAAGTTTCTGGTTTTTGATAATCTGTCAGAAACTTATCCAGCGTCGCTTTATTTAGTTTCCTTGTAGGTTCAAGAACAGCCGAAAAAAGGACCGGATCGGACTCTTGTTTTTTTCTCGCTTGTTTTAGCGCGTCAGCGATGCCTCCTGAACCTCCGGATTCCTCCGATGATTTTATGGGTTGTCTCGCTGAATTTTGATAAGATGAAGAGCTTTCCGGATCGCGTTGTTCGTCGGTTTGAAAGGTTGAAGCCGAAGTCTTTTTCTTGTAAATTTGTTTCGGCAAATATATTCCCGAGTCTTTTTCTTCTTCGAGGTCTTCCGATGAATTTTCCGCGTAAATAGGATTGGAGATAGCCGTTTCCTCATTATGCGCCGGAGGTTTAAGTTTTGGATATTCTCCTTTCATTCCGTTGTTTACTAGATATTCTTTGACTTGTTCGATACTCTGAAAGCGATCTCCGGGTTTCAGCTGAACCATTTTTTCTATCATTTTCTGCATCGCTTCAGTAGCGGTAGGGTTATAATTTTTAACAGGGTCTATTTTTCCGCCGGTTAATATTCTGTCTACCGAATCGGGAAGTATTATGCCGGTGAGCATATAGTATATCGTCGCTCCGAAAGCGTAGATATCGGTTCTTTTGTCAGTTCCGGCCGCTCCGTATTGTTCCGGGGGAGCGAAACCGCTGCTGCCGGAGCCTTTGATTTTTGCCATTGTTCTGCTTGCTCTTCCCTGATCAAAAATCTTCGCGATGCCAAAATCTATTATTTGAACTTTTCCTTCCGGAGTGACCATAATATTAGAAGGTTTTAAATCTCTTAAAATGACCGGTTCCGGAAGGTTGTGCAGATACGTAAGAATATCTGCGATCTGCCATATTACTCCTAAAACTTGTTCTTGAGTCGGCAGCTCGGGCGATTCTACTATGACGTCTTCTAAAGAGCATCCCGCCACATATTCCATTGCTATATAGTATTTTCCGTTGTCTTCAAACGTTTCCAAAACGTAAGGAATTCCAGGATGATTTAGCTTTCTAAGCGTGACTACTTCGTTCATAAATTGAACTATTATTTTATCTCTGGATTCCGGATCTAAATATTGGTCCTGCATTTCTTTTAAAGCGCACTCTTTGTTTCGAGCTATAGAAAACGCTTTAAAAACGAACGACATTCCGCCTTTGCCTATTTTTTGTAAAATTTTGTATTTTCCCTGAAGAGTCATGCCGGGTTGTAAAGAACTTTGCATTTTACACCTGCCTTAATTCTTTTTCTGTTCAAAAGTTGCATTTACATGTTGAGAGCAGTCGATATTGCATACTCCGCATTTTTTTGTGGAAGATTCTATAGCTTCGGCGCATTTTGGGCATTTCCATCTTTCCTGCATTAATTCAAGCCATTTGTCAGGTCCCAGCTCTTTGTATTCGTCGAGTTGTTTTATTAAAAGCCCTTCGTATATGCCGTCCATGGAAAGGAGTTTTTCGCAAGGATAATCGGAACATTCCGCGCAACTTTTCAGCGATTTATCCGAAGCGCATTTTCTGATTTTACATCTGAAAGCCCAAGAGTGCCTATCTTTTGCGGCATCGCGGCACCCTTTGCATTGAACGTCGTTTACGCTGAAATTTTTGTTCATTTGCGAAGATAAGGATTTAGAGAGTTTTCTTTGGTATTCTATGCCTTTGTCATACGCTATCGCAATAGGGCATGAACCGCAATAAGAACCGCATGTTCCTATCGCAGATTTATTATCGTTCATATCTTAAACCTTTCGTTCTTTAACTTTGTTTAAAAATTCTTGCGCTAAGGCTTTTATTCCTTTAAAGGGAAAATCCTATATATAATAGAAATTTAACTTTCAAAAAATACGGGAATTTTTTGTGTTTTTTGTAGATATTTGTTCTAAAATGGGAGGCTTTAAATGAATTTAGTTACAACTGTTAGCCCTTTGGAAGATTTAAGGGCTGAAATGCTTCTTGTAACTGTTTTTGAAGGGGAGAAGGAACTGTCAGGCCGGCTTGCATGGCTCGATAGAATTTTAGGCGGCCAAATAGGAAGACTCCTTTCTACCGGGGAAGTTAGAGGACAATTTAAAGAGTTTGCGACTCTTCATGTTACCGGAATAGGAGCTCAAAGAGTACTTCTAGTCGGTCTGGGAAAAAGAGACGATCTTACTCTTAACAGAATCAGGAGCGTCGTAGCTATAGCCGCTAGGAATTGCCGCAGAATACATGCTAAATCTTTGGCGGTAGATAGTTTTACCACCTATGGAATTACTCCTAAGGAAAGCGCTCGGGCTATCGCGGAAGGAGTCATTCTAGGCCTTTATAAATTTACGAAATATATGAGTGAAAGCACGGCGGCTAAATATAAAAGCAAAATAGAAGAACTGATAATCGCCGATAGCGAAGGAGACAATATTCCCGAGTTAAAATTAGGTTTTGCCGAGGGATATACGGTCGCTTCGAACGCTAATTTTATAAGGGATATCGTTAACGAGCCCGCCAGCTTTATGACGCCTGAAAAATTTGCCGAGACAGCTATTGAAAAGACTAAAGATCTTAACGTTAGAGTTACCGTTCTAGACGAAAAACAAATTTTACAGGAGGGAATGGAAGCTTTTTACGCAGTCGGAAGATCCGCTTCTTGTTCTCCTCCGAGACTGGTTGAAATATCGTATGAGGGTAAACCTGGAGCTCCTTGGATAGGCCTCGTTGGAAAAGGCGTTACTTTTGATTCGGGAGGCTATAATATTAAACCCGGAGAGTCTATGAAGCGTATGCATTGCGATATGGGAGGCGCAGGAGCCGTTTTAGGAGCCGTCAAAAGCGCCGCCGAATTAGCTCTGCCCGTTAATTGCGTCGCCGTTATGCCTATGGCGGAAAATATGATTTCCGGAAATTCTTATAAGCCGGGAGATATTATTGGATCTCTAGAAGGTAAAACGATAGAAATCGTAAGCACGGACGCCGAAGGACGCCTTCTTCTCGCGGACGCTCTTACATGGACTAGAAGAAAAGGCGTTGAGTATATGATAGACATCGCCACTTTGACGGGAGGAGTCGTAGTAGCTTTAGGCCATCATTTGTCAGGCATAATGGGCACGGATCCGGCTCTTATTAAAGCCATTGAAGAAGCCGGCGAAAAATGCGGCGAAAGAGTCTGGGAACTGCCTCTTTATAAAGGGTACGCTATGCAGCTTAAAAGCGACGTCGCGGATCTTGAGAACAGCGGAGGTAGAGGCGCTTCTACTATTACTGCCGGAATGTTCTTGAAAGAATTTACGGGACAGACTAAATGGGCTCATATAGACATAGCTGGAACGGCTACTATCGACGCTTCTATTCATCTTTACGTTCGTAATCCTTATGTGCCTAAGGAGGGAGCGACTGCCGTGGGAGTAAGACTTCTTTATCAATTTTTAAGCGATTTTGCCAATAATGGCAATAAATTGTGATTGGAGGATTTATGCTTAAGCGCTTTGCCGTAATATTGACGACAGTGTTCTTTTGCTCTTTTGCGTTCGTTTTCGCAGAAGAAGTTAAAATATCTAGAGATAGTTATGGCGTTCCTCATATTTACGCTTCTTCTGAAGAAGGGTTGACGTTTGGCCAGGGGTACGCTCAGGCATGCGACAGACTTTTTCAGCTGGAGATGATTCGTCTTTCCTCGTCGGGGAAAATGAGCGAATCTTTGGGAGCCGATTATATAGACGCCGATAAAATGTATTTGAGATATTTTCCTTCCGGAGACGAATTGAGGCTATTCGTAAAAAGTTTTAATCCTGAGCAAAAGAATTTATTCAGAGCTTTTGCCGAAGGCATTAACGCTCGCATAGCCGAAGTCGAAGCTGAGGGTACTTTGCCTGAAGACTTCGCCGAATACGGCGTGCAACCCGTAAAGTGGACGGAAACGGACGTTTTCAGAGTATACTTTGCGCGTCATAAATATATTTACGACTCAAAACAGGAACTTGTAAACGCTATGCTTTTGAAAAAACTTATTCAAAATCATGGCCAGATAGATGGAACTCTTATTTTTAACAGTATAGTTTTTACCGGCGATTCACTTGCCGGCACAGTAGCCGGAAACTTTTCGAAGTTTGATTTTAGAGGAGCCGAAGAAGCTTATGCCAACGTCGATAGGGAAGTAAGATTTTCTCAAAAACTGACGTCGGAATTTGGTATTCCTTATGGAATAGGGAGTTATGCCGTGGCTTTAGCCGCTTCAAAAAGTAAAAGCGGAAATTCTATGCTGCTGGCCGGACCTTCGTTCGGCTTTGGAGATCCGTCTTTTCTTTATGAATGTTCGCTTCATTCTAAGGAAATACACGCCGCCGGTATTCAGTCGGTTGGTATTCCCGGGCTTTTGATCGCTCAGAATGAATTCGGAGCTTGGACGTTAACGGGAGGAAACGATAATCAGACGGATTATTATATTGAAATGTTGAATCCTGAAAATTTGTCTCAGTATAGATATAACGACGAATGGAAGGATATATCGAAGAAAACGTATACCATAAACGTTAAAGACTCCGATCCGGTATCTTTCGAAGTTTTAGAAACGCTTAACGGAATAATAGTATCGACGGACCTTTCAGACCCTAAAAATCCTGTGGCTTATTCTAAGAGAACTTCCGTTTCCTATTCCGATTTGGCTTCTTCTTGGATGAATTCGTTCGACGCCTTGAAAAGTTATACTACCGACGCCTTTATCGAAGCTTTTAGAAATTACCCTATTTCGGCTAATATTTTTTATATAAATCAAAAGAATCAGCCGGCATATTTTCATTCGGGCAAATATCCAGTTAGAGCGGATGGCGTCGATTTAAGGATTCCTTCTTATGGGACCGGACAAACCGAATGGCAGGGTTTTCTCCCGTTTAACGAACTCCCTGAGAGCAGACTTCCATCCAGAGGATTTTATGCCGATTGGAATTCAAAGCCTTCTCATGATTGGAATAACGGCGAAAAAAGTTATTTATGGGGCAGTCAGAATAGGGTGGACGCGATACGCCGGTATATTGATATAAACGATAAATTTACTTTTGGCGATTTAGACGTTATTGATAGAGTTATATCATATACGGATATATACGCTGTGAATATTAAATCTCTCTTAGTTGAGAAATTGTCTTCTTCTGAGGATGCGGACGTTATCGAAGCTTCCGGGCTTATCGGCGATTGGGATAACCGCCCGGTTATTTCTGAAGACGGCGTCTTTTTGCCTCCGGGAGGCGTTATTTTCCATGAATGGATGAAAGAGTTCGCAAAACGCGTTTGTCCCGAGCTTGACGGGGACTTTGCTCATTACGCGATAAACGAATACGGAGCCCCGTTTATTTATAACGTGCTCAGCGACGTGATTCTTCCTTATAATTTTTTAAAAGACAGTTCGTCTTCAGAAGCTGCCGTAGCCGCATTGCTTAATGCCGTTTCTAATTTAAAAGCTGAATACGGCGACGATATGGATGCATGGAAAACTGCTTTGCCAATGCAAAATTATGAAGGTCCTTATCCGAAAAGCGAACTTAGCCAGGAAATGAAACGGTTTTACGCCGGAAATAGGGCTAGCGCCATATTGATGTGGGAAGTCAGCAGATTTTGGATTAAAGGAGTAGGAGTCGTTCCTCCGGGTTCAGGCGAATTTATAGGCGATCCTTCTAAACCGGGACATAAAGACGATCAGCTTGATCTTTATGAAAATAGAAAATATAAAAATCTGCTCTTTTACGACGAAGATATACGCCATCAAGAAGAAAGCGTACAAATTATCCAATTTAACGAAGAACAGTAGAAAGTAAAACGATAATATTACTGGCAAGTTTTCCGAAAAACTTGCCAGTAATATTTATAAAAAATGAAAATCCCGACGTTTCGATTTTGCGGGATTTTCATTTTTTATTGTCTAATTTTTACGTTTTTACGCGCAGCATTCTTCAAGATTATAATTTTTCTTTAAGTAAATCCGCAAGCCTTTTTATTCCTATTCTGATTTCTTCTTCCGTAGGATATGAGAAATTTAGCCTCATATGATTGCCTCCGCTTCCGTCGAAGTGGAAAGCCGAACCGGTAACGTAGGCGACTTTTCTGTTGATTGCTTCATAGAAGAATTTTTCCGCATCCATATGTTCAGGAAGATTGACCCAGAGGAACAGGCCGCCTTCGGGATGAGTCCAAGTTATTTCGTCCGGCATGAATTCGCTTAGGGAGTTAAGCATGACGTCTCTTTTTGCTTTATAAACCGGAAGTATTTCGTCTATATGTTCCTGTAAAAGATCTCTTCTCAGATACTCCGCCGCTATAGCCTGATTAAAATATGGAGTGCATAAATCTATCGATTGTTTGAATACCGCCAATTTCTTTATTATACTTGGATGAGCGCATATCCATCCGAGACGGAATCCGGGCACAAGAACTTTTGAGAACGAGTGAAGGGATATTACGTTGCTGGGTTCAGTAAGCTGGAATAACGACGGCATAGCCTCTCCTTCATACCTCAAGTCTCTGTAAGGCGTATCTTCAATTACTAAAAAGTTATAAATATGAGATAATTCTACGAGTCTTTCTCTTCTTTTTAACGACATTGTGACTCCGGAAGGATTTTGGAAATCCGGAATAACGTATATCAGTTTATAATGTTCCCCGTCTTTTGACATCGTTTTTAGTTTTTCTTCAAGGAAGTCGGTTCGTATTCCTTCGTCGTCTATTGGGATCCCGACGAAATGCGCTCCGCAGGAAGCTAGGGAACCTATGCCTCCGGGATAGCTTGGAAGCTCTATGAAAACCGGGTCGCTCAGATCTACGAATAATTTAGCGGTCATGTCTATCCCTTGCTGAGACGCCGAAGTTATGAGGATATTCTCAATCGTAATATCGTAACCTTTGTTTTGCATAAGTCTGACGATTTCTTCTCGCAAAGGCATGTATCCTTCCGTAGCTCCGTACTGAAGAATAACTTCAGGTTTATCTTTAAAAAGCTGATTGGTAATATCTTGCAACTGGTCTACGGGAAAAAGCTCTCCGGACGGCAGACCTCCCGCAAAAGAAATTAGACCGGGCTTGCTTGTAAGAGACAGCAGCTCTCTTATGACGCTTTTTTTAATTCTTCTTCCCATAGTAGAGTAATTTTTAATAAGATCTATCATAGCTCGTTTATCTCCTTTGATTTTATAGATTTTCGGCGTCCCAGTCTTTAATAGCTTGGGCTATTAGTTTTAGTTCGTCTTGCGAAACCGTTCTCATGTCAAAACAGACTTTTCCCTGCTTTATTCTTGCAAATATCGGCGTTTCCCTGTCTCTTAAAAAAGCGACGAATTTGTCTGCTTTATTCTTAAAAAGCGATTTTACCGCTATTGAAGGAATTCGTTTTTCCGGAGCGCTTCCGCAGCCGGCATAAGCCCAATCTGGTTCATAGTAAAAAGTTTTGCCTGTTTTGGCGTCCGAGATCATATCTATCAGAAGTTCGGCTTTTTTTCTCAGAGCGTCTTCGCTTTCGCTCAGCATTTTGTACAAAGGCAGTTTATTTTGGATACTTTCAGGTTCCATAAATATTTCGAGAATATTTTCCAGATAGGTTATCGTTAGTTTACATACTCTTAAAGCCCTGTAAAGAGGGTTTTGCTTCATTTGAGCGATTAAATTTTTTTTGCCGAGTATAATACCCGCCTGAACTCCGCCTAAAAGTTTATCTCCGCTAAAAAAGACTAAATCGGCTCCTTGTTTAAGAGCTGTTCCCGGCAAGTTTGAGCCTTTGATTCCAAAGTTAGATAAATCTATAAGAGAAGCCGACCCCATGTCATACGCGGTGATGATTCCTCTTTTTTTCGCTTCCGCAGAGAGACTTTTAATAGACGCCGAAGATACGAATCCCGATATAGAATAGTTGGACGGAGCAGCTTTTAGGTAGAGAGCGGTCTGAGTTCCCGAGACTTTGATAAAATCTTCTATAGACGTTTTGTTAGTACACCCGGTCTCCTTTAGGATTGCTCCGCTTGCCTCCATAATTTCCGGAATTTTGAAATTTCCGCCGATCTCAATCAGTTCTCCTCTTGATACTACGGTCTCTTTATCCTTAGAAAATGTATGCAAGACAAGAAGAGCCGCGGCTGCGTTGTTATTTACTACGATTGCGTCTTCCGCTCCGGTAAGGCATTTTAGAAGTTTGGCCGAATAACCGTCTCTTTCTTTCCTTCTTCCTGAAAGTTTATTAACCGCAATCGTTTGATAACTTTCAGATAATCGCGTCGGCAGCTGCGGGAGAGGAGCTCGCCCTAAGCCTGAGTGCAGCAAAATTCCGGAGGCGTTTACGGCTCGTTCGGATCTGTCTGCGAAAAATTCTTTTTTCCCCCGTAAAAAATATTTGGCGATTAATTCGTCCGCATATGCGGAATCGTTTGACTTAGGCGCGCGCGCTTGTATTTCGGCCGCCGTTTCGCGCGCTAAGAATACCGCTAATTTATGAGGTAGATCGCCTCCGTATTTTTCGATTATTTTTGATATCGAAGGAGGGCGCATTAATCTTCCTCCTTGTCGTCGCCGTCTTCCGTTCCATGCTCTTCTATCCATTTAGCTATATCTCTTACAGGCGCGTCTACTTCCATAAGACATTTCCTTGACGCGCTTATAGAGGAATAGAACGCGTAGAGAGCTGAGTTCAGCTCGTCGTATTGAGGATTATCTCTAGTGTCTTCCACAAGACATCTTAAATGCTGGAGCAAAAGATATATATCGGCGCTTAGATTTTCATATGCCGTTAGGCAGACTACCAGACCGTCTTCAATAACAGTTTTTAAAGTGTCGTCAAAATCCGATCTTTCCATTTTTACACCCGCTTTCTTTCTTAGTATCCAAGTTTAATACATTCGTCTTCTATATCCTTTATTCTTTCCTCAGTTAAAGGATGCGAGCCTATAAGAGCGTTAAGAAATCCCGGCATTTGTTTATTGGTATTTTTCAGCTTTTGCATTAGGGATATGCCCGCTCTGGGATTTTTGCCTAATCCTTTGGATATGTAGCGACAAGCGGCTTTATCGGCCTCCGTTTCGTCTGCTCTTGAATATCCCGAAGCTAAAACCGTAGAAGCCAGGCTTATTGCCGTTTCGGAACCTTTCGAACTTTTTCCCTTGTTGATGATATTAGCCAGACTGGCAAGCCCAATCTTTGTATACGCGTTTTGCCGGGCTTGTTTCAGACCGTGAGACAAGGCTACATGAGCTATTTCATGACCTAATACGAACGATAATTCGTCCTCCGTTAAAATGGATATTATTCCTTTGGTGACGTAAACGAAACCGCCCGGACATGATACTGCGTTGACTTCGTCAGTGTCGAGAATTTTAAACGTATATTGTAGTTGAGGGCGTTCCGATACCGCTACTATTTTATTTCCCATGTCCGTTATTTTGCTTAGCTCAGGATGCGCCGTTAATACGCCGTACTGCTTTTCCAGCGATGTGGCTGCCTGAAGTCCCGCTTCCCGTTCTTCTGTTTCTGAAATTGCGAACGCGGAGTTGGCAATTAAAAGTACGAGAAATATTGCCGCGAAGATGTTATATATTTTTTTCATTTTATTTTCTTTAGACTTCCTAATATGATTTGAGAATATTGGGAATATTTGTCTTTAAGTTTCTCCGGATATAATAAGTTTAATATAAAACCATGCTTTTTATCGGGCGAGACGCATACGGACATTTCAAAAATATATGATTCCTGTTCCTCTTCTTCTTCTTCGTTTTTTACGGAAGCTTTCAATAAAACTCCTTTCGTCGAATTAACGGTAATATTTTCTTTGCTTATAATATTAAAAAACGGTATGTCGTCTTTCAGTTCTTCGGTCAGCTCTCGCAGTAATTCTTCTTCGCTTATATCTTCCTCTTCCATATCTATAACGCTGAAAGTTATGTTGACGTTTTCGTCTTGATTAGTAAAAGTTTTTTCGCTTTCGTCTTCCGCTTCTTTATCTTCGACGGTTCCGGCAGGCATCGTGATCTCATAGCCTTCTTTCTCAAACGTCGCCTTTGTCTGCGCAAAGATTGCAGTCGTCAGCAAAATTAATATAATTCCTAATAAACCGGTTTTTTTTATCATTATTTTCCTCCTTTTCGCGTATTATTCGCGCGTTTATTTTTTCTTTTGTAGACTGGAAGCTATTTTATTAAAAATTTCGGCGTTTTCTTCTTCGTTCTCGGTTGGACAAGAGCAAATTAAGGCGTAAGAATATTTTTCGGTAGAGAATATATATATGAACGCTGAATAACTTTCGTCTCCCTCCGTTTTTATTCCATATAAAACGAGAGCTTCTCCGTTGAAGTTTTCGTTCGCTTCATAGGATATTTTCAGGTTTTCCCCGGAATTTTTAATCGAGTCTGCTATACTTTTTTGTATTTCGTCTTGCGTAGCCTCGATAGGATTTTTTATAGACATAACGCTTACTACGGCCGAAGAATTTTTATCGGAGAACAATAGTTTATTAACCGTGTTTTTAGGCTGCAGTTCAAAAGAATCGGGAAGCGTTACGGCATAACCTCCTTGAAGATAAATTGGCATATCCGCGTATGACGGCTTTATCGCAATTATTATAAGCAGGTATAATATGAAAAAACCGAGGATCCTTTTCATAATTTATCCTTTCTTATTTTAGTATTTTCTCAGAATCTAAAGAAATCTTTTATGAAGAATTTCTTCTCATATCTTGAAAGTACCTTCATGTTATTATATTGGCGATATGTTTTGCAAATAAACGGAACTATGCGCAATTTTACGAGTGCATGTATGTTAGTCTTTTAGGTCGTCTCAAGTTTTTGTTATTTTGCTTTATCTTGTCAGACAGGATTTTTTTTTTACTCGGGGGAATTAATGTAAAGTTATATTTATACGATTATATTTCCATAATCGTATCGTTTAAAAGTGATTTTGGAGATTTTTATGATTGTCAAGAACGCAAATGTTTTCGGCGTTATTTCAGATATATTTATAAAAGACGGCGTTATTTCAGATATCAAACCGTCTTCTTCTCTCTCTTCTTCCGTGTTGGACGCGGACGATATATTTGACGCTAAGGGCAAAACCGCTTTGCCTTCGTTTTTTAATACTCACTCTCATGCAGCTATGACGTTGCTGCGCGGTTACGCCGACGATATGCCTTTAGACGATTGGCTGAAGTGTAAAATATGGCCTGCGGAAGCTAAATTGACTCCTGAAGATATTTATTGGGGTTCTAAATTGGCCTGTGTCGAGATGATTCGCAACGGCGTTACTTTTTTTAACGATATGTACTGGGAAGAGGACTCTATCGCCGAGGCCGTTACGGAAATGGGTATAAGATGCGCTTTGAGCGCCACTTTTATAGATATTTCCGGCAATACTGACAAACTAATCAAAAAATTAAATAAAGCTTATGAAAAACATCTTTCGAGAAATAATGATAAGATCATTTTTACCGTCGCTCCTCATGCGATTTATACCGTGTCCGAAAGATTGCTGAAATACTCCGCAGATTTTGCCAGAGAGCGAAATCTTGTCATTCATATGCATTTGTCCGAAACCAAGAAAGAATATGAAGACTGTATAAAAGACCGAGGTTTAAAGCCTGCTTTTTATCTAGATAAATTGGGTTTGCTTTCAGAACGCGCCGTTCTTGCTCATGCCGTATGGCTTGACGACGACGAGATTAGTCTGATAGCCGACAGGAACGCAAGCGTATCTTATAATCCTGTGTCAAATATGAAACTTGCCGTAGGCAAGGCTTTTAATTATGAAAAGATGAAGAAAGCCGGAATTAACGTTTCGATAGGAACTGACGGATGTTCTTCCAACAATAGTCTAAATATGGCGGAAAGCCTTAAATTCGCTTCTTTGCTTCAGAAGTTTTATTACGATGATCCTTCTATTATGAGCGCCGAAGAAGCTTTTAGGTTGGGCACTGAAAATGGAGCTAGGGCTTTTGGCCTTAATGCCGGACGGCTAGAAGCCGGCTCTTGCGCCGATTTTTTCCTTTTGCGTCCCGATCTTTCTAATATGACTCCGGGGTATAATATATTTTCGGATATAGTTTATTCTTCAGGGAATAATTTTGCCGACACTGTCGTCTCCGGCGGTAAAATCGTCATGGCAAACGGCGTTATTAACGGCGAGGACGAGATCGTTTCCGCCGTATGCCGATTGACGGAAAAATTTAGAGAGCGTCGAAGCCGCGGAGGCAGTTTATGAATAAGACAAAATGGATTATAATCGTCGTATTGGCTTTAGTTTTGGTAATTATTTCCATTTTAGCCGTTTTTAAGACGGATACGGATAGAACTACAAGCTGCTTTAATCCCGTTCTTTCAAACGACGGAAAGATATTGGCTTATTGGAAATATGAAAATTTGCCTCGGAAAGATTCAGTATATAAAGAAGGCGATAATGCCTCCTCAGACGATGGCGCGGTCATAAATCTTAGAACTTTGGATTTTAATAAGCGCGAGAGAAAAACTTTTTTTTCTATTCCTTTAAAACTTAAAGAAGACGCAAAAATCGACGGCGTTTCAGAATTGGAAATAGCGTATTCTATAACGGATTATTCTTCGGGATCTTCAAATATATGGTTATTTTCTCCGTCTTTAGGCGTTTCTGAATTTATTCGGACGGACAAAGACGCCGTTTTTAAAAACGAGGTGATTCCTTCTCCTTTAGACGCAAACTTAAAACTAAATTTGAGCTATATTTCCGAAGACAAGTCATCGCTGACGTTATCTTCGGAATCCGGCTCTTATATTAAAATTTTGGAAGTTCCGGCATATCAGGGTTATATTTACGAACCTAAGTGGGTAGGTGAAAATATAGTCTTTCAGGCTCATGTTAAGCAGAATTCCGTTTTTTGCAATCAGCTTTGGTTTTATCAGACCGGCTCCGGAGTTTTAAGCTTAGTATCTAAAAATTGCAGCTCTTATATGATTTCTGACGACGGTAAGAACGTGGCTTTGCTTATTCCGTCTAAAGCGAAGGGAAAAGAATTATGGGAAATGTCCGTTAAATCTTTTTCTAATCGCGAAAAGATTAAGGATTTAGATACCGTATGTTATGAAGAAGAAGTTTTTTTATATGAATGGTCTCCTTCTAACGACGGCTTTCTTATGCAGAGAGGAAATTCTTTATGTTTTTATGATATCAAGACCATGAAGTTAAAAGAACTTCAAAACGCCGAAAAAGACGGATGGTGGGGATATCCTTTATCCATGTATTACGTAGCTTTTAACGGCGACGGAACTAAAGTCGCCGCGTTGAATTATAGAGAAGCCTCGGAGAACTCAGGATTTCTCGAATCGATTACTTTAATCGACATAAAATTTGAAACTAAAAAAAGAATATATGAAAATTTATTGCCTGAGTTTGGAAAAAAGCAGCCTTTTAAACCTGAATTTTATAAACATATTTTATGGAGTAAATTTAACGGTCACATTATTTTTGAGAGCAAAAAACCGGATAATCCCGAATTGAAGCGTATTATGTCAATTTCTGAGGATGGAAGTAAAAAGAAAAATTTGAGTTCTTCTATTTTTTAAGCCGGCAAATTGAAAAGATTGGAGACGACGATGCTTAACGGCTCTGAACGTCATATAAGAATACGGATAGGCGTTATTTTAGTTGCGGACAATAAAATTCTTTTGGTAGAACATTTTAAAAATGGACGCTCTTATTGGCTTATTCCCGGGGGAGGACTCGAATATGGGGAAACTATAGTCGAATGCGCCGTTAGGGAATTAAAGGAAGAGACTAATCTTGATATATCCGTTTCCAGGTTTTTATTTAGTTCTGAAAGCATAGCTCCCGATGGATCGAAGCATATTTTACATATGTTTTTTCTTGGAAAAATTATCGGCGATTCTATCAAACGCTTGCGGGTTGGCGAAGATCCCATTCTTAAAAGCGCGGCTTTCGTCGATATAGATCGTCTTGACAAATTGGAATTTTATCCGCCTATAGGTCATATCGTTAAGTCTTTGCTCTTGGAAGGCATAGCCGAACAAAATCCTTCTTCAAGAATGCATTTAGGGAATTTTTGGAAAAATTATCCTACATTGTAGTAATATTCGTAATAGGTTAAGCAACGGCGCAAAATTGTTTGCTTATTTCTTGAATACGCGTCGTAGGCGGAGGAGACAGGAGACGGAGGATTTTGACGAATTTTAGCCTTTGCCCCGAAAAAAATAGGATCCCGCGTGAGGATCTTATTTGAACGCTTATCGTTTTTGGTTTTAAATTATTAGAGAGAGCCGATTATTTTTATATATTGCCGGTTTTAGTTTTTTAGATCATTCCTATAGCTAATTTTCTTGTTTTACCGCATATCAAACATTTAAATTCGGCTACGGCCCATCTGGATACTTTTTCAGTTTCTTGCTGAGGGAGCGGAGCGTAAGCATGTTTATGATCCGAGTCTCCTTCTTTTATATAAATTACTTTCTGTCCTTTCGTTCTGAAAACGATTATGCTTTCCATATCGAGCATTTTAGAGTATTCTATGCTCATGGAATACGATTTGCCGTCCGGAAGGGGAGTAAACTTACATTGGCTTCTTATTTCCGATATGGGCATTATTCTGCCGTCTACGGGTTTGCCGTCCGCGCTCATTTCTACAATACAAAGATGTGACGAAGAAGCCAGGCTTTTCTCGGTAAGAGTGAATCTTACCGTTTTAGAAGTTTTTCTCTCTCTTGGGAACGCTGAGCAGACTCTTATTTTATATCCTTCGGGAGTCTCAAGATTGTAGCCGGTTTCTTGTCCGACCTTTACGCACCCTGAACCAAAAAGGGACATTACATAATCTACCGCAATTTTATTGCGGCTGAAAGATTGCTGTGAGGATGGCATTTTCGTTAATCCTGTTCTCAAATATGAAAATTTTCATAGGGAATTCTATACGGCGAAGGTTTTTCCCTTTTTTAAAAAAAGATACCGTTTTAAGCTTTCTCAAAACGGTATCTTTTAATTGTGTGTTTATTAATTAGGCAAGTCGACGCTTAAACCAGCCCTTCCATTAATTTACCTCCCAATTCGGCTCCTTTATCTCCGCATAATATTGAGCCCGCTATACTTCCTATAAATCCTCCTATTACCGTTCCTATTCCGGGACATATTGCCGTTCCTATCGCCGCTCCTACTGCCGTGCCGGCCATGTCTCCTACTTTATCTCCGATTATTCCGCCTACTGCTCCGCCTAATCCTACTAATATTTTTTCTCCGGTACTTAGTTCTTTGCCGTTTTCTTCAGCGTTTTGAATGGCGTCATGAGCTCCCGAGATTCCGCTGACGGCTATGTCAAGTCCCGGAATCGCCTTCCCAATAGTTGTTAATACTTTCTCTCCCGTTTCCGAGCCTACTTTTGAGCCCACTTTAGCGGTTAAGTCGGCAGCCGCTTTCCCCAAGTCGTCAGCTTTAGTTATGTTTATTGCCCCGGCTAAGTCGGTAACTTTTTTGCCTATGTCGCTCGGATTAGCGTTTTTCAGCGTTTCTCCCGCGCCTTGGGTTATTTCTAAAATATCCTTTGTGACGGAGAGGCCGTCGGTAGCTGCGCTTTGAACGTCTCCCTCTTTTATGGAATTTACCAAGCTGGCTCCGTCGGCCGCTAATCCAAGTCCGGAGCTAATTTTATCAAAAGCTTTGGAATCGCTCTTTATATCGGGAAGAATTTCGGATATTGCGGCCTTGGTTTGCGGATCTACGTCAGGAAGCATGTCCGAGATTCCGTTTGAGAGTTTGTCTGTTATTTCGTCTTTTTTCGTTTGCATATTTTGCGGCAGAAGGCTTGTTATTTTGTCTCCTATACCGGGGCCTTTATCTGGAAACTTTTTATCGTTTTCTAAAAATTCCAGACCTTTGACGGTTCCTTCTAAATATTTTGAATGTTCGTCAGCTATATCCGCGGCGTATCCTAACGGATCGCCCGAGGCCGCATCTTCGGATTCTTCCGAATTTTCGGTAGAAGTTGAAGGTTGAGCGGTTTTATTCTCGGTATTCGTCTTAGCTTCGCTGTTTGTCGGCCGGCTTTGAGACTTGTTTCCGGATATCTCGGCATTTTCCTCTTGCGATTCGTCCGTAAAATTTTTGAGGAGCGGACTCACGTCGTTATCGTCGTCTTCTTCAGGTTCGGATATAGATACGTTATCTTGAGTCGGTTCGGTTTTTGAGGCCGCTTTAGTTTCCGAGGTCTTGGAAGTCGCTTTAGTTTCCGTAGTCTTGGAAGTCGATTCGGTTTTAGACACGCTTTGAGATTTAGCTGTAGTAGAGCTTTTATTTACGCCGGAAATAGGTTCGATAGGATCTGACATCGTTAGAGTCTCCTTTTTTGTAAAGTAAAAATTAAAAAATATTTATATTTCCTCTAACTTTATTATAAAGACTGATATGTAGTTAATTATAGAGCTATTTTGTAAACTTTATTGCCAAAATGTTACTTTTATTAAACAAAAATAGTTTATTATCGTTTCTTTTGTAGATATAACGCTAACGTTAATTTTTATTCTCTTCTATACCTAACACTTGATTGAATAGAGGTTGTTGACACGGTTTGAGTTGAAGTTCTTTTTTTATCGCGTCTCTGTCGATCGCTCCTAAAAAGACTGAAGTTAATCCTTCTGAAGCGCATGTAAGGTATACGTTTTGCCCTATGAATCCTGCGTCTACGTTGGCGTATCTGTTTTTTTCCTCCGCGTTGTTCCCTGCCGCTTTATCCATATCTGCGACGTATACGAAGGCTACGGGAGCTTTTTGAGCGAACGCCTGTTTCCCCGCTATATGTCTTATATCTTTTGAAATCAGTTTTATTAGACTGTGCGTTTTGGGTTCATATATGTGAGCTCCATGTTTTGTTAATACGACTATAGATATTTCCTGTTTATTCATTGCGGTAGGAGACGTCTTCCTTCCGTCCGGACGGTTGATTCCTGCGGCGGCCCAAAGTATGTTTGAAAGTTTACGGTCTGATATGTCTTTTGAAGATATGTTTCTAGATGTTTTTCTTAAATTTAAGGCCTTCATTAGAGAAATGCCTCCGCTTTTATCCGGTTTTGGCAAAAATACTTGATTGTCTTGCCAAGAAGTTTGGTCTTCGCGTTCTTGCGCGTATAAGGCGAAAGACGCAAACATTATGATAGTTACGGCCAACAGCGGCGTTATATAGAATTTGCTCATGATTTTGCTCTCCTTTAAGCATGTTTTATATTCGTAAAATCCGATATTTCTCTATTTATCGTACAGAGATCGTCTACTGATAAGTCTTTTAAATTTTTGTGTCCGCACATTCTTAAAAACGTTTCTAATTCGCTTTTTACTACGTTGAGATAATTTGCCAGACGTTGCGCCGCCGCTTCGATATTCAGCCGTTTCCTTAGTTCCGGATCCTGAGCGGCCGCTCCTACCGGACAAGTTCCCAGATTGCAGACCCTATATTGCTGACATGCCGCAGCCATAAGAGCCGACGAAGATATGGCTATTCCGTCTGCTCCCATTGCTATAGCTTTGAAAAAGTCCCCGGAAACTCTTAAGCCTCCGGTTATTATTAATTCCTGAGTCATTCTATGTTCTCTTAAATACTTTTTAGCTCTGTAAAGAGCGTATATCGTCGGTAGAGAACAAGAGTCTCTTACTATTTTTGGACTGGCTCCGGTGGCTCCGCCTCTTCCGTCTATCGTTATAAAATCAGGATTTGCTGTTCTTATCCATTCAAGGTCTCTCTCTATATGTCCGGCTGCTATTTTTATTCCTATAGGCCTGCCTTTACTTATTTCTCTAAGCGCGTCGACCAGACGTTTAAGTTCGTTTGCGGATGAGATCCCTTCAAACTTGGACGGGCTTATTATATCCGTTCCAACAGGTCTGTTCCTTATTGCGGCGATTTCTTGAGTAACTTTTTCGGCCGGCAGGTGTCCGCCCATCCCGGGTTTTGTTCCCTGGCCTATTTTTATTTCTACTGCGTCTGACGTCAGTAAATTTTCTTCCGTTACGCTGTATAAATTAGGCACATACTCAAAAATATATTTATACGCTTCTCTCTTTTCCTCCGGCAGAATTCCGCCTTCGCCGCTGCAGACTGCGGTTTTAGCCATTGCGGCGCCTTTCGAAAGAGCTATTTTCATTTCTTTGGAAAGGGCTCCGAAAGACATGTGAGAAATATAAACGGGATTTTCAAGTTCCATAGGTCGTTTTGCTTTGCTTCCTACGATTATTTTTACGTTCACTTCTTCATGTTCGTCTAGAGGCATAGGGTTAAGCTGAGCTCCCAAAATTAGAATATCGTCCCAGGATATTAAAGCTTTTTGAGTCCCCATTGGAGATATGATAGTTTTGCCTGAAACGGCCATAGCGTGGATGTCCGCCATGTATTTTTCTTCGTCTGAGAAGTTTTTTGCAAAAGATGCGGGGTATTCGAGATCTGATTTTACTTCTTGAGTTTTGGTTTCAGTTTCTACGGGCTTATTTTCGATTCTAAAGGATTTTTTTGGAGTTCCGCAAACCGGACATACCCAAGACTCCGGCAAAGAGTTGAAATCTTCATTTTTATAAACGAAGCCGCAGACTTCGCATGTCGCTTCAATCATGTTTTAATCTCCTTTATAAGTTAGTCTGTAAACGGTATTAAAGAATATATTTGAAAAGCGTTGTAAAATGAATTTTCCCGGACATACTCGTCTGTTTTATGGCACATTTTTTCTTCTCCCGGACCTAACCCTATAGTCGGAATATTATATTTTGAGGCTGTGGTTACTCCGTCCGTCGAAAACGGCCAGGCTTTATATTCTGTTTCCTTATTTAATACTTTTTCGGCCGCTTCGCTCGCTATTTTTACGAAGAAATTATTTTTATCCGTTTTCCAAGCTTTGTGGCATATTCTCCATTCTTTGACTAATCCGGTATATGACGGCCTAGCGTAAGTTTCAAGATTGACTTCCAAGTCGCTCCAGTCTTTATCTCGCTGGAGTTTGTTCAACAGAGACGAAAGGTTTTCGTTTTCGGCAAGTCTGGCTATTATATTAGCTTTCGCTTTTACGGGAACAAAACTGGCGTCGTTCGGCTCTGTCTCAACGCCCGTGACGGTTATTGTATTTCTGGTTAGAATCTCCTCCTTATATTTTTCATATTCGTATCTGTTTAGTCGGTCGATCGCTAGAATACAGCCCGCTAACGGATACGTCGCGTTTTTTCCGGTTTCCGGTTCGGCGGTATGCGCTCTAATTCCGTAAGAAGTTAATGAAAATTGCGCTTTTCCCCGCTGCGCTATAGCTATGGCATTATCCGTAGGCTCTCCTAATAAAACGGCGTCGGGAACTAACTCTAGATCTCCGATAATTTCATCCATTGCGAGACCTTCCGCTCGTTCTTCTTCCGTAACGAAACATCCTAGAACTGCGCGTCGTAAACGCTGCGAAAAATCCGCCGCAGTTTTTAGACTAAGAGCCATGGCGGCAAGAGAGCTTTTCATGTCGCATGTTCCTCTGCCGTATATTTTCCCGTCTCTAATTGTCATAGAGAATGGATCCGAGGACCACAGGGAAGATTCGCCTTCATGCGCTATATCCATATGAGCGTTATAAGATATCGTTTTTATGCCGTTCTCTTTTAATAGATATATATGTCTTTTAAACGCTTCGTTTGGAGACGCGCTTCTTAAGGCCCGGCGCAGATCTTCGATTTTTGGCGATATTATGGCCGCTACGCTCCCTCTAGGAGTACGAAAAGCCGGTATTCCGCAGCAGTCGAAGAAGCCTAGTAGAAGATCCGCCTGCCCTTTTTCGGATCCCGTATAAGATTTTATGGCTATGCATCGTTCAAGTAAAGCCACGGCTTCTTTTTTTGCCGAGTTTGTTTTTTGCAGTATTTTTTCGTAATTTTTCATGTTTTTTCACCTGGAGTTAAATCGTTTTCATGAGCGTTTAATTCTATGCGTTCAAGAGGTTTTTATTTTTTTATATTGAATTTGTCATTTTGAGCGGCTGTTTTAAGCCGCTTTTCTATCTAATTGTTTAGGGAAGTCCGTATGGCTTTAGAAGTTTTTTGCGAACCTAACGACGAAAAAGGTTATGTGACTATATGCAAGTATTATTCCGGCACGATTGACGGGCATAGTAATTTTTATTTGGAATCTTCCGTTATGCCGGTTTACTGCGACATATGCGGCTGTTTTCAAAGCAAGCTTTATAAAAATTTGGGTTCGAGATATGGATTCGTTGGAAGCTTTTTATGCGAGTATTGCGGAAGCTCGGTTGCGGTAAGAGATAACGACGGTATTTTAGACTCGGTTGTATGCGGTTCGATAGAGCTTAACTTTTCAGCGCTGTACGGTTTTTCTCCTTCCATACTTAATTTATTGGGGAAAAAGATTCGCTTAAATCTTTTTGCTTTTCTTGAAGATAAGCCCAATTTCCCCTTATATTGTCTTGCGGATGAACTTATAAGTATTTCAGGCATAGGCTATAATACGGATTTAGATTTTATTGCCGAGGCCGGTTTTCCCGTATTTCCAGGAGAAGCTCTTAAATGGCTGACAATTTTAGAGGCCGCAGGTATGAAAGGATTTTTTTTAGACGGTATCAAATATTTAATGAAGCTATGAGTATAAAATATATGAACGTAATTATAAGAGGAGGGGGCGATATCGCTTCAGGAATTGCTCACAGATTATTTGTCTGCGGATTTAGGCCCGTGATTACGGAACTTCCCATTCCTAAGACGGTTAGGCGTCTTGTTTCTTTTTCGTCGGCCGTTTTAAACGGAAAAATTACTGTGGAAGGAGTAACGGCTATAAAAGAATCTTTTCCTTTTCTATCCGGCAGAGACTATATTCCCGTTATTGAAGATTCTTCAGATAATCCTTTTTGTTTTAACGATCCGGACGTTTTGATAGACGCCAGAATGCTTAAAAATGCCAGAAAAGATCGTTTTCCGGACGCAAAATTGAAGATCGGAATAGGTCCAGGCTTCGAAGCTGGAATAGACGTTGATATAGTCGTCGAAACGAATAGAGGATTGTCTCTGGGCAAGGTTATAAGATTTGGGAAGGCCGAACGGGATACTAAAATTCCCGGAGTCGTATGCGGCAAAGGCGCGGAGAGAGTTTTGAGAGCTCCTTGTGAAGGAAAGATAAAAAATTATATAGATATCGGTTCCTTAGCAGAAAAAGACGCCGTTATAGCAGAAGTCGGAGGAGTCCCCATAGCCGCGCCTTTTAGAGGGCGAGTTAGAGGTTTGATAGTCGAGGGCTCTTTTGTTTTCGCAGGAGATAAAGTGGGGGATATCGATCCTAGAGAAAATGTAGATTGCTTTGCCATATCGGATAAGGCAAGAGCGGTTGGAGGGGGTGTTTTAGAGGCTATTTTATCTTATTTTGACTTTATGGTCAAAGCGTAATTTGCGTATATTTGAAGAAAGGACATTAAAAAGTGCTGAGAAAAACTTTAAATTCTCTAATTGCGGTAGCTTTGTTTATTTCGCTGCTGTCCGGATATGCCTTTGCTCTTAATAAGAAAGAGATTGTCATACTCCATACGAACGATATTCATGGAAGAGTATTTCCCTTCTATGACAAAAAATCCCAATCATATATTGGCGGAACGACTAATTTGGCGACTAAAATAGCCGAGATGAGACTTATTTACGGTAAAGATAACGTTTTGCTTTTAGACGCAGGGGATATGTCTCAGGGAACTCCGGTCTCTAACATTTTTTACGGAGATCCTATCACTGATTATATGAATTATGTGCAGTATGATTGCTCCACTTTCGGAAACCATGAATTCGATTGGGATAAGGAGCAGCTAGTTCGTCAAGTAGAAAGACGAAAATTCCCTATGGTTTGCGCAAATTTAGTCGATAAAAATACGGGTAAAACTCCCGATTTTGCAAAACCTTATATTATTGTTGAAAAAGCTGGAATGAAGATAGGAATTATCGGTCTTGCCACTCCGTCTACTCCCAAGATGTGTTTCCCTAAAAACGTTGAAGATTTCAAATTCTTGGATCCCGTAGAGGCTGTCAATAAATATAAAGCTGAACTGCAGAAGCAAGGCGTAAAGGTTATAGGCATAGTTTCTCATAACGGTTACGAAGAAGAGAAAGAGATGGCTCAAAAACTTAGCGGAATAGATTTTATAGTAGGCGGCCATAGTCATACGGTAGTTCCCAATCCTGAGCTTGTCAATGGAATCCCGGTGCTTCAGGCCGGAGATTGGGGCAGATATCTCGGGTTTGCCCAGCTTGAAATTGACGCCGATACAGGCAAACTTCTTTCTTTTAAAGGAAGACTGATTCCTATAACCAGTTACGACGTAAAGCTTCATGAAGATCTTATGACTTATGAAAATAAGGTCAAAGAGATTATGAGCGAAGTTATCGGGGAGATTTCTGCGGACGCGTCCAATCAGAGAACGAGGAAGGATTCCGCGACTACTTCGGTAGGCGACATAATGACCGATATAATTAAAGAGATCACCGGATCTGACATAGCTATCTGCAATACTCACGGTTTAAGAGCCAGTTTAACTAAGGGACCTATAACTAGAGAAGCTTTATTCTATGTGCTTCCTTTTGACAATACTTTAATGACATTCGACGTTAAAGGTTCCGATTTAAAGAAAATTATCGAGTATTATATCGATCGTCCTTCGTATTCTCAGATATCAGGAGTCACGGCCGAATATGATTCTTCCAGACCTTTTGGCGACAGAGTCGTTAATATCAAAGTCAACGGTCAGCCTTTAGTTCCCGATAAAACCTATAAAATAGGAACTATAGACTTTTTGTACAGCGTCTCGCAAGATTGTCCTGAAATTCAAAAAGCCGTTAATGTACAGTATGGCAAATTTCTCCGCGACGAGGTAGACGCTTATATTACAAAGAATAAGAAAGTAATAGTGCCGGAAGAAATTAGAATTAAAGTGCTTAAAGGCGATTCTCCCGGAGAAAGAAAAAGACAGTAATTCTGTTTGAAAGATTTGTTTCAGCCGTTTTTTCCGGTTTCGCTAAATAGATTCCTGATTCAAGCGGCGTAAATATGGCTATGAAGCAATGGCCGCAAGTCATTAAGATGATCTTGCGGCCATTGCTTCATAGCAGACGCTGTTGGTTCTCGGCTCCGTGTAGAGGATTGTCCGGCGTTTTGACGTCTAGGCGAAAAATAAGGAGGGATATTTAATGAAAACGTATGAGATTTATTTCAGCCCCACTGGGGGAACTCAAAAAGCTGCCGATATATTAACCTGCGCTTTATCGGACGATATTGTTAGAGTCGATCTGATTAACTCTAAAATTGATTTGAGCGCGATCGCTCCGAAGCGTGACGATTGTGTCGTTATTGCCTCTCCGTCTTACGGCGGTCGAGTTCCAAGGATAGTTTCTGAACGTTTGGCGTCCGTTAAAGGCGGCGAGGCTCGCTCCGTTTTGCTTTGCGTTTATGGAAATCGCGCTTATGACGACACTCTGCTGGAAATGTCGGATATCGCTAAGAGGGCCGGATTTAGGGTTGTCGGAGCCGTAGCTGCGGTTGCGGAACATTCTATCGCCAGACAGTTCGCTTCCGGCAGACCGGACGAAGAGGATTCTCGGAAACTTGGCGAATTTGCGCGGAAGATCCGCGTCAAACTCTCAGGCGGCGACTGTACGGAGCCTGTTATTCCGGGTAATCGTCCTTACAAAAGTTCTATCGGGGTCGGTTTAGTTCCAAAGCCGTCTAAAGAGTGCGTTAAGTGCGGCGCATGCGCTAATGCTTGTCCCGTTCGGGCGATAGATTTGGACGATCCGAAAAAGATAAATGAAGCAGCGTGCATATCTTGCATGCGCTGCGTTTCAGTTTGTCCTTATTCTGCCAGAAAACTTAATTCAGCCGATCTTATAGCCGTAGACGTTATGTTGAAAGCAGTTTGTTCGAAGAGGAAAGACTGCGAATTATTTTTGTAACCGAACGAAATATTAAATATTTAAATACGGATAGGCGTTAAGTAGTATTTGCCCTTTCTTATGAGATTAGACTCGTTTAAATATTTGCAATCTTTTAATGTCGGACTGGTTTTATAGTTTGAGAGATTATATAATGATAAAAGAAATTTCATATAGACAGGAGCTTAGATAATGGACTGGAATAGTTTTAGGTTCGTCGATCTATTCGCCGGGATGGGCGGAATCAGATTAGGCTTTGAATCTGTCGGCGGTAATTGTGTCTTTTCCTCAGAATTTGACGAAGACGCTTGCAAAACGTATGAAGCAAATTTCGGAGAACGTCCGTCCGGAGATATAACAAAAATAGATGCGAAAACTATTCCTGATTTTGATATTCTGTTAGGCGGTTTTCCTTGTCAAGCTTTTTCTATTATCGGTAAAAAAGAAGGATTTGCCAACGAGACTTGCGGAACCCTGTTTTTCGAAATAGAAAGAATATTGAAAGAGAAGCGACCTCCCGCTTTTATGCTTGAAAACGTAAGAAATTTAACGGCGCATGATAATGGAAAAACATTTATAATTATTAAAGAGCATCTTGAAAATTTGGGCTATCATGTGCATGCAAAAGTACTGAACGCTTTAGATTATGGCGTGCCGCAGAAAAGAGAGCGAATCGTCATCGTTGGATTTAAGGATAACGTTGATTTTTCATTTCCGAATCCGGTTCCGGAATCAGAGAGAACAACTCTCAAAGATATTCTGGAGAAAGAGGTGGATAAAAAATATTATGTGCGGGACGCCATTCTGGAGTCCCGAATAAAAAGATTAAGAGATAAAAATTATCCAAAGCCGTATATTTCTCACGAAAATATGTCCGGTTCGATTACCCCTCACTCATATTCATCAGCGTTAAGGGCCGGGGCGTCAGCCAATTATCTTCTTATAAACGATGTTCGCAGACCAACCGAACGTGAGCTTTTGAGAATTCAGGGATTTCCCGAGAGCTTTAAGATTGTCGTTTCGTATGGCAAGATTAAAAAACAGACGGGAAATTCTGTTGCTGTGCCGGTAATAAAAGCCGTCGCGCGAGAAATGCTTTCCGCGTTAAAGAAGTTTTCGGAGAAGGGAGGTCAAGCGGACCTAAAATCGACCGAGTTTGAGAGACTCCAAATATCTTCTACTTATGGATGTTAAATAAATAAAGAAGCAAAGGAGAAATTCATGAAATGCGTATTTTGATAATTGAGAGCAGTCCTCACAAACGCGGCTCTTCCAATATGTTGGCAGATCGCTTTATCGATGGAGCGAAAGAAGCGGGACATAAAGTTGAAATATTTGACGCGGCTCGCGCGGATATTCATCCCTGTCTTGGCTGCGACGCTTGCGGTATGGCGGGCCCTTGTTCCCAAAAGGACGATATGATGATTCTTAGGGACAATCTTTTAGAGAGCGATATGGCCGTTTTTGTCACTCCTCTTTATTATTTCGGCATGTCGGCGCAATTAAAAATGGTCGTCGATCGTTTTTATAGTTTTACGGGAACGCTTGCTTCCCGCAAGCTGAAAACCGCGCTTATCGCCGCTTCTTGGGATAATAAGGACTGGACAATGAAGGAACTTGCGGCCCATTATCAGACGTTGTGCAAATACATGAATTTTCAGGATCAAGGAATGATTCTTGGAACCGGCTGCGGCTCGGTATATATGACGGAACATAGTCCTTTTTTAGAAAAGGCTTATACATTTGGAAGATCCTTAAAAGGATAAGACAAAGATTTAGAGGTTATAAGGAGGTTATTTTATGAACGCTTTAGTAGCTTATTTTTCAGCCGGAGGAGCGACCGCCGGAGCGGCGAAAATTTTGGCGAGGGCCTCGGGAGCGGCTCTTTACGAGATTAGACCCGCCGTTCCCTATACTGACGCGGATCTGAATTGGACTGATAAAAATTCGCGCAGCAGCGTGGAGATGAACGATAAAGCTTCTCGGCCGGCTCTTGCTGATAAAAATGCTCCCGTTGCAGAGCATGACGTAATTTTCCTCGGTTTTCCGATTTGGTGGTATAAAGCTCCTACGATTATCAATACTTTTCTGGAAAGCTATGATTTTACCGGTAAAACTATCGTGCTTTTCGCGACTTCTGGCGGCAGCGGTCTTGGAAGTTCGGCGGCCGGTCTGAAAGACAGCGCTCCCGGAGCCAAAATAATGGACGGACTGCTCCTCAACGGTCCTAGAAACGAAGAGGAACTAAAGGAATGGGTATCGAGTTTAAAAATTTGAGATACTTTGATATGAAATATGCGGAATCAGCTGATTCTGTTTTAACGTTTCGCATATTTTTGAGGGCAATGGAATTTGATAACGCTCTGAACGGTCGGAATTCTTGAAGGAGCGGCAAAGCGAGTCGAGTTGAAATTTACTTAAGACGACAGCTTTTATTCGGATGAGTTGTGCGCTTCGTAAATATTAGTAGGCGCAGCTCGGCGCAACAATCAGCCGTTACGGCGGAAAAGCTATGTCCGATCCGAGGGCAATAAAGCTATTTAAATGCGGCGATTTAAAAATAAGGCGGGATCGATAGTCGTTCTCGCTCGTTTTTTTATTACTGAGTTTCTAGCGATATGAATAGAGTTTTAGCGGTATGCGCAAACACATTGCGGTATGACTATTTTTCTTTTTCTATACTTCGATATATTTGGGAATTTCAGCCTTGTATGCGACAAGCGGTTGCATGAGACAAAGACGCTTCCCAAGCAAACTGTTAACGGCATCGTAACGCAGTTCTTAAAGCGGATATTTGTCTAGAAGCAAGCTTCTCTTGAAAAACGGCTTCAAAAAACGCTTGCTTTGCGTCCGCCGAAGCGAAGTTCGTAAACGGCGTTTATCCGAATGTTGAACGCGCTTTGGAGCGTAGTTTCGAACGTTTTTCGGAATAAGAACTGGAACCGGTTTTGTAATCGTTCGAAAGATTTGCCGTTTCTATTTTATATTAAATTGCCTGATAATAAAATTCCCTCTGAAATCCGAGACAAAGACACATTTATATCGTCCCTGTTTAGTAGTATCTTTGGAGCATATTTTCATGACAACGATTTTAAACTTCCTAAAGCCGTATAAATTGCTTTGCTTTTTTACGCTGCTCGTTATGTTCGTGGACGTAGCGGGAAGTTTGCTGATCCCTACGATTATGGCCAAGATGATAGACGCCGGCATTGAAGGAAAAGACGTAAGTTATATGATCCAAAGCGGGAAAATCATGTTAATCGTAGCTATTATTTCCGGTTTAAGCGCGTTGTTGGGGAGCTATCTCGCCGCGACTCTTTCTTCTAAGCTTGGCAGAGATATGCGGAAAGCGATATACGGCAAATCTCTTGAATTTTCGTCTTATGACTTTGAACGGTTTGGAACCGGCTCTATGATTACTCGTACTATGAATGACGTAAATATCGTTCAGCAAAGCGCAGTATGGCTTATTCAAATGGTTTTGCCTGTCCCCGCCGTTTGCGTATCAGGCGTAGTTATGGCGTTTATAATCGACGCTTCGATGGGTTTCTTGCTGATTGGAGCTATCGTAGCTATTATGTCGCTGTCGGTTTTTATTACTCGTAAAGCCTCGTTGATTTTCGATATGCTTCAAAAATTCCTTGATAAAATGAATGTTTTGCTTCGGGAAAACATTTCCGGCGTTCGAGTTATCCGCGCTTTTAATAAAGAAAAATATGAGGAAAAGAGAATGAGAAAATCTTTTGAAGATTACGCGGAGTCCGCGATTAGAGCAAATCGTCTGTTTGCCGCTTTGGAGAGTTTCGCTCTGTTTGCCGTTAATTTTCTTTTCGTAATTATTCTTTGGCTGGGAGGAAATCGGATCGGAATAGGACTTATGGAAATTGGCGATATAGTCGCTTTAGCGCAATACGTCGCTATTATATCTTTTTATATAATGATGGCTCAAATGGTAATGATAATGATGCCAAGGGCGATTATTTGCGTTCGTAGAATTTTGGAGCCTCTTTCCCGTACGCCGGAAATTAAAGACGGAAATATGTCTCTTGATACAAGTATGGAACCAACGGAAGAAGTCGTCAGTTTTCAAAAAGTAAGTTTTCGTTTTGCGGACGCTGACGAAAACGTTTTGGAAAATTTGAATTTTAAATGTAAAAAAGGAGAAACTACGGCGATTATTGGCGGTACGGGAAGCGGAAAATCTACGATCGCCAAATTGATTTTGAGATTTCACGACGCTACTTCCGGCGCAATTTTGCTTAAAGGCAAAGATATTAAGAATTTAACGCAGAGAGAATTGAGAGAACATGTTTCTTACGTTCCTCAAAAAGTATGGCTTTTTTCAGGCGCTATTGCGGACAATTTGACGCATGGAAGCGAACCTGCGGACGAATACCGGATAAAACGAGCTTTATCCGCAGCTCAGGCCGAATTTGTATACGATCTGCCGGACGGCATTTATTCCCGAGTCTCTCAGGGAGGAGCAAATTTTTCCGGAGGACAAAAACAGAGACTTTCAATAGCTAGAGCTCTTTCCAAAAAAGCCGATATGTATATTTTTGACGATAGTTTTTCCGCTTTGGATTTTAAAACTGACGCGGCTTTGAGAAAAGCTCTTGCGGAAGAAACGAAAGATGCCGCGGTTCTTATTATCTCGCAGCGAATCAACGCGATTATTAACGCCGATCAGATAGTCGTCTTAGAAGAAGGTAAAATCGTTGGAATCGGCAATCATGATTTTCTAACGAAGAACTGCCGGGTTTATCAAGATATTGCGAAATCTCAAATGGCGGGGCAGCCTTTTGAGGGCGGCTAAAACCGAGAATAAAGCTTTACTTTTAAGTTATTTAAGTATTTATTTAGAGAGCGGCGAAAATTAAGTGTCTTAATTGATTGTCATTTTTCTTGACAATCAGCAGAGGATGCTGTATAATTTAAAGATTGTTTGCGCCGTATTGCGCCTTGCTTCAAGGCGCGAGATTGACGGTACAAACTGAGCAGGCGATGACTGAATAAGGCATAGGGCCGGGTCGCTCGGAGCGGCAGCAGATCGTTTTTTGCGTCTGTGGGACAGTCGTATGTTCCACAGATGTTTTTTTATATTCGCTTAGGCAACAGATTCTCTCGAGCGGACGTTCATAAGAGAAATATCGCTGTCATTACTGGTGACGAAATTTGGAGGATTCTTTTATGACTATCAAACATGCAAAAACAAATAATTGCGATTCGCGACAGGTCAGCGAGGCGGCAATTATTAGGAATTTATCGTTGGTAAGCTTGATCGGTAACGTTATTCTTTTCGGATTCAAGTTGTTTGCCGGTATTGCGGGCAACTCCGGCGCAATGATCTCCGACGCGATCCATTCCTTATCCGATGTCTTCACCACATTGATTGCGTTGATCGGCGTTAATGTCTCCAAACGGGACGCGGATCATTCTCACCCGTATGGGCACGAGCGTCTGGAGTGCGTTGCGGCCTTGGCGCTCGGCATTGTGCTGTTTGTCACCGGAATCGGCGTAGGTAAGGCAGGTTTGGAAAATATCTTTTCGGGGAACTATGAAACCTTGACTATTCCCGGTACAATTGCGCTGGCGGCGGCCATAATATCCATTTTGGGCAAAGAGGCCATGTACCGGTACGCTCGTTACTACGCTAAGCTGATCAATTCCGCCGCGTTTATGGCGGATGCCTGGCACCATCGTTCCGACGCCTTATCCTCCGTTGGTTCCCTGATCGGTATTGTCGGAGCTATGCTCGGATTCCCGGTTATGGATTCTGTGGCGAGCGTTGTGATCTGCATTTTTATAGTAAAAGCGGCTTATGACATTTCCAAGGACGCCTTTGCCAAGATGCTGGACACTTCCTGCGGCGAGGATTATGAGAAAAAACTGACGGAAGTTATATTGGCGCAAGAGGAGGTGCTTGGCGTAGATATGCTCCGTACCAGGATGTTCGGCAACAGGGTGTATATCGACCTTGAAATATCGATGGACGGGGATAAATCTTTGCGTGAGGCTCATGACGTGGCTGAGCGTCTTCACAAAAGCGTTGAACAGAGATTTTCGGATGTCAAACATATTATGATTCATGTAAATCCGTCGG
Organism: uncultured bacterium; assembly: GCA_949288455.1. Taxonomy (GTDB): domain Bacteria; phylum Vulcanimicrobiota; class CADAWZ01; order CADAWZ01; family CADAWZ01; genus CASEKF01. The sequence continues at coordinate 123,836 of CASEKF010000042.1, forward strand.
ATCTTGCCGCAAATTAAGCGAAAAATCTTACGATTAGAGAATTCGCCTCTATTGTAGTTCGGTACGGCTGTTTTCATGTCGTATTTTTAACGTAGAGCGGCATATATTTCCATTCCCTTTTTCAAATTAAAAGCCGGATCTTTTAAGATGTGTTCCGATAAATTACAGGAGCCCGCGTTAATTTGCAATAAAACATTCAAATATTATTTGAAATTTAAGGCTTTTCTTGTTTTTGCTCTTGATTGATTTTAGTTTTATTTAGCATAAAGACCGATCAATTAAACATAGTCTTAGTTCTAGTAGAATTTAGCTTGATGAATTGACTGCTTTGCGGTATCTTTTAAATAATATTGTCATCGGCAAGGCGAGACAGGAATACGGCACAGAGAATCTTGCGTAGATTTTTACGTTTTTATCGTATTTTGCGGCTTTGTAAGAACGGAAATAGACTAATGAGCGATTATAATGATAACGTAGATATTGTTTCAAGCGATTCGGATTTTGAAATCCCGATCAATGCCCGTCAAACGATCAAAAAATTGTGGAGATCTGTCGGCGACCAACGAGGACGCTTGACTGCAGTTTTACTGTCGGTCTTCGTTTACGTCCTTCTTTCCATGATCTCTCCCATGTATAGCGCTTATATCGTGGATCGTCTTTGGATGGACGTTAAAGAAGCTGCGGAACACGGCGCGATATTTCGAATCTCTTTAGATGCCTGCGGCAGAGACATACTGTTTCTCTTGCTGATATATGCCGTAACGGCGGCATTTTATACGCTTCAGTCGTTTCTTATGGCAGGATTTGCGGAAAAATTGAATTTAAGGCTTAGAACGGAAATTAGCGAAAAGCTGAATAAACTGCCTTTATCTTATTTTGACAGAACAAAGACGGGAGATATACTCAGCCGTTTAATAAACGATTTAGATAAAACGTCGGAAGTCTTACAAACCGGAGCCTTAAAATTTTTTATATCTATCGGCTTGATAGCAGGCTCTCTAGTTATGATGTTGCGCTTAAGCGTTGCTTTGACGATTATTTTTCTGATTTTTATGGCGTTAGCTCTTGCGGCTACCAAATTTGTCTCCGCAAAAACGCTCCGTTTTTCAAAGCTTAGGCAGCAGCGCGTTAGCGAAGCTACGGCTCAAGTAGAAGAAGCTTATACCGGAAGAGTCGTTATAAAAGCGTTTAATCTAGAAGACAACAGTTATAAAAATATGAGTCAAGCCATGGACGCTCTTGCTGACGCTCATCTTAAAGCTGAATTTTTTATAAATGCGATTAATCCCGCCATCAGACTTATCAACCGTTTCGGGCAAGTCTTTATCGCTGTTCTGGCGGGAAACATGCTAATAGAAGGCAGATTGAGCGCAGGAATGTTCCAGGCGTTTCTTCAGTATCTTAATCAGGCTTCGGAGCCGTTTACCGAAGCCGCATATATGATAAACAGCATTCAGGCCGCTCTGGCTTCTCTGGAAAGAATTTACGATATGTTGGAAGAAGAAGAAATATCGCCCGAGCCGGCTTCGCCCTCGGTAATTAACCGCGCATTCGGATCCGTGGAATTTCAGAACGTACGTTTTGGATATACTCCGGATAATATTTTAATGCGGAACGTCGTCTTTGCGGTAGAGCCGGGACAAAAAGTCGCGATCGTCGGAAGCACCGGAGCCGGGAAGACTACGCTTATCAATTTGCTTATGCGGTTTTATGAGCTGAACGGCGGGAAAATTCTTTTGGACGGAATAGATATAAAAACTATGACTCGCTCTAATTTGAGGGATAATTTAGGTATGGTCTTGCAAGACACATGGTTATTTGACGGCACGGTGGCGGAAAATATCGCGTACGGTAAACCGGAAGCGTCTAAAGAGGAAATTATAGCGGCGGCTAAAGCGGCCAGAGCAGATTTCTTTATACGCGCTATGTCAAACGGATACGATACCGTTTTAACTAACGACTCGGAAAATATTTCTATCGGTCAGAGGCAACTTTTAACTATAGCCAGGGCATTCTTGAGAGATCCCGCTCTAATTATTTTGGACGAAGCGACTTCAAGCGTCGATACGCGCACGGAAATCGAAATCGGCAGGGCGATGAAAGAACTTATGAAAAACAGAACGAGTTTCGTAATAGCTCACAGACTATCTACTATTATAGACGCCGATTTAATTTTGCTAATGCAAAACGGAAATATTATTGAGCAGGGAACGCATAAAACTCTGCTTAAGGCTAAAGGCGCTTACGCGGATTTATATTACAGTCAGTTCGCTTAGCTAATTCGAGAGTTTGGAAAATCCGCGCGATTTCGGCGAATAAATTTATGGATTTTCGTCATGGCAAATCTAGCGTAAGCGTTTTTTTCTAGGCAAAAGCTTTTTTTTGTGATTTTAAGTCGGCCGTCTTTAATTTTTTTTTTACTTTAGACGCCGATCTTTCTTAAAGTTTGTCGGCAAATTTTGAAATTAGCCTTCAAATGCTGAAAAGAAGGAAACTTTTATTTTTTCGGAAAATATTTCGAAGTTTTTCAGCGGTTTTGACTTACCCTTAAAAACGATAGAGCCGACGGCGAAAAGCGTTAAATTTGATTTATTGAAGATTCAGGTTTAGCGCGGCTATCCTTAGACGCATAGAAACGGAGCTGTTTAGTATGTCGTTATTTCAACTTTGTTCTCCTTTCCCTCCGGGAGGAGATCAGCGGGAGGCAATAGACGCCCTTTACGATTCTATAATTTCCGGCAATCCTTGCCAGACGTTGCTTGGAGTAACCGGGTCCGGCAAGACTTTTACAATGGCCAACGTGATCGCAAAATGCAATCGTCCCGCGTTGGTGTTATCCCATAACAAGACTTTAGCCGCGCAGCTCTCTTCGGAATTTAAGGATTTTTTTCCGCATAACGCCGTGGAATATTTCGTTTCTTATTACGATTATTACCGTCCTGAAGCTTATATTTCTTCTTCCGATTTATACGTGGAAAAAGATTGCGCGATAAACATGGAGATAGATAAATTAAGACATAAAGCGACTCAGTCTCTTCTTGAAAGAAGAGACGTTATAGTGACCGCAAGCGTTTCCTGTATATATGGACTGGGTTCCCCCGAAGATTATAGGGCTTCGTCTATTCTTTTTAGAAAAGGGATTTCTATAGATCGTGAAATATTGCTTTCTAAACTTGTGCAGATGCAGTTTACTTCCAATAAAGTCGCTCTTGAAAGAGGGCAGTTTCATTTTAAAGGCGAAAATCTCGAAATATATCCTATGGATGAAAGCGAACCCTTGAGGATCTCTTTTTGGGGAGACGAGATCGACTCAATAAAGCGCTTTGATCATCTTACCGGGGATATTCTTGAAAATTTAAAATATATTTCGGTGTACCCGGCTAAACATTTTGTTACTCCCGCGGACGTTTTAGAAACCGCAGTTGCATCTATAAAGGAAGAGCTTGAAGAACGGCTTGTTTTTTTTATGGAAAAAGGTAAAATTTTGGAGGCCGAGAGATTAAAACAACGCACTGAACAAGATATTTCCATGCTTCTTGAAACGGGATATTGTCAAGGAATAGAAAATTATTCCCGCCATTTTTCCAGAAGGAGGCAGGGAGAGCCGCCTTACACTCTTTTAGACTATTTTCCGGAAGATTTTTTAGTTTTTATAGACGAATCTCACGTCTCTATTCCTCAGCTGAGAGCCATGTATCACGGCGATAGAGCTCGGAAAGAAAGCCTGGTAGACTTTGGATTCAGACTTCCTTCAGCCTATGACAACAGGCCTTTAACTTTTGAAGAATTTGAATCTAAAATCGGACAGACCGTATATATATCCGCCACTCCGTCTCAGTATGAAAGAGATAGAAGCGCCATAGTCGCGGAACAGATTATACGTCCCACCGGACTTCCTGATCCCGAGATAATAGTCAGGAAGACAGAAGGATGCGTCGACGATTTGATAGCCGAAGTAAAAAAGCGACTGGGCGGAGACGAGAGAACTCTTGTGACTGCACTGACGAAAAAAATGGCCGAAGAGTTATCCGTATTTCTTGAAGACAACGGAATTAAAGCCGCGTATCTTCATTCGGGCATACATACTATCGAAAGAATCAAGATTCTCTCAGCTCTTAGAGCAGGAGAATATGATTGTCTTGTAGGAGTTAATTTATTAAGAGAAGGATTAGATCTTCCGGAAGTTTCCTTAGTTTGTATCCTGGACGCCGATAAGGAAGGATTTTTGAGATCCGAAACTTCGCTTGTACAGACTATAGGAAGAGCTGCCAGAAACGTCTCGGGACAGGTAATAATGTATGCCGACAACTTGACTGATTCAATGATAAGAGCCATTAAAGAGACTAATAGGCGGCGTCAGAAACAAATCGAATATAATCTAAAAAATAATATAGTTCCTCAGACGATAAGAAAAGCGGTAAAAGATATTTTAGACGAGTTTTCTATTGGAGAAAATAGAATCATAAATGCGGAAAAGACCGATTTTTTGACTAGAGAAGAGCTGGAACGGAAAATTTTAACGCTTGAAAAAATGATGAAAGACGCCGCCGTTAAAATGGAGTTTGAGAAAGCGGCGTTTTTTAGAGACGAAATGTACGCTTGTAAAAAAGAACTTATAAAAAAGCGACAAACTATATTTGACCGCTCTAATGAGGATACGGTCGACAATAACATATAAGGAGAACAGATTATGAATCTCGTAATCAAAAATGCAAAAATTGCGTCTGAATCAGGAGTTTTTGCGGGAGATATCGGTATAAGAGACGGCAAAATCGCCGCGATATCTCAATTTGGAACTCTTAAGGGGGAAGAAGAAATAGACGCCTCCGGCCTAATCGCTATGCCGGGAGTTATAGACGCTCATACGCATTTTGAACTTCCTATTATGGATTCTTGTACCGCCGACGATTTCGAAAGCGGCTCTAAAGCCTGTTGCGCCGGAGGCGTAACTACGTTTATAGATTTCGTTACTCAAACGAAAGGCCATTCTCTTTTCGACGATCTAACCGAAAGAATGGCTATGGCTGAAAATAAAGTTTACGTCGATTATTCGCTTCATATGGGAATAACCGATTTTAATCAGGAATCTTTTCAGGCGATTCCTGAGATAGTAAAGATAGGCATTCCGTCTTTTAAAATTTTTATGGCTTATTCAAAAGAGGGATGGATGGCTTCTGAAGGCGATCTCGTAGAAGTTATGGAAATAGTCAGGGATAACGGCGGCGTTATGGGAGTTCATGCAGAAAATCAATCAATTATAGACAAACATACCTACGATTTGATTAGTCAGGGAAAGACCTCTTATAAATATCATCCTAAATCGCGTCCTCATTATAGCGAAATAGAAGCTTTGAGAAGAATTTTATATCTTGCTGAACTTACTAGAAGCCCTCTTCATATTTTTCATTTGACTACTGGAGAAGGCGCAAGGCTGGTTTCAGAAGCCAGAGGAAAAGGTATTCAGGTGACTGCTGAAACTTGTCCTCACTATCTGGTTCTTGACGAAAGCGTATATTCGTCTGAAAAAGGATATTTATACGTATGTTGTCCGCCTATAAGATTCAGGTCCGATTCCGAAGTAATATGGAGAGGACTTGAAATAGGTTCCGTACAGTCTATAGCCACAGATCATTGTTCTTTCTCCGTAGCGCAGAAAAAAGAATTTTGCGACGATTTCACTCAAATTCCAAGAGGTTTGCCGGGCTGCGAAACTCTTTTGTCTACGATTTATACGAGAGGAGTAAAAAAAGGAAGAATTTCGCTTGAAAGAATGGTTTCAGTCCTTTCAGCCAACCCGGCGAGAATATTTGGCTTATATCCTAATAAGGGATCTTTGAATATAGGAGCGGACGCCGACATCGCGATATTTGATCCTAACGAAGAGTTTATTATGTCGCCTGAAGTTACTCATATGAAAGCCGGTTATACGCCTTTTGACGGAAAGCGAACTTTTGGAAGCGTTAAATATACGATTTCCAGAGGCGAAGTTATATACGATAACGGCGTATTTACAAAAGAGCCGGGGAGAGGAAAATTTATACAGCGTTTTAGAAATCCTGAATTTTTTTGATATGTAATTAAGTATGAAACGGGGCCGGAGGGTTTCGACTGCAAACCCCGGCCCCGTTTCATACTTAAGCTGTTTTTAAAGTCTTTAAAAGAATGAATCGATCAGCTCCGTACGCTGGAATTGCCGTTAATCAATAGTTATTTATAGTTTTTGACGGCTCTTTCCACGTCTTGAAGAAGCGGCTTGGAAGAGATTGTTTCTCCGATAGCTTGTTTCATCCAAATTTCTGGCGTTAAATTGCCAAGAACGCAAATTCTGCTCATTTCCTGGGCAATATTTTTGCCTTTTATATAATTTTCTATTTGATACGAAATTATGTGGCCTATGGGATAGTTTGGAAGATACATGCCGCAATCTATCATATGAGAATAAACTGCTAAAAGCGTACAATCTTTTACTCCGAAGACAGGCGCGTAATATTTGTTCCATATATCTTTCGCAATTTGTATAGTCGCGTTTTTTAGCTCCGTTTCCGAAGCTTGAGGATTTTCATACATCCAGCGCCACACTTCCATCATTACTAACGAGACTCCGCTTATTTCATACGTTTCCCACATCTTTGAGAGGGCTTTTTCATCGTCGTTTGCAGCGGCGTTTTCAAACCCTAAAAGCCGAAGATCTCTGGATTGAAATAAAAATGCGAACGCTTCGGTAAAAGCTATGTTAGGTATGCCTGCCATAAGAGTATTATCTACTAGCGTCATGGAATGTACCTGTTCGACGCAGTGGCCAAGCTCGTGTATAGCTACGTTGTATGATTTGTAATCCATTTTGCCGTTTGTAAATCTAGTGCGTAAGTGAGCGTTGAATTCTCTTCCTTCGGCTCCTAGAGCATGTCCTGCGCCTCGGCCCGGATCTACCGTAATTTTAGCGCCCAGCCATTTCGCTTTTTCTTCGCTGAATCCGAGCTGAGTTAAAATGTCAGGTATGCCGTCTTGGAAAGCTTTTATGTTTGGATATTTTTCGGATACTAACTTGTTTAATTCAGTTTCGTCGACGGGGGCTTTGTTTTCAAATCCGTTGTACCAAATGTCAAAAGGCTCAAGTTTGCGTCCTAACCGTTTTTCTATGATTTTGCTGACGTCTTTTATCATAGGAGAAGCCACTATAGAAAGAAGAAGTTGTTCGACTTCCTTTTCCGGTATTTCAAGCTCGGAGCTGAAATGTCTGTCGATCGCGGTAGATCCCGAAGGATCGTAATCGTCGAGCAGTTTTTCTCCTAGAAAAACGTTTTTAAGATATTTGTAACGTTCCGCATTTTCGCTTTCCGCTTTAATTTCTTTTCCATTTTTGTCAAATACTTTATTTGAATAAGGAGCCCAATCGTATTTATCTGAATTTATAACGTTTTTGGGGATTTCCTGAGATATAATCCTCTCCATAACTTTGGCGATCATCCGCTGTTTTTCAAGGGAGTTAGGAGTTTTATACTCCGCTTTTATCTCGTCTCTGAGCCCCCAGTGACTTATAAGCTTCATATCTTTAGGGAAAAGGCGTTTGCCGTCTTCCGTAAGGAGATTATTCATATATATGTTATACTGTGAAATATAAGCGTCGGCCTGTATATAACTCTTATTCTTTTTTTGAAGAATTTCGGTAGGATATCTGTCGATGAATTTTTCGGCCAGTCTCGTTTTGGCCCAATCTTCTCTGCTCCAATTTAGTCCGTCTCTATTCTTTTCTTCCAGAGACGACGTTGGAAAATTTAAGAGCGCGTTAAAAGCTATTTTGGTTTTAAAATACTCGTTGGCAAGTAGAGCCGGAATGGAAATTTCGGCAAAAAGCATGTCTACAGGCTTAATTTCGCCTTTGTCAAGCTGTATTTTTTCGGATACTATTCTGGCCGCTTCGCCCGTATACCCGTTGATTGCGTTGAAATTTTTTTCATAAGTTTCAAGAAGATATGAATCTGAGTCAGGGACGTATTGAGTCAAGCAAAATTGGATAAAATCGTCCTTGCTGCCATCCGTAGATTGCCATATGGCAGCGACTTGAAGAACGCCTTTTTCAATCGCTTTTCTATATTTTTCGTCATGTTTTTTTACGAGAGCCTCGATCGCTTGATTAGAGACGTCTTTAGTGATAAAGCCCGCGTAAGAATAGGCTTTTCCAAACGTAACAAACCATAAAATGACCCAAGCGACGAGCAATATGTTTTTTTTCATAAAACTTTTCCTTTCCGTTTTTATTATATTTAATTTTGGCATTATTCTGGCGTCCGTTCCGCCCGACTAGTTGTGCAGATTATTTTAGACGTACTCGGACTACGCCGCAAACGCGTAAAATTTGCGTTTTCCTAGTTTTATTCGATGCGGATAAAAAAAATCTTTCGCATATTAGAGATATTTCATCTCCTTCTTGCTATTTCACAGGATTATGAGCGTAAGTCATGGAATTTTTACAAGTAAAATTATATTTAGAAAGGATGCGATTATGCGAATAGATTATATTCCAAATGAGATTCCCGCTTTTATCGAAGGAATCAGGCGAGCTCCAAGGAGAGATTCCGAACTTTCTAAAGCTGATGAAGAATTAGCCGTAAGAAACGCTTTAAGATATATTCCTAAAGAGTATCATGAACAAATTTCCGTCGAATTTAAGGAAGAATTGCGCTCCAGAGGCAGAATTTACGGTTATCGATTCAGGCCTTACGGCAATATAAAGGCGAAACCTATAGACGAATATAAAGGGAAGTGCGTCGAAGGCAAAGCTTTTCAAGTTATGATAGATAATAATCTTGATTTTGACGTAGCTTTGTATCCTTATGAATTGGTAACTTATGGGGAAACGGGGCAGGTATGTCAAAATTGGATGCAGTACGTTCTGATAAAAAAATATCTCGAACAGCTTACGGATAGTCAGACTCTTGTGATAGAATCCGGACATCCTTTAGGTTTGTTTCATTCTCAGCCTTCCGCTCCAAGAGTAATTATTACAAACGCTTTGATAGTAGGAATGGCAGATACCGACGAGAATTTCAGAAGATTCGCGGCTCTAGGCTGCGCCAATTATGGCCAGATGACGGCCGGAGGATGGATGTACATAGGGCCTCAAGGCATTGTTCATGGGACTTATAATACGCTGTTAAACGCCGCTAGAAGACTTCATAAAGATAAAAACGATATGTCGGGCCTTTTATTTGTCTCTTCGGGACTTGGAGGTATGTCGGGAGCTCAGGGGAAAGCCGCTAAAATAGCCGGAGGAGTCGCCGTGATTGCCGAAGTAGACAAATCTAGAATTGAAACTAGAATGAAGCAGGGGTGGATAGACGAAGTTTGCGCCGATTGCGGCGAGGTTTTTCAAAAAGCGGAAGATTACGTAAAGAGAGGCGAGGCTCATTCTTTCGCATATTATGGAAATATCGTCGATCTGCTTCAATACGCCGTAAATAATTCCGTAAAAATAGATCTTCTTTCAGATCAGACTTCATGTCATGCAGTTTATAGCGGAGGTTATTGTCCCGCCGGAATTACTTTTGAAGAAAGAACGAAGCTTCTTAGCGAAGATAAAGCGAAATTTAAAAAATTGGTAAACGGATCTTTGCTTCATCATTATAACGCTATCAAAATTTTAGTCGCTCAAGGGACGTATTTTTTTGATTATGGCAATAGTTTTATGCATGCCGTTTTTTCTTCGGGCATTAAAGAGATAGCTAAGAACGGCAAAAATGAAATGGACGGCTTTATATGGCCTTCTTACGTCGAAGATATAATGGGACCGGAGATTTTTGATTACGGTTACGGTCCGTTTAGATGGGTATGTCTGTCCTTGAAGGAAGAAGACCTTCTAAAAACCGACGAGGCTGCCTTAAGTTGTATCGATAAAGACAGACGATATCAGGATATGGATAATTGGAAATGGATTAAAATGGCCGGAGAAAATAATCTTGTCGTAGGCAGCGCCGCCCGCATACTTTATCAAGACGCTTTCGGCCGTTTGCAAATAGCCTTAAAATTTAACGATATGGTCCGCAAAGGCGTTATCGGTCCTGTTATGATAGGCCGAGATCATCACGACGTTTCCGGTACTGATTCGCCCTTTAGAGAGACGGCAAATATCAACGACGGATCTAGATTTATGGCAGATATGTCCGTACAATGTTTTGCAGGCAACGCGGCCAGGGGAATGTCTTTAGTCGCGCTTCATAACGGCGGCGGAGTAGGCGTCGGAAACGCTATAAACGGAGGTTTCGGACTTGTTCTGGACGGTTCGGAAAGAGTCGACGAAATCTTAAACAACGCCGTTCTGTGGGACGTAATGGGAGGAGTGGCCAGAAGAGCCTGGGCCGGCAACGAACATGCGCTTTTCGCGGCCAAGGAATATAACGAGAAAATGAAAGGCCGCGACGATATAACTATTCCGTTTTTATGAAGCTTTTAAACGCTACGCCAAAATTAACATAACGGCGGCAGACTATGGCCATTTAAGGAAATAATATTTGATTTTAGAAGGAGATATTTATATGGAAGACTGTATTTTTTGTAAAATCGTTAGAGGCGAAATACCGTCTGACAAAGTTTATGAAGACGAGGATATTCTCTGTTTTCGCGACGTCAATCCGCAAGCTCCGGTTCATCTATTAGTAATTCCTAAAAACCATGTTCCTAAACTTTCGGACATAGACGTAGAGTCTGCGAAATATATAGGAAAAATTTTTGAAAAAATTCCTTCTATAACTCGCGGAGCGGGATTGGACAAGGGATTTAGAGTAGTGGCGAACTGCGGCGAATATGCGGGGCAAACCGTTTTTCATATACATTTCCATATTTTAGGCGGAAAACGGTTCAGCCCGGTATTCTAATTAATTTCTTTATTTTCGGGATTGAGACTAATGACGATTGAAAAATCTGTGACTATATGTCCTTCCGGCGGTTTCTGTTTCGGAGTCAAGAGAGCCGTTGAAATTGCCGAAACTACGGCTAAGACGAATAAAAATAAGCAATGTCGCACTTTGGGACCGATAGTTCATAATAAAAAAGTTTCCGAACGTCTTGAAAGAGAAGGCGTAAAAATTGTTATCGAGCCTGAAGAAATGTCTTCGGGAATCTTAATTATCAGATCTCACGGCGCGTCGCCCGACGTTATAGCTCGAGCTAAGAAACAAGGGCTTGAGATTGTCGACGCCACTTGTCCTTTTGTGAAAAGAATTCATGGAATCGCCGTAAAATTATCCGAAGAGGGAATTCCGGTTATAATAGTAGGGAAATACGATCATCCCGAAGTGCAGGGGATTCTTGGATACGCGTCGGGGGAGAGATACGTAGTAAATTCAGATTCTGATATTATGAACTTGAAAGGATTGAAAAAAGCCGGCGTAGTGGCTCAAACTACAAAAACTAAAGAAGACTTTTTACGTATAGCCGGATATTTACTGGACGCTATTCCCGAATGTCATGTGTATAATACTATATGCAGCGAAACGTTAAAGCGGCAGAAAGACGCCGCTGCGCTTGCTTCTGTCTCTGACGTAATTATCGCGGTAGGGGGGAGGCATAGCTCGAATACTTCCAGACTTTTTGAGATAGTTAAGAAATTTTGTCCGAAATCATATTTTATCGAAGAACTTGCTGAATTGAAGAAGGATTGGTTCGAAAATTCGAAAAAAGTCGGAATAGTATACGGAGCTTCCACGCCGTTAGAGGACGTTTTGGAGATAAAGAGCGTTGTCGAAGATATTTTAGAAATATCACGAATTCCGCTTATCTAGACGTAAAAATATTAAAAACCCGGTCTCCGGTTAACAGATCAGATTTTTAACATTGACTGTTAACTCGGAGACTCCGTTTTTTTTTTATGTCGGTTATTTGTTTTATATATTTATAGGCTTTTTTATTATAAGGATTTATAGTCAGATATGTCTTTAATATGGGAAGAGCTTTTTCGTTTTGGCCGCATGCAATATAAAATAAAGCGAGATTGTAAATAAACATTCGATCTATCGTCGCCGCGGTTTTATAAGCTTGTTCAGCTTCGGAAAATTTGGAAGATTTCTGAAGAATTTTTCCCTTTAAATTCCAACATTCGGCTCTTTCAGGATTATTTTTAATCGTTTCGTTGATAATCTCCAGGGCTTTGCCGTTTTCGCCTCGTTCAAAATAGAGCGAAGCCAGAGTAACGCATACGGGCACATGTTTTGAATTCATTTTAAGAGCCGTTTTAAGAATCGTTTCGGCTTTTTCAAAATTCTGATAATTAATTAAAGCGTAGTCCAGAAGAAGACCCGGGAAAAGATGATTTTCCTGTATAGTTTTGTTTATTATTCTTCTCGCTATAGGTTCTTTATCCATGTAAGAATACATTTTTGCAAGAAGAAAATTGAACATGACGTTTCCGGGGTATAATATTCTCCCTTCTTTTAGTATTTGACAGCATCTGTAAGGATTTCCTTTTGAAAGAGAGTGAGCCGCCGAAAGATACAACACGTCGGCGTAATATGGACATTTTTCCATACAAATGCTCATAAGTTCGGAAGCAAAGTCGAGTTCGCCTTGAAATAAAGCCGTTTCTCCTTTGAAATGAGATATAATATAATGAGAATTTTCGCTGAATTCGTTGAACACGGCCGAAGATTCGTTAATCTTTCCGTCAGCAAGAAGAAAAAGACCTTTTAGAAAACGTTTGAATTCTTCTTTATTTTGGAATGTACATTCCGGAAGATTGATTTTTTTATTAGAAATTATTTGTTTTCTAAGACTTAGAGAATATCCGGCTTCAAGGAAATTTTTGCAGGTTTCCATAGATATCTCTTCGTATGCGCTTGTATTTCCATTATAAAAATCGGAATGTTCAAGCCAGAATTCATAGGCGTCCTCGTTGAAAAGTATCTGAGGAGATTTATCCAGGTATGAAAGAAGTTCATAAAGCAATTTTTCAAAAAAATCATAGTCGTCTTCAGATTCTTTAGAGATAGAGCCGGAAAGATATTCTTTTCCGTCGCAATAAAATACGTATCCTCCGCTTGTTAGAGGCTTATCGTAGAATATCTCTATATCGGGCATAGTAAAGCCTTTTGTTATTTGGAGGTAATAAAGCCCCCACTCGAGCTTCTCTTTTAAAAATATACTGCGAACTGAGGAAGGTCTGAGCAGTTCGAAAAAATCTCTGCCCAGCCCAAGCTTTGGACGGTACATGTTTTATTCCTTTTTAATCAGATAAGAATAACCCTCTGCCTACATATTTGGAGTTCGTTCCCATATTTTCGAAAAGGAATATTTTGGCTTCGGGATCGTATATATAGTTAAAAAATAAATCTTTATTTTCGTTTAGATTTGAATCGTTTAATTCGGCAAACCCCAAAATATATATTTTTTTTATGTCGGGACTTATTTTTAAACTTCCGTTTTTTGACGCTAAATCAGCCTCGATGATAGCGTCGTCGCTATAGGGCGGCTCTTTTAGATCTAGCTTGTCGTTTAATATGAAATATGGAGCCCTATCAGTCGCCGAGGCTAAATGTTTAGGCGTTGATAATTTAGAATTTTTATCTATCAGTTCGAGAACGAAAAATTTAGCTTCCTCTTCAGTCATGCGGCAACATTCTTTTTCTAAAGCGTCCCGCAGAATCAAATTTTTACCGCGGAAGTTTGCGGACGACTTTAAGAGCGAGTCCGCTAGTTTTCTCTGGTCATTATAGCGAATTTGCTGTTCCTGGAGCCTATAATATGATTTTGTCCATAAAGCGGAGAGATATTCGCTAAACCCGGGAGCCATATATTCTCGTTTTGACTTCTCTACGTTTATATCTCCTTTAGCGGCAATAAACGGCCGACCCGAATATTTTTCTTTGAGTAAATCGCTTGATCTTATAGAAATTTTTCCCGAACAGTAAAGCATACCGTCGCCGCACACCAGGCCTTTTATCGTACAGTTGCTCCCATTGACAAAAACTCTCGCGTCGGATCCTTTTCGGAAAACTAGCGTCACGTCTTTTTTCCCCGAAAATATAACGTCTCCGTTCGAGTTGATTTTTTCCGCGCAGGCCGCTAAGAAATCGCCGTTTACGACGCACGATTGCGCCGCTTCGATTATAGGAACTCCGTTTTTAAATAATAAGCTTTGTTGCGACGGCATAGCTCGCGCCGTTTTAGAGTTCACTCTCAATTTATCGGGAGTTTGGCAATTGAAATCTGAAAAATAGAGCCATTTGTCGTTTATATAAATATATGCTCCGGAAGGAATATTGAATCCCGTTTGTTTTTTTTCAAGGTTATTCCAGTTTATTGAAAGCTCGGAATCCGTCTTTCTTAATTTGCCGTTTGACGCCTCTTCTTCCAGATATGACAGAGGAGCGTCGATAAACGAGCCATGAACCGTAGACGCGTAATTATTTGCGGCTCCTGAGAGAAATCTTCCCTTATGGGATAATTTAAATTTTTGATTGTTTCCGGAGAAATTTGCGGTAATTGTTTCGCCGACGGACGCAGGGGTTTGTAGTATTTCGTAGGCGTCTATATATGCTTCTCCATACCTCTTAGATTTGTTGGCTATTCCCATAACCGCTATATACGCCTTTCCGGAGGGAACCGTAAGAATAGATCCGCGTGGATCTTTGCGCGGCTTATAAAAACCTTTATCGTTTGATAAAAGCTGAGCCGGCTTATCTGACAAAATATTGTTGCAGGAAAGATACTTTATCTGCTTCGAGTCCCAGATTTTCAGCGCGTTTGAATGAAAATTATTTGTATCCGCAAAGCCTATTACGAACGAGGAAGTTTTTTTGCCGTTTTGAAAAAACGTTCCGACTATGATTTGTTCGTCATAGTTAGTAGTTACGCTTAATTTATTTTGCGAGTCCGGGGTTAAATGAGATACGAAAACGTCTTCCACATCGATTGATCCGCCGGCGAGTTTTCTGGAGCTCGACATAAAATCAGAATTTTGCGAAAGTTTATATTTGACGTATTCAAGTCCCGAGAGAGCCGCATATTCGGCTTGACGCGCTTCGCTGAAAGTTCTGCTGGCTTTCATGTTGTTAAACCCGGTTATCGAAAGCATGATGCCGAGCATTACTATGACGGTCAGAAGCAGCATCGTCGATATCAGAATAATACCTTTTTTACGCATTGTTAGCTCTTCTTTTTATTATTTTTAACGTTCGTTTTTATTTTAATTCGACTGCGGATTAGGCTGATCCTAGATAAAAAAGACTGCAGAGAATATTCTTGCAGCCTCTCATAATTCGGCTTTTCTTATATGCTTTTTGATTGTATGGTTAATAAGATTAACGCGGTTTTTGTATTTTTTCGAGTTCTTTTATTCTAAGCAAAACTAAATCTTTATCGATGGCTCCGGGAGATAGCTCGATATATTTCTTAAATTCTTTAATCGCTTCCATATTTTTCCCTCTGCCTTCGTATACGGTCGCAAGATTGTAGTGAAGATCGGCGTTATATGGACGTTTTTCCAGCGCGGCTTTAAGGAATAATTCGGCTTTCGTAAAAAGAGCTTGTTTTTTAAAACATAGAGCAAGGTTTCCGTTGGCTTGCTCGTTGTCAGGATCAAACCATAACGCTTGAGTAAAAGCTTCTTCCGCTTCTTCGTATTTTTCCTGCATGAATAAAGCGGATCCTTTCAGTATTAGAAGTTCCGCGTCTTCTCTGTTGTCTGCGAGAGCTTCTTTCGCTTTTCGCTCCGCTTCTTCATATCTCCCCATATAAAGGAGAGCAGCGCTTTGAGCTCGTAGTATTGTCAAATTTTTAGGTTGAATATATTCGATTTCTTGAAGCTGTCTGTAAGCTTTTTCGTATTCTCCGTTATTTAAATCGGCTATAGCTTTGTTTATTTGAGCCTCCAAAAGCGGAGGCTCTCCCTCCGAGGCTTGTATAAACGATAATTCGCCTCCTTCGGTTTCTCCGGATACGTATTTTAGCGCTCCCTCGTTATTTATCGCTTTTAAATAAGTCGGATTTTTCAGGAGAATCTTATTTAGTATGCGTTCGGCCTGTTTAGTGCGGCCGGCCTCAGATAAAATTCTGGCTTTATTAAGTTTAATTCTTAAATCCGTAGGATTTATTTTTTCAGCCGTTTCGATTAGTTCAAGCGCTTTGTCATATCTATGCAAGTCAAGATATACTAAAGCGAGATTATTTAATCCTTCGGAGTTTGAACTCTGCTGAAACAGCAATTTTTTACCTACGAACTCGGCTTCAGTATATTTTTTAGCCAGTCTTAACAGAGCTATTCTGTTGGCCGCTAATTTTTGGTTTTTTTCGTCGAGTTCGCAAAGTCTTTTAAGAGCTTTATCTGCGTCGTCGTACTTTTTTAGTTTTATGGCGGCTCTATAATATTCTGAAAGCTTCTTTTTATCAAACGGAGTTTGTTTTAAATCTTTTTCAAGTTTGATAAACCGTTCTGCTTCGCAGCCGATGGAATCAACCGTTTGAATCGCGTCGTTAGGCTGTTCCGCGTTCTGTTTTGAAGCCCCGGGGCAAAACAACAGCGTAACGGCTACGATAAGTATCGCGGCGCTTTTTTTCATATTTATCTCCCGCAAAGCTTCAATTAGATCCTTTTAATATTTGTATTTGTTCGTTTAGTTTTCTTGCTTTCGCTTTGTTTTCGTCCAGCTTTTCGACTTCTTTGGCTATAACTTCTTTTCCCGCGTTTCTGATAAAAGCTTCCGTATTTAGCTTTTTAGAGCCGGCTTCTATTGCTTTAAGAGCTTTAGCCGCCTCTTTTTCCATGCCTTCTATTTGTTTTTCAAGATTTTCTATTTCAAGCGCGGGAAGGAAAATTTGATTTTTGCCTGCCATGCAAGCTATGGCTCTTGACGGTATTTCGCTTTTGTCGCTTGTTACGGTCAGTTTTTCTACCGCGCCTAAATCTAAAATTATTTGTTCCTCTCGTTTTATAACGTTCTGGAATTCCCGATCTTCAGAATGTATAAATATATTTACTTTTTTTCTGGGAGGTATATTGACGTCGCCTCTTACGCTCCTTATGGCTTTTACCGTTTCGAATACGTCGTTCATAGTTTTTTCCGCTTGCGCGAAATTGAGCTCTTCTTCATAAGAAGGATATTCGGACTTCATAATGGAGCCTTCGCTGCCCGGCAGCATATGCCAAAGTTCTTCCGTAATAAACGGCATTACAGGATGAAGAAGTCTTAAAAATTTATTTAATACATGAATCAAAACTTGAGCTTGAACTGAAGTTCCTCCGTTATCCTTAGATAAGACCGATTTTACCGATTCTATGTACTTATCGCAAAAATCGTCCCAGAAGAAAGAATATAGCTTGTCGGTTATAACTTCGAAGGCATAGTCGTCATAAGCTCGTTTGATTTCTCCTGCGGCGGTGTTCAGACAAGATATGATCCATTTGTCCGCGTTTGTCAGCATTGATTCGTCGGGCCTTCTTACCTTGATATCAGACGGTATATAACTTAAACAGAAACGAGCGGCATTCCATATTTTATTAGCGAAATTTCTGCATTTTTCCACTTTTTCCGCTCTTTCCAGTTTTCCGTTTTTGAAATCTGCGGGAAATTTTATATCTTGGCCCTGTCCGGTCATGTTCACAAGGGCGAATCTTAACGCGTCCGCGCCGTATTTATCTATAAGAAGCAGAGGGTCTACTCCGGTTCCGAGAGATTTGCTCATTCTTCTTCCATCTTTGCCGAGAAGAGTCGCATTTATATACACGTCATGGAAAGGAATTTGATCTTTAAACTCAAGCCCCGTCATTATCATTCGGGCAACCCATAAAAATATGATATCTCTGGCGGTGATAAGAACGTTAGTAGGGTAGAAGAAAGATAGGTCTTTGGTTTCTTCCGGCCATCCCAAAGTTGAAAGCGGCCATAACGCCGAAGAAAACCAGGTGTCAAGCACATCTTCATCTTGCTCCAGTTCTCTCCCTCCGCATTTCGGGCATACGTCAGGATCCTCCTTATATGCGTCTATAAAGCCGCAGCTTGAGCATGTCCAAACAGGAATTCGATGCCCCCACCATAATTGACGGGAGACGCACCAATCTTTAATGTTTTCAAGCCAGGAACGATAAGTCGCGGCGTATCTTTTTTGAATGAACCTTACTTTTCCTTCTTTTTCCGCATCAAGAGCTCTTTTCGCCAGATCGTCCATTTTTACAAACCACTGCAAAGACAGGTACGGCTCTATTACTTCGCCGCATCTGTAACAAATGCCGACCGAGTTCCCGTAATCCTCAATTTTTTCAAGAAGGCCTGCTCCCTCTATGTCTACGACTATTTTTTCTCGGCATTCAAATCTGTCTAATCCCTGATATTCGCCGGAGTTTTCATTCATCAAGCCTTTTTCGTCTATTACGACGTAAGAAGGAAGGTTATGTCTAATGCCTGCTTCGTAATCTACGGGATCATGGGCCGGAGTTATTTTTAAAGCTCCCGTTCCGAAGTCTTTGTCTACCACTTCGTCGGCTATGATTGGAATCGCTCTGGAACATATTGGTATAACGGCTTGCTTGCCTATGAAGGCTTTATATCTGTCGTCTTCCGGGTGAACGCATAACGCCGAATCGGCAAGTATCGTCTCAGGACGAGTTGTTGCGATCGTAATGAAATCGTTTTCGCCCTGTATTTTGTATTTAAGGTAATAAAGTTTTGAATCGGTCTCTTTATGGTTAACTTCAAGGTCAGAGAGAGCGGTTCTGCATCTTGGACACCAGTTGATTAGTTTTTTCCCTTGATATATAACGCCTTTTTTATATAAACGGTAAAAAGCTTCTCTTACGGCTTTACAGCAGCCGGGATCCATCGTAAATCTCAATCTGTCCCAATCGCAGGCGCTGCCGAGACGTTTACATTGTTCTACTATTTGACTTCCGTATTTGTTTTTCCATTCCCAAATTCTTTCGGCGAATTTTTCTCTTCCTAAAGTATAGCGCGTTTCTCCTTCTTTCCTTATCTGTTCTTCTACTTTTTTCTGAGTCGCTATACCGGCATGATCCGTGCCGGGAACCCATACTGTTTCAAAGCCCATCATTTTTTTCGCTCTTATCAGAACGTCTTGAAGCGTATGGTTCATTGCATGGCCTAAATGTAATTCTCCGGTTACGTTTGGAGGAGGAATCACTATAGAATAAGGAGTTTTATCTGAAGATGAAGAAGCCGAAAAAAGTTTTTCTCTAAGCCAATAATCATACCATTTTTTTTCGGCTCTTCGGTAATCGTAATTTTTTTCAAGTTCAATATTCATGTTGGCACCTTTATTATTTTTAATTTAATATAAATTAACTTTCTTAAATTTTATAAGCGATATGCTTAGATTTTTGAATTAACTATAGTTTAGGAGAGATTGTCATTATAACCTATCTTTATAGATTATAACAAGTCTTTTCATTTGTCCTTTTTATGGATTATGCGAATTTATAAAAGATCTTGTCTTAAAGATAAATTTGGCGATTTTTGAATATAGAGTTAAAAGCTTAATTTTAAATGTTGGGAGCGAGAGTCGTTTAAAACCGGGGCAATTTTCTAACGTTTCCTTTTTACGGTATTATTTTTAAGTTTATTGCTCATCATCACGAGGAACTCCGTAATTATTTCAGGATCAAACTGCGTTCCGATTGATTCTTTGTTTAATTTCCTAAGAGCTTCTTCAAAACTTAATCCTTTTCTATACGGCCTGTCGGAGGTTAAAGCGTCAAACGCGTCGGCTATGGCTATTATTTGAGCTCCTCTCGGAATCATGTCTTTCGACAGTCCCTGAGGATAACCGGAACCGTCCCAGCGTTCATGATGGCATCTTACCATATCTATGACTTCTCTGGGCAAATTGCTTATGGGCTCGAGAATTTTTGCCGACATGTCGGCATGATTTCGCATTACGCTCCATTCTTCTTCCGTCAAATCTGTCGTTTTGTGAAGTATATTGTCCGGAGTCGTTATTTTTCCTACGTCGTGTAACGTAGCCGCTCTTCTTATCATTTTGATCTCTTCTTCCGGAAGCTGTAAAATTGAAGCGAGCTGTACGGACAGCTCCCGGACTCTATCGACATGACCTTGAGTATATTTGTCTCTGCCTTCTAGAGCCTGAGCTAAACAGAGCATGGTTTCTTCATAACTGATTTCTATTTGATGGGCGTAAGTAATATTTTTGAGCGATATAGCGGCTTCCGTAGCTATTAGTTTCAGCGAATCTTCGTTTTCTTCGGAAAAATCGTCTTCCGAAGTCGAATTAATAAGTCCGATGACTCCGATCGGCTTAGAGTCGCTCTTTGTGCCTAAAGGAACGCAGAGTATATTTCTTATTAAATTTGAATCGCCTTTTAAAAGCTGCAACAGCTTGTCTCCGTCTGCTTGCCCCAGCCTAACGGATTGATATGAAGTTTTCATCCCGTCTAGAAGACCTGAAAGTTCAATATTTCTTATAGTGGCGTTGGTTACCGAACCTTTTTTTATTTTAAGCTTGAATTCTTCGTCTTCGTTGTCGATAGTAAGTATAAATACGCTTTCGCATTGAAATTCGCTCTTTAGTTTATCCGTTAATTCAGCGTAAAGTTTAGGTATGCTGCGCGTTCCGGAAACTATTTCGGCGAATTCATATAGAGTGTTGTTAATATTGATTTCTTGTATATGCTTTTCTAACAGTTGTTCGGCTTCTCTGGTTTTTTCCATAAGCAATTCGTTTTTTTTAGATAACTCCGCGGCATACGCTTCGGCTTCCTCCGCCTTCTTTGCATAGAGATCCCCCAGCTCCATGGTAAGCGAGTTTATTACGCTATAAGCGTCGTTGACGTTTTCCGGTTTTGTTTCTAGAAGTTTGCGCGAAGGCGAGTTTAACTTTACGGACTCTGGAATTTTAATAAGTTCTCTGTCCCTGTATGTTATAAACTCTTTTCGTAAAGAGAGACTTTTTATTATATAAAACGTTAAAAATAAACACAGAAATATAGCCGCGCCCATTGCGATGCCGATAAATTTGAATTTTAAAGACGCCAGAAGAACGACCGCCGCTAAAATTGAAAAAAGGTGAATGACCAATTTAAAG
>CASEKF010000043.1 GCA_949288455.1 uncultured bacterium
CTTTTTTTATAGAGGGGGGAGGGAAAAATTTTGATTAATGTTTCCGAGGTGATACGCGATCCTGATTTTTGTACTTCTTTCCGCATTGTCAGGCAAATCGGTTCTTTTACTGAAGGGTATTTTGTCGTGGAATCTACTGAACAGAAAGACGTTTTAGGCGTTGTGGATCCCGCGCCGGGAAAAACTCTTGAAGTATCCGCGGAATCTGATAGGGCTACGAACGTGAAAAACTTTTATTGTTTAGAAGAGCTGAAAGTCTCTCCCGATGATTCTATATCGGACTTTGTCATATACCAAAACATAAAATATAAAATATTCAAAGTGGAAAATTATTCGGATTTTGGTTTCTTTTTAGGTTTCGGGGTAGAAGGTGAATGAAAAATATGAAAAATTCACTTTGGCAAAGCGTTGTTAAAAATAAAATTAAGATTAAGATAGCTTGTATCTTAATCTTAATTTATATACGCTAAATTATAAAGATTTATCAACGTGATAATCATTCCGCTCCAGATAAGGGGGATTCTGATTTTAAATCATTATAGTATCATCAGTATAGTATCAGATGTCAAGTTATCATTATCCCTAAACTGATACCGGCAGAAAACGGACGGCACTAATAAAATAAAAAAGAACCAAGATAACAGCTTATCCTGGTTTTAATTTTATTCTAATCGAAATTGTAAACATTGGTGGAGCTGAGGAGACTCGAACTCCTGACATCCTGCGTGCAAGGCAAGCGCTCTCCCAACTGAGCTACAGCCCCCCATATTAACGCCAAAATGGGCCTTTGTGGACTCGAACCACAGACCTCACCCTTATCAGGGGTGCGCTCTAACCGCCTGAGCTAAAGGCCCTCTCTCTTCGACGTTGCAGAGTATAACACACTTTTAAAAAGATGTCAAGAGGAATATTGAAAAACCTGAGTCTATCATAAAATTTCAGGCATAACCGCATTGCAAGAGGAACAATATTTCGCCGAATAGTCGTTTTCCGCTCCGCATTTCACGCATGATTTAGTTATTTTGGCGTCGGTAATTTTTTCTTGATGTTCTAAAAGAACTTCGGCGGCTAAGGACGCTTTTTTAAGAGCAGCCTTCAAAACCGACGAATCGCCCGAAACAAAATACTTTTCAGTCTCGTCTAAAGATTTAACGTAATCTTTCACCGCTTTTTTAATTTCGTCTTTATGCAATTCGAGATAATACGCTCCAGGATCGCCTTCAGCTATATCTCCGCATAAATAATAATAATTTTTGAGATTCTTTTTCAAGTTCGATATTTTTTCTTTTAAAATACTTTTTGAAAGCCTGCCCGCCACAACGTCTTCGGCAATTCTCATAATTTCGTTTTGAGCCGGAGCTTTGGAATATTTTCCAATTTCTGCGTTTTCTTGTTTTTTCAAAGATTCTATAGAAGCCCATATTTCTTCAAAATACCTTTTGCAACGTTCCAAACCTGATTCTATATGTTTTTTATCGGAATCTTTAAAAAACGTTCTTATTTCTCCTATGGCGCTCTTAAAACTTTCAAGACGTTTTTCAATATGACTTATTTCTTTCTTTTTTTCGGGAGTCACTACGTTAGACCTTAATTGATCGGCTAACACGCTCTTCGCTTTTCTTCTGAAATTATCAAGATTATCTACGGCGTCGGAAAATTCGGAAATAGTTATCTCCATTGAGTACAAAGCTTTAACCTGATCAATAAAGTCGTTTAATACCGGGAACGAAGTCATATTGAATATCGGATCGCCCATAACGTTATTATTCATAAAAACCTCCTACATTTCTTCCAGAACGGATATTCCCAACAAAGCCAGACCTCTTTTTACGACTGAAGAATAAAAATCTATCAACATAAGCCGATTCTGCCTGTAAGGTTCTTCGGACGCCAAGACTTTCACATTTGTATAAAAAGCGGTGAAAATCTGCGTAAGTTCAAACAACCATGTCGCCAGCAAATGAGGATAAAACTGAGCTGAAGCCGATTCGACGACCATATGAAAACTTGAAAGCTTATTTATAAGATTTCGTTCTTCGTCAAGTAAATCGACGCCGGTATTCCAGGAAGCTGAGAAATCGAAATTTGCTTTTCTAAGAATAGCTCTGGCTCTGGAATAACCATACTGAAGGTAAGGACTACTGTTTCCGTCCATAGCCAGCATCTTATTCCAGTCAAACGCTACGGTTTTCTTTCTGTTCTGAGACAAATCGTTATATTTAACCGCTCCTATTCCGACCGCGTCGGCAATGTTATTTTTGGCTTCTTCGTCGAGATCTCGTCCGTCCAAAAAGGCCTTAACCCTGTCATGAGCTTCTTTTAAAACGTCTTCAAGAAAAATTACGTTGCCTTTTCTGGTAGAAAATTTTCCTTCCGAAGGCAAAGTCATCAGACCAAACGAAACGTGTTCGCATTTAGATTTAAAACCCAAAAGGTTTGCCGTTTCGAAAAGCTGGTTAAAATAAAGGCGCTGTTCTTCTCCCACAACATATAGAATCTTTTCCGGAGCCCACCTTCTCTCTCTGTACAAAAGAGCCGCCAAATCTCTTGTGGCGTAAAGACTTGCTCCGTCTTTCTTCCGCAAAAGCAAAGGCGTGTCTATGCCAAACTTATCGAGACGCACAAGCTCCGAACCGTCCGTATCTTTTTCCAGAATACCGCATGATTCGGCAAGATCTATAATTTCCTGCATTTTATCATTATAAAAACTTTCGCCTAAAATTTCTTCAAAAGAAACTCCCAGCATATCGTAAACCCGTTGAAAATCCTTAAGGCTTATATCCCTAATCCATTTCCATAAAGCGGTTATTTCAGGATCTCCTTCTTCAAGCCGTTTAAAATAACCTCTTGCGGACTCTTCAAGTTCGTTTCCCTTTTCGGGGCGTTCGTCTCCGAGCAGTCCGGCTTCGTCATGAAACTTAACGTAAAGGGCCAGCAACTCCTTAATCGGATCTTTCTCAATCTTTTCGCGATCTCCCCAGTTAATATAAGCATATATAAGCTTTCCAAACTGAGTTCCCCAATCGCCAAGATGATTGTCGCCTATAACCTCATATCCGGCGAAACTAAGTATATTGCGCAAAGAAGCTCCTATATTCGTCGATCTGAGATGACCTATTGAAAAAGGCTTGGCTATATTGGGACTTGAATAATCTATCACCACTTTTTTGCCTGCGCCTAAAGATAAAGAACCATACGTCTCCTTCATTAAAAGAAAATCGCCGACGACCCCTTCGGCAAATTTTTCGTAATTAAGAAAAAAATTCAAATAGCCTCCGACTGATTCCGCCTTCAAAAAAAGACTATCGGAGCCAAAAGAAACCTTATTCGCCAATTCTCCGCTTATAACCCCCGGACTTTTTTTTCTAGACTTAGCTAAAGAAAAGCATGGCAAAACGACGTCTCCTTTAGGATCCCCGGGAGTGAATTTTATCATGCTCGAAAGTTCTTCTCCGGTTAAGGAATACAGTATGTCGGCAGCTTCGCTCAAAGCTTTATCAGCAGTATAAAAATTCATTAACAACCCCGTCCTCTCAAACAAAATATAAATTATAATAAACTTTTTCCGGCCTTATAACCGCTGGCCCATGCCCAGTGCAAATTATAGCCTCCGCAAACCCCGTCTACGTTTAAAAGCTCGCCGGTTACAAAAAGGCCCTTAACCTTTCTCGACTGCATGGTATCCGGCTCTATCTCGTCAAGGCTCACTCCGCCGGCCGTAGCCTGAGAATTACCGAAAGGCATAACTCCGCAAGCCTTAAAACGCCAATTTTTTATTACGGACGAAACGGCGCGCAGTTCTCCGCCGGACAAAGAGGACGATAACGAAGATAGCTTCAAGCCGGCGGCTTTTAAAATTCCAAACGACAGTTTTTTATTTATAATGCCGGTTAAAAAGAGTTCCAAAGGCAATTCAGGCAACGCGCGACTTCTCTCCGTAAGAAATCTCAAAAGCTCGCCGAACGAAAATTCAGGGGTTAAATCCAAATCGACAAAAATTTCAGTTTTTTTGGATAAATTTGACGTTTCGCAACTAACCAAGCGAGACAAACGCATAATAGGAGGGCCGGAAAAACCGTATTCGGTAAAAAGAATCTCGCCATAATCGGCTCCTAAAATTTTAGTCCCGGACGAAACTAAAACGCGTCCGTTAAATTTTACGCCCTTAAACGCTTTAGTTCCAAAAGCTTTTATCTGTACGATCGAAGGATACAAATCGGTAATCGAATGACCCAATTTCTTTAACAATCCATATCCGTCGACGGATCCTCCTCCGCTTGAAGATCCGAACGCCGCGACTAAACGATCTCCAAATATATCTCCCGAAACAGTCTTTACGATAAAGCCGCCGGAGCCGATTTTTACGTCGACAATGCGAGAAGAACAAATTTCCTCAATTCCAAGTCTACAAGCTTCAGCCCGCAACAAATCTACGACCGACGAAGCCTGACGACTCATGGGATAAACTTTTCCGCCTTCTTCCTCACAAAAAGGCACTCCGATGGAAGAAAAAAAACTTGCGGCATGAGAATAACTAAAATCCAACAAAGTTCTTTCAATAAATTTTCCGGCTTCCTTATTATAAAACCTCGGATTAATATTTTTATTGGTAATATTACATCTGCCGTTTCCGGAAGCTAAAACCTTTTTTAAAACTCTGTCGTTTTTTTCAATTATAACCGCGCGGCAATCAGGATATAGCCTTTTAGCCGTAATAGCGGCCATAAAACCGGAAGCCCCGCCTCCGGCTATCAAAATTTTCATAAATGTACAATCCGTTCCAATAACGCTTAATTTTTATAATTAAATTTAATTTGACAGCTTTAATAATATATATAAAATTGAAAGCAGTCAAGAATCAGGAAAACAAAAATCTCCGCAAAAGCTCGCAGGAAGCATAATACAATTTTAAAGAAGGGCTTTAAAAGGAAGGCGAAGAAATTTATAAGATTGCTAAACGACAAAAACAGACCTTTCATAAATGCAAATGAAAGCTACGTTTAAATTGCAGTATAAGTATGGGGCATAACGTGACGATAAAAGAAACTACGCAAACGTCTTCGGAAGAGAAAAAGAACGACGCAACAGGGAAAAAAATAGCTTCTAAAAAGAAGAGGACGCAAGAACAGGAATCTGAAATTCTTATAAACCCAAGCATAATTAAAGAAGCAGGGGCCGTTTTATTAATTTTATCCGGACTCTTCGCGCTTTACTCTATAGCTAATCCTCCCAGTTCCGGAAATATCGGCGAACAAATGGGACGTTTTCTCAACGAGTATGCCGGATGGGCGTCGTTCGTATTTCCGTTTTTGCTGATAATTGCCGGCTCTCATATTCTAAAAAATTTCCCAAAAAAAATAATATTTTTTTATCCGTTAGTCACAATCGCCCTAATTTGGACGCTTGAAATCCTGCGCTGTCTTTTAAGCGGGTATTTCGCGTTTTTGGGAACCCCCGGCCTAGCCGGAAAAGTTATGGCAGATATACTCATCTCAGCGATAGGATATTTTGGCTCTATAAGTCTTCTGGTTTTTCTCTCGGCGCTTTTTACGCTTCTTTTTACCGGGAAAACTTTTAAAGATTTAATCAACGTCATATATGGGTTGCTGGAAAAAATAAGAAAAAAATTCGCTTTTATAAGCTCCGCTTATTCAAAAAAACTCAAGCGGGAGAATGCGCATAATTCCGGCTTAGGCAAAGACGAAGAAAAGCCAGAATTTAAACCGGCTGCAAATCCTAACGCTGACATAGAAATCTCAGATATAATTATTAAAAAAACAAATTCAAAAAATATAGAACCGCGATTTAACGCGCACGAAGCTAAATTTGAAATAAACGAAGAAGAAAGAAGAAAAAAATTTCTGTCAGACGAAGATATTGAAGACGACGGCGCATTTGAAATTCCCAACGATTCTCCTCTTATGAAAGCTCTATCCAGGAGATTCGAAAAAGAAACAACGCTCGAAGCCAAAAATGAAGACTCCCGACAAAAAGAAGAAAAATTTGAAAATCCTATAACCAATGCGCGTATGCGCTCTACGGAACCGCAAAACGACGAGACAAATATCATAGAGAATTCGGAAAATTTCGTTAATAACTATGATAGTTCCGGCGGCTCTACGCTTGTTCATGCAAACAGCGAAACTGAAAACGGCAGCTCTTTTTACGACATAAACGCAAATGAAAATAACGACGAAAAAAACAATAACGATAAGGACGAAGATAGAGAAATATTTTCGTATCAAGACGATTCATATGCGGATTTACAAGCAGTTTCAGAAAATACTTCAGAGATAAAAAATTCTGGAAACGAACGATTGAGCGAATCGAAAGAACTGATAGCCGTTAATGAAGAAGCGAAGCCGTCACAAGCCGGAGGCTTAGAAAATTTTGAAGGCGGCGATACGTCTAAACTAAAGATCTACGCGCCGGGGACCCCGATTCTAGAGACTCAAGCGGCTTCGTTCGTCCAAAATCGCTATCCTAAGCCTTCCCTAAATATTTTAGCGGATAAAAAACCGTGTTCGCCGTCTAACAAACCGTTCAAAAACTATTCCGAGTCGCTCATAGAAAAACTCGAAAGTTTCGGAGTCGCCGCAGAAGTTTCAAATGTCTTAAGAGGGCCTTCCGTAACAAGGTACGAGCTTAAACTTGGCGACAGCGTAAAAGTCAGTAAATTTACAAGTTTGCAGATGGATTTATCGGTATTTTTCGCGTCAAAAATAAGAATAGAAGCCCCTGTGCCCGGAAAATCCTGCGTAGGGATCGAAGTTCCGAACGAAACCATAGAGCCCGTATTTATCAAAGAAGTTCTATCTTCAGAGGAATTCAGAAAAAAGAATTGGAAAATTCCAATCGCTCTCGGAAAAGATATAACCGGAGCGACTATCGTGGGCGATCTTACAAAAATGCCTCACCTTCTCGTAGCGGGATCCACAGGTTCCGGAAAATCAGTATGCATGAACTGCATAATAGCCAGCATACTTTTTAGATTTTCTCCCGCTGAAGTCCAAATGGTAATGATAGATCCCAAACGCGTGGAACTATCGATGTACGAAGGAATACCTCATCTTATAGATATAAAAGCTACGCCTGAAAGCAAAATCGTAACTGATCCCAAGATTGCCGCTCTCGTCCTCCAGCAAATGACGGAAATTATGGACAGAAGATACGACGAATTTAAAAGGATGAAGACAAAAAATATATTTGAATATAATGAAAAAACGTCTTCTCCCCTTCCCTATCTTCTCGTTTTTATAGACGAATTAGCGGATTTAATGATGGTTTCTTCCGGAGGGATAGAGACTCCCATATGCAGAATTGCCCAAATGGGCAGAGCCGCCGGAATGCACCTTGTAATAGCAACGCAAAGACCCACGGTAAACGTCCTTACGGGCACGATAAAAGTAAACGTGCCTTCAAGAATTGCGTTTGCGGTAACGGCTCAAATAGATTCCAGAACAATACTTGACAAAGCCGGAGCGGAAGAACTGCTTGGCAAGGGAGATATGCTTTATCAGCCGGTAGACGCAGGAGAACCTAAAAGAGTTCAAGGAGCGTTTATAAGCACTGAAGAAATAGAAAAACTTGTGGAATTTTGGCAGGAACAGCCTCCTCCGGACAATATGAAACCTATAGACATAGCCGCTCCTTCGGCAGAAAAAGAGGAAGAGAAAGACTCTGATGAAGATTCGCTTTATCCGGAAGCGCTTAATATCATAATGGCTGAGAAATACGCTTCGGTCTCAATTCTGCAAAGAAAACTAAAAATAGGATACGCTCGCGCAGGAAGAATCATAGATCAAATGGAAAGACGAGGCGTAGTCGGCCCGGCGGAAGGAAGCAAGCCAAGAAAAATACTTATAGGCGCAGCCGCAGCTATGGAATGAAAAAACATAAAAGGAGATAAAATATGCATCAAACTATTAGTTTTATAGGTCTGGGCGTAGTCATATTAACGGCATATTTGCTGTCCGACAACAAAAAAAAGATAAATTGGAAAATGGTAGCTATATGCATGATTCTGCAGCTGATCTTTGCCGGAATAGTTTTAGGAACTAAACTTGGCAAAAGCATCTTTTTAAGTTTAAACGATTTCGCAGCCGCAGTATTAAAATTCTCGTCGGAAGGAGCAGCGTTTATATTTGGAAGTTTAGTTACAAACGTAGATTCTTTCGGTTTCATATTCGCTTTTCAAGTTCTCCCTACAATTATTTTTATTTCAGCTCTTATGCAAATATTATACTATTACGGCATTATGCAAAAAGTAATCGAAGTTCTAGCCAAAATGGTCATGAAGGTAATGGGCACAAGCGGAGCTGAAACTTTATGCGCATGCGCTAATATTTTTATGGGACATACGGAATCTCCCCTTATGATAAAACCTTACGTAGAAAAATTGACGAAATCAGAACTTTTCGCAGTGATGACAGGGGGGTTTGCGACAATATCTGCCGGAGTATTCGCCGCTTACGCAGGCATGTTGGCTTCTAATTTTCCGGCGGCTGCGGGACATATTTTAGCGGCTTGCCTAATGTCTGCTCCCGCGTCGTTAATGATAGCTAAAATTATGATACCGGAAACAGAAACGCCTCAAACGGCAGGTTCTTCAAAGCTTTCCACAAAAAAAACTGACGTTAACGCAATCGACGCGGCTGCCAACGGAGCTTCAGTAGGTCTCCATCTAGCTCTAAACGTAGCCGGAATGCTTATAGCATTCATCGCGATCATAGCTTTATTAGACGGAGCTTTAGGACTAATAGGAAGCATAATGAACAACGTTTTCGGAACACACATAATATTAAATCTAGAAACAATTTTCGGACTTGTGTTCTGGCCAATAAGCTATCTACTGGGGATCCCGGCTCACGAATGTTCAACCGCAGGAAATATACTGGCTCAGCATATAGTCCTCAACGAATTCGTAGCGTATTCTACGCTTAGCGAAACTCTGCGAACAGTATCGCTTTCTCCCAGGACAGTTACAATTTTAACTTACGCCATATGCAGTTTCGCCAACATTTCCTCTATCGCAATACAGATAGCAGGAATAGGCTCTATAGCTCCTTCAAGAAAAGCGGATCTTGCTAAATTAGGAGTTCCGGCCCTTATAGCCGGAATTTTAACGAGCTATTTGACGGCGACAATAGCGGGAATATTGACTCCATAAAGTACAAAAAAATGAAAAAACCACATGGCATATTTAAAATTCTGCTCTTTTTTCTGCTAGCATCGCTGCCGCTTCAAAGCGGATGTCTCCGCAACGAAAAAATAAAACGCCAGGAAAATATTACGCTCACGCAACGCGACATAAAAATTAAAGCTCCTGTAACGCCTTACAAAATAAATCAAGAAGACATATCTCTGCCATTTTACAAATCCGTAATTCCAAAAGCCGGATATAAATGCGTATCTACTTTGCCAGACGGCAAAACAGGATATATAAGCAGGTGCGAATTTTACAGTCGAGACACGGCGGACGATATAGCCGAATGGTATAAACGGCAGAATATGTATATTAGATACATAGATACTCCCGACTGCCGCAAAGTAATCATTTCAGACAACAAAGAGATGACGGTATACCAAAATCAAAGCAAAAAAAACGGTTCGACTCTGGTAATGTTCCGAAACGAAGAAAAAGCCTGCACAGAGCTGATATATACCGGATTCAAGATCTTATCGGCGCAAAATGCGCTAACTCTAAACGACGAAGAAAGAGGCAAACGTGAACTCTGAAGATATAAAAAAACTTCCTGATATTCCCAAATGGTTTTATTGGGTATTCGCGGGAGTTTTATTAATTTTTCTTTATAACGTAATCGACGTGGCAACCCCTTTTATCACGGCCGCAATTATAGCCTGGTTTTTAAATATATACGTTGAATTTTTTGAAAAATTAGGTTTAAAAAGGAAGCTTGCGGTTTTTATATCTCTTTTAAGCTGCGCGATTTTAATAACGACGGCGGTGATATTTATTATACCACCGCTTGTGAAACAAATCGTTCAAATAAACAAAAGCGTAAAATATCAGCTGACAGAAATACATAAAGCTGGAATGGCTTATGAATCAAAACAATCCTCAGCTTCCCTGAACTCAGGCAATATTGACAACATAAAAAACCTTGTCTCAACGTTCTTAAAAGGCGTATATGAAACATATCCCATAGTCAAATTGAATCAATACGACGAAAATAAGTTAATATCTTTCGTCGAAAGCAAACAGCAAGAAATTATAACGTTTGTCATATCCTTTATAAACGACGCCGTGCTTAACGTTTCAGGCTTTATTTCCAGACTTTTCAATCTGGTGCTAATTCCGATCTTTACATGTTATTTTTTAGCGATAATACCTAATATTAAGCTTAGAATAAGATATCTTTTAGACAAAAACGCATACGGTTCTCAAATTAAAACTTTGATAAATGACATAGGCGATATTCTGGACAAATACATACGAGGAACTATATTCGTAATGTTTTTATTCGGATTGGCGGTAGGAATAGGCATATATATAACGTCCTTCTTCACAGGCATCAAATACTCTCTGTTTATAGGATGTCTAGCCGGGCTCTTATGCATAGTTCCTTACGTAGGCTTAGCTCTTATAGCCATAACTACGGCGATCATAGCGTGGTTGACTACGGGAGGCAGCTTTTCTGCCGTATTGGTATCTTTGCTTGTATTATTTGTCATCAATTTTGTATTTGATAATTATCTTTCGCCAAAAATAGTAGGAACGACTATAGGACTGCATCCGTTACTATCGATGTTCGCAATGCTGTCGGTAGGAAAACTATTCGGTTTCTGGGGACTAGTATTTGCCGTGCCATGTGCGGCAATAGTAAAAATTATAATGATAAAGCTTTATCCCGTTCTTTTTGAGCCAATAAATTTAAAAAATGACGAACAAAATAAAAAAGCTCAGGAAAAACAAAAAAATGCTTGCGCCGTTAGAATTCCAATAGCTCATCCAAACTCTGAATCTCCGTTTACCATACGAGAAGCTCTGAGCGAAAAAGAAGGTCCTAAACAAACTAATTTACCGTCTTTTAAATCAATATCAAAATCTCTTCTGCCTACTCGCAAACGGAACAAAAAACAAGACGAAAGACAACTTAAAATCGGACGAAACACAGCAAGAAAACAACCAAAAGTCAGGAGCTGTCTCAAGAGCCGACAACCGGAAATTAAAGCGCAGGAACAAACGGAAAAAACCGGTAATACCGTAAAACAGAAAATAAACAAGGCGGAAAAAAGACCGGAGGAAAACAAAAAACCAACGTAGTAAAACAAGAACACGAGAGATAAAACTCAATTGAGATAAAATCGGAAAAAGAACGTTTTTGAAAGATAAATTTCGCCGAAATTTTATATAATTTAAGAAAAATATTATGACAAAATAAAAAAAGGCTTGAGTTTTTTTTTATTTTGTTGTAATATAGACCGAGCGCATTAATTTAAAATCGATAACTTTTATATAAAAACTTAAATAAAGGAGGCTATAATGCTACAGAGAAAAAACCCCAAGAAAATAATTTCAAGCTGCCAGCTAAAAAAAGACGGATATACCGTAGTAAGAAGCGAATGTCCGGCTATTAAAAGCGTAAGAAACATAAGGAAAAAATTAAACAAATTAGTTAAAGAACAAGCCGACGGCGAACGCATCGAAACTATGAGAAAAGCCCTGAAAAACGCTAAGACTTCAGAAGCCAGACAAAATCAATGCAAACATTGCTATCATGCCCAGAGAATCGCCGCTAAAGCATAAATTAATCTGCAACAACAATACGACAGGCTGCCCGCATTATTTTGCATGCAGTCTGTTTTTTATATTATGTAAAAGGAACAAAAAAATAAAATGCAGGAAAGCAGGTATATTTTAGTAGGCTTAGGAAATCCTGGAGTAGAATATAAAGGAACAAGACATAACGCCGGATTTATGATTATAGATAAATTTATCCAAGACTTAGGCGGCAGTTTTATAAAAAAGAAATTTGACGGTATAGTGTGGCAAGGTCAATATATAGATTCTCAAATTATCGCGGTGAAACCAATGACCTTTATGAATTTATCAGGCAAGTGCGCGGCTCAATTTTTTTCCTTTTATAAAACTCAGCCTTCAAAATTAATCGTGATATATGACGATTTCGCTTTAAATATAGGAACGTTAAGAATCAGAAAAGGAGGATCCGACGGCGGGCATAACGGAGTAGGCAGCATCATATCCGAAACGGGCGCAAAAGATTTTATAAAGATGAGAATCGGGATAGGTCCTCTTCCGCAAGGATTCTCTTCAGTAGACTTTGTTTTATCAAAATTTAAAAAAGAAGAAATGGCAATTTTAGAGAAAACAATAGCGCCTAACGCAGTCGAAGCTTTAAAATCGCTCATAAAAGACGGATTAGATAAAACTATGAATCTATTTAACCGAAATTTTATCTGACTTTGATTTACTATAAAAAGGAGAAAACTTGTGAAATATTTTACGGTAAAAGAACTAGCTTTTTTAGCTTTGCTTGCCGCTGTGAATTCAGTAATCGAAATAACTCTGGGTTCTATTATGCATGCTTTAAAAATCCCTGGCAAAAGCGTCGTTCTGGTAACTATAAATATGATGATATATTTCACGGCGTATTCTTCCGTACAAAAAAAAGGAGCGATAGTTCTCACGGGCTTTATTACGGCTTTTATAAAAATCGCATACGGCTGGGGAGGATCTAAACTCGCGCCCGCAGCCGCTATTTTTCTGGAAGCCGCAATAATAGAAGCATGTTTTTCCGTAATGCCGTTAAAAAACTGGAGTTCAGCAATTTCCGGCGCCCTTGTAAAACTTTTCTCGTTCTTTTTTCCTATATTGTCATATCTCGTCTTTGGCATAGAGAAAGGATTCGCAAACATTACGGCAACAATATCGGCTATAAACGCTAATTTACCGTTTTTATCTTTCCCGATAATAATCGCGTCTTTCATAATATGGAATATTATATTAGGAGCATTATTAGGATTATTGGCATATCGAACGTCAAACATAGCGTTAAAAATATTTACTGCTTGCAAAAAAACAACTTAAGGAGGCACAATGCTGCAAAAAAATATATTATTTCTTTTAATGTTGACCTTTTTAGCTTCGCCTTGCATAGCGTCAACCAAAACCGAGACATACAAATTACCTAACGGACTCACCGTATATCTTTTAAACGACTCGTCAACTCCGGCGGTATCGGTATATATAGGATATAAAGTCGGCTCTAGAAACGAACAAATCGGGAAAACCGGCATATCTCATTTGCTGGAACATTTGCTTTTTAGAGGAACGAAACTGTTTCCGGAACAAGAGCTTAACTCAATGCTTTATACGTCAGGAGCTCAGTATAACGCTTTTACGTCGTATGATCTTACGGTATATTACGAAACTTTGCCGGGAAAATATCTGGAAAAAGCTCTTATGCTTGAAGCCGATAGAATGAAAAACAGCGAACTTACCGCCGAATCTATAGCAAGGGAAAAAGGAATCGTAACTTCAGAACTTGAGGGATATAAAAATGATCCCGCTTCAGCCCTTAATGACGAAGTTATGAACGTACATTTCAGAAGCCATTCTTACAGATGGCCGGTAATAGGATATAAAAGCGACGTAAACGCTTTAACAAGAAACGATATTTTAGATTATTATTCGACATATTACGCTCCTAATAACGCTATATTAGCCGTAGCCGGCAATTTCGATAAAAACGAAGCTAAAAAACTTATAGAAAAATATTTCGCCTCGATACCAAAAGGTAAAGAACCTGTTCCTGTTCAAGTGATAGAGCCTCCGCCCTCAAGTATGAACAGGGTTTTCATGGAGGATCCCGGCAAAACGTCGTATCTGGAAATTCTTTTTCACGCCGATAAAATAACCGGAGACGATTATTACGCTTTGAAAGTTCTCGATTCAATATTATACTCCGGCAAAAGTTCCAGGCTATATAAAGCTCTGGTGACGCCTTCAATCGCGTCAGGGATCTCTACAAACGTATGGGATAGCGCGGATCCCGGAGTTTTCGACATAACTGCGGCAATATCAAAAGGCTCGTCCGCAGAACAAGTTGAAACAATTATTTTTGACGAAATAGAAAAAATAAAAGAGAATCCTCCGACGGAAAAAGAGATGGAAAAAGTAAAAAACACGCTTTCGGCAAGTTTTATAAAAGCAAAAGAAAGCATAGCCGAACAGGCTCTGGCAATAGTCTATTACGGTATTCTCGGCAACCCTGAGTACGTCTACGACTTCAGTAATAAAATTAAAAAGATTACTCCAGAACAAGTCTCTCAAGCAGCTAAAAAATATTTGATCAAAGAAAAGAGCACAATAGGATATCTTAAAGGTTTATCAAACTCCAAACCTTTAGCAAATGACAAACGCAGCGGCGAAAATCTAAAAAAAGCATATTTTAAGAACGAAGAGAAAAAACAGCCTGCGTCGTTATCTTCGGAAACCTCTCTAAATTTTCAATTTGAAAAATTCACTCTACCGAACGGGCTCACCGTAATAGTAAAAGAAAATCCCGGTATGCCTTCGGTCCGAATAGGCGGTTACGTTAAAAACAGCGGCGCGTTTATGGATCCTAAAGGACAAGAAGGAATTGCTTCGCTGACAGCTTCAATGCTTGAATGCGGAACTAAGACCAAAACTTTTGAAGAAATATCGGAAATAAAAGATTTTAACGCTTTCTTATCTACGTTCCAGGCAAGAACGGAAAAAACCGGAATTTCAGGATGGACTTTAAAAGAAAAGCTTGACGTCTGTCTAGAGTTAACCGCCGACATGATGATCAATCCAACTTTTCCAGAGAAAGAATTTACAAAACGCGTCAAACAAAGATTAGATATAATCGACTCTCAAAACGGAGATCCAGGCTACAGAGCGATAAACGCTTTAATTGAGAATATCTATCCAACGAATGACAGAAGAGCTCATAGTCTCTTAGGCACGCAGGAATCAATAAAATCTTTGACGACTAAAGATATAAAAAAATTCTACGAAACATGTTATAGACCTGAAAATACAGTCATTATACTTCTAGGACAAATCAATCTTAAAGAAGCCAAACAATTAGTTGACAAATATTGGGGACACTGGAAAAATACCGCTCCAAAAGCGGAACCTCCCAAAGCGATTATAAACGAAGTTAAGCCGGAAAGAATAAACGTATATATGGAAGGCAAAACTCAAAATAGAATAGCGTTAGGCGCGTACGGAGTTAGCTTAAAAGATAAAGACTACTGCGCTTTCAATATTTTTAATAATATACTAGGAGGAGGTTCTCTAAATAGCCTTCTCGGAAAAGAAATAAGAGTTGAAAAAGGTTTAGTCTACGGCATTTATTCAAGTAACAGTTCCGACATAACTCCGCCTCTTCTTATTATAAGCGCGGGAACTTCTTCGGAAAACGTCGATAAAGTTATAGATTTATCAAAAGAAATTATTAAAAACACTATAGAAAAAGGAGTGACCGAAAAAGAATTCTTAGACGCTAAATCTTCCATAGGCAATTCTCTAATAGTCAACTTAGGCGATCCCGACGTTCAAATGGGAATGCTTGAACAAATAGAGTACCATAATTTAGATAAAAATTATCCTGAAGAGCTGATTAAAAAATATGAAAAACTTACTATAGAAGAAGTTAATCAAGCCGGAGCGAAACACTTCCATCCGGATAAAATGAAAATCGTCGTAGCAGGCTCTTATAAAGAATAATTTTTAAATAAAAATTGACTCCTTGAAATTCGCTTCGTTAATCATACGACTTTCAAGGAGTCAATTTTATTTAAAAAGTCCTCGCGTCTAATTTATTAACAATACAAGCAATATAGCGCAAAAACGGAAAACCGCATAAATAGCGTTTAAGCGACGATTCCATACGTTTAATCAAAAATTTGCTCAGACAATGTATTAAGAGAAGAAGTTATGGTTCGCAAGATATTTTCGTAATGTTCCCCGTCAAAAGATCCTTGTACAAGAAGCGAACGTCCTCCTCCTTTGCCTGAAAACTTAGAGTTGATTTCTTTTGAATAAATACGAGCGTCTAACTTCGAATCTTCGGAAACAGCCAAAATATATTTATAAGATTTTTCCTCCGGAATACCTAAAAAAACGCAATCTACTCCGGAATTAACAATTTTAGAAGCAACGTTTACAAGATCCTTTAAAGGGAATTCAGATTCTACTGAAAAAACGACTCTGAAGTTACCTATAGTTTCGCGGTTTTCTATAAGTTCTTCAGTTCTTTTTTCTAATGCTTTTTGAATCATTGCGTCTAATAACGCTTTTTTGTCGTCGCATTCATTTTTTAATTTGATAATACCTGACATAAGTTTTTCGCAAGGCAAAGACAAGAAAGAGCCGGCAGATTTTATTATTTCGTTTTTCAAATCATAATCTGCCAGGGCCTGCGATCCGCATAAAAAGAACAACCTAGATCCGCCTTTATATTTTTCATGTTTTACTATTTTAATAATGCCCACCTCCCCTGTCTGGGAAGTGTGAGTTCCACAACATGCACATATATCCGCCGTACCTGCGACTATAACTTTTATCGGTTCAGTCGTATTAGTCGGCCTTTTTCTCAAAGCAAGAGCAGACAATTCGGAGTCGTTAGGGAAAAAAGATTTTACTGTTTCGTTTTTCCAAACGGCTTTATTAGCTTCCAGCTGAACGGCGGCCACCATATCGGCAGACAATTCTCTATCAAAATCTACGGTATTAAAATCGCTTCCCATATGAAATCCTATATTTTTAATATTATAAAGCGAATAAACGGTTCCGGAAAGTATATGCTCTCCCGTATGTATCTGCATATTTAAAAATCGTCTGTCAAAATCTATTTGACATTGAAATACTTTATTCTTCTCAAGAATTCTGTCGGCTTCATGAAATATAACTCCATTTTCTTCATAAACATGAGTTACTAAAGCCGGACCTATAAAACCGATATCCGACGGTTGTCCCCCTCCTTCAGGAAAAAAACAAGTTTTATCAAGAACAATAAGATTCTTGCCTTCTCTTACAAAAGAATCTACAACCAAACCGGAAAAAGATTGCAAATAATAATCTAAATCATAAAGTTTTTCAGTCATTAAACCTCTCCAAGCGCAATAAGCTGCTATTAGATTAATCAAAATTTGGCTAAATTAAAAATCATTTTAGATACAATCGGCGATAAAAAAAAGATTAAAATAAAAATAGAAGCAGGAATACAAGATAAAATATAAGAGGAAAGATCAGAAATTTCATTCCAATAGAACAAAGCTTTCTGATAAATTATATACATATACCAACCGGCAATAAAAATAAGAAAGTTCAAAAGTTGCCCTGGAGTTCCCCAAGTTTTTTCTATACCGCAAAAATGCAGCCAAATAAAACCAATAAGAAGCACAAGAATTCCTGCGCCTAAAATAAACGTTGAAAAACCTAAAGCATATGAGCAAATACCCATATTATCCTTTAAAGTTCCCAGACCTTTTAGAGATTTAATTAAAGGCGTAAAAATAAGCGGAATTAGAAAATAGAATAAACCCAATAAACCAAGTAAAACGACAAAATTAATTCCTTCCAATAGCAATCTGGAATTTAAAGTAGCCGAAGAATTAAATCTATTTACATAAAAAGTATTTAACATTTGAAAAAAACAGAAAAAGAAGCCAAAAAACATACCGGAGCATAAACAGAAATTAAACGCTTCCATCGGTTTAATTATAAGATTATTAAAAAAATAGGAAGAATTAGCAAATAAATTCAGCAAAATTTCTTTTATTTTATCAAATGAAAACGAAGCTGGCTCGGAAGAGTCAACAGACTCAGAAAGCTCGGAAGGCTCGGAAAGCTCAGAAGAGTCAGAAGGCTCGGAAGAATCAGAAGGCTCGGAAGAATCAGAAAGCTCGGAAGGCTCGGAAGAGCCAACAGACTCAGAAAGCTCGGAAGACTCGGAAGGCTCAGAAGAGTCAGAAAGCTCGGAAGAGTCAGAAGAGTCAGAAGGCTCGGAAGAGTCAGAAGGCTCGGAAGAATCAGAAGACTCAGAAGGCTCAGAAGAGTCAGAAGACTCAACAGACTCAGAAGGCTCGGAAGAGTCAACAGACTCAGAAGAGTCAGAAGGCTCGGAAGACTCGGAAGAATCCAAAGATTCAGAAAGCTCGGAAAATTCAGCAGATTTGGAAGACTCAGCAGATTCCGTAGAGTCAGGAGAATCGGACAAATCAGTAGATGCGGAAGATTCGGAAGAGTCTGCCAAATGACCGTATACTAAACGCGCTTGTTCTAATTTTCTTCTCGCTTCCTCGCGTTTTTTTCTTAATAAATCAGCCTTTTGACGTATTTCTTCTAAATGTCTTCTAAGTTTTTCAAATTCATCGAGTTCATCTACAAGATGATTTGAATCATGAGGGGATTCCATAAAGCAAATTTTCCTTAAAATATTAAAATGTAAATTTAAAGCTATCAAAATAACGTTACATATTTCTCAAAACCCTAGCGGTTACAGCTCTCACCTTCTCGCTTGGATCATCCTTAGTTTTCTTTAAGTACTCCAGCGTTTTAGGATCTTTAATTTGCCCTAAAGCTTCGACAACCATACTCCTAACTAATTCAGACGAATCGTTAATTGCTCCGCCCAAAACGTCTATAACGTCAGGCTTTGAAAAATTGCCTAACGCAAAAGCCGCGCTTCCTCTTACATATTCGTCGTCGTCCTTCAAAAGCTCAAACAAATTATAAATTGAAGAAGCGTGCGCAATAGTGCCTATAGATCGAATCGCAAGGCCTCTTATCTGTCCTCCGCAAGATTTATCAAGAGCTATATCCATTAAAGCTTCTGCGACTTCAGGTTCAGTAAAAGCTCCAAGACCAATAATTAAAATTTTTCTAACGTCTGAAGAAGGATCTTTTAAAAGCGGGAACAGACTATTAGCGGTACCGGGACGTTTTAGCTTAGTGATAATTTTAATGCAGGAAAGACGATTTTTATCATCTTCAGATTTTAACAAAGGCTGTAGGAGATCCGCGGTATTAGGATGTCCCATGTCGACTATAGCTTCTTCAATTTTAGTTCTAAAAGGTTCCGAAGCCGTTTGAAGATTATCAATCATAGTCTTCAGAACAGTTGCGTTCTGAGTTTTTGACAATGCCTTCAAAGTGGCTAGGCGATAATCCATATCGACGTTTTCGTTAGATAAAACGCTTAAAAGCTTAGGAGTAGCCTTATCTGATTTTTTCTCGCATAAGATATAAAGACAGGCCGATCTAACGTCGGGATTTGAATCTTCTAAACCTTTAAGAAATATGTCTACGGTTTTATCAGTCTTAATTCTGCCTATTGCCGTATAAACCGCCACCAAATTATCGCCCTTTTCCCTTTCTAAACTCATTGTCAAAGGTCCTAAAACGCGATCTGAATCAATGCTTCCTAAGGCAAACGCGGCTCTTTTTCTTATCTCGTCGGAACCGCCTGCTAAAAGCTTACTCAAAAACTCAATAACCTCCCTCGACTTTGCTAAGTTAAGAT
Organism: uncultured bacterium; assembly: GCA_949288455.1. Classification (GTDB taxonomy): domain Bacteria; phylum Vulcanimicrobiota; class CADAWZ01; order CADAWZ01; family CADAWZ01; genus CASEKF01. Next base: position 19,542 of record CASEKF010000043.1, read on the forward strand.
CTTTACAAGCTTTCGCTCTTGCAGCTTCATTCTCATTTATCAAAGCCTCTCTTAATGAAGACGCAATCTGAGGGCTTACGTTTGATAAAAAATCGGAAAAAGCGTCTAAAACCTTAGGCGAAGAGTCAGACAAAGTTTCAACGACGGCGCAAGCTACTTCAATAGACTTAAATTCGGATAGAGCTCTTATCGCTTCGCTTTTAATCGACTCCAAAGGATCCTTCAAAAACTCGATAAGAATAACTTCCGTAGAAGGAGTTTTTTGACTCTCAAGGCTACGGATACAATGAACCCTTAAATGCTCGCTGTTAGCGACGTCTCTAGCAAATTCCGCTAAAACGTTCTCGGCTGCTTCGCAATAATTTTCGCCGGAAATTCTGCCTAAAGCATACGCCGCTTTAATTCGTTTAGAATCGTCCTTGTATGTAAACAAAATATTTTTTAAAGCGTCGATATCCTTATTTTTTTCTAACTTATCAGTATTTACAGGAAATAGCTGAGCTAACGATTTAAACATAATAAACACCTCAATTTCAATGCGATTTTAGCATGAAAGTCAAAATATTGATAAAATAAAAAAATTCTTATCTTAAGCAAATTTTTCCTTTTAACTTATTATAAGACGCGTTATTTCATCAAAGAATTTATCTCAAAAATAGGCAAAAGTACCGCTATAACAATAAAACCTACCGATATTCCGAGAAAAACTATCATAGCCGGCTCAAACAAATGAATAAAAAAAGTAATCTTTCTATCCGCTTCTTTTTCGTAAAAATCAGCGGCGGCATTCATCATATTTTCCAGTTCTCCCGTCTGCTGGCCGGTTTCAACCATATTAACAAGAAGAGGAGGGAAAAAGCTTGCAAGAGAATGAGATAAAGAATTTCCCTTTTCAACGTTTTTCTCTACCGTCTCCAAAGCGTTTTCAAGAGAAACGTTATCTACTACGCCTCTGGACGCTTCCAAAGCTTTCAAAAGCGGTATGCCTCCTCCATGCAGCATACCTAAAGTCCTGGCCCAGCGAGCATAACTTATAAAACGATAAGCCTGCCCTAAAAACGGCAAAGAAGTTTTGATATTATCCTTATAAGACTTAGGAACATATTTAACAAAAATAAAAATAAATAGACAAACGGAAGCAATAAGCCATATGAAATTGTTTTTCAAAAATAAGCCGAAAGAAACTAAAATCTGACTGATAATAGGAAGCTGTCTCCCAAATGAATCGAAAATATCCAATAAAATAGGAGTTATATAAGTTAATATAAACAATATTAAAATAACCGAACAAACAAGAACGACGGAAGGATAGACCATAGCCGAAGTTATTTTTTTTACGGATTCCGATTCTTTTTCAAGAAAATACGCGTATCGTTCTAAAATCAGCTCCAAATTGCCTACGGCTTCGCCTGCGGCAGCCATTTTAACAAGAAGAGGCGGAAAATTTTTTTCCATCTCAAGAGCGGCGGTAAAACTTTTACCTTCCTGTATCAAAGTCTTCACACGCGCCAAAGCTCGAGATAAATCCTTAGACTCAGATTGCGACATAATGGAATCAAGAGCCTTAACCATCGGAATCCCGGATCTTAAAAGAGCTGATAGCTGCGTAAGAACAAAAGATAAGCTATCGTTTGTCAAAGCCCCCTTAGAAATAGTTTTTACGTCTATACTTATATCTTTAGGAAACAAGCCCTGCACTTTCAATCGTTCATATATAATTTTTCTAGAAGGAGCGTCCATAAGGCCTGAGACTATCTTACCATAGCGATTGTACGCTTTATACTCATATAAAGGCATAAGCCCTTCCCCCTAAACTTAATAAAAAAAAATTCTGGAAGACGATAAATATTCCTTTTATCAAAAACTTATAAAAGGAAAGAGATGAAAAGCGCAAAATATATATAATTATGATTACAGGCAGCAAAATTATATTAACTAGTTTAAATTACGAAGATTTTATTAAATTTATCGCAAACATATGGCCGGAATGTTACGAATACACTCAAAGCGATATTTTCTCGTATGGACTAAAAATACATTCGATAAAAGAATCTCGAAAAAATATCTATTACGCTTTTTCAATATATTCGAACGCTTTAAAAGCTAATATCGGAACTATCTGGTTAGAAAATATAAAATTGGCAAGCGGCACGGCCAAACTAAACGTCTTAGCGTCGAGAAGACTTCAAGATATTGCGTCGGAAATATCAGAAGGAATAAGTCTTTTCGTAAAAATTATAGTCGAATACGTAAACTTAAATAAAATTTATTGTAGAATACCTGACGAAAATACGCTTTTAAAAGAAATTTTTAAACAAGCTGCATTCGAAGAAGAAGCCCTTTTAAAAGGGGAATATTTTAAAGGGGGACAATATAAAGACGTCAGTAGATTAGCGTTTTTCAGAAATGCGCATAAAATGCCATCGCAAAAAAAATCGGCTAATCCCATAGAAATACAATGGTTTCAATCCTCAAAATATCACAGAAAATAATATCTATAATTTTTACCGTACGACAGAATAACAAATAATAAGGCAAAAAACATGAATATAAACGAGTCCGACATAATACAAGAAAATCAGAACGAAGAAAATCCAAACGGCAATATTATAGTAATCACCGGCTTATCAGGCGCCGGTAAAAGTTTATCTTTAAAATGTTTAGAAGATATGGATTTTTTCTGCGTTGACAATCTGCTGCCGGCGTTAATACCTAAATTCGTACAGCTATGCGCTTCGTCCGATATGAATAAAATCGCTTTCGTCATAGACATAAGAGGCAGAAAATTTTTTAAAGAACTTGTTTCCGCGCTTAAAGAAATTCCATCTTATGGATTTAAATACCAAATCGTATTTTTTGAAGCTTCAGACGATATTCTGATCAGAAGATTTAGCGAAACCAGAAGAAGACATCCGTTAGCGCATAAAGGAAGACTGCTCGACGGAATTACTTACGAACGCAAACAACTTGAAGAGATAAGGGGCATGGCTGACAGAATTATCGATACGTCAAAGTTGCCTCCAAACAGATTAAAATACGAACTTGCCTCTCTTACAGGCTCCAATTATAACGCGGAAGACAATTTAAACATTACCGTAGTAGCTTTCGGTTTTAAATACGGTATACCAATAGACGCCGATCTTGTTTACGACGTAAGATTTCTTCCCAACCCATACTATATAGACGAATTAAGACATCTTACGGGAAATAACGATCCGGTTAAAGATTATGTCATGCAACAAGATGAAACGGCCGATTTTCTTAAACGTTTTTTAGACTTCAACACGTATTTAGTCCCTAAATTTATTCGAGAAGGCAAAGCTAATCTGACTATCGGAGTAGGATGTACAGGCGGAAAACATAGATCGGTAGTAATAGCGAACGAACTTTCAAGAACCCTTAAAGAAGCAAATTATAAAGTTCAAACAGAATATAGAGATTTAAAAATTTCATAATTTCATTTCTATCATCACACTTTAAAAAATGACATATGTACGAAATATCGTGATAAATATATTAAAATGGCTGTCTCCGGGTATGGAAGTAAAAAGATGGTTCATACTTTCATGCTTCGGGGTTCTTATCTTCTCGCTTGGCTTTTTCCTACTCACCGATATCAGGCAGGCAGTGGCAATCGAATATTCAATTATCGATTTTTTAGCTCAGCATTTTAAAATAAAATTGTCTTCTACAATAATAGATATTTTATTCTGCGCCCTGGGAATTTATATAATGCTTTTCTCACAAAATCAGCTGTTTCATTCTATCTATACAGTCATAGTGCCTTACGAAAATAAAAAACTAGTAGAAATAATATATGAAAAAAGAAAACTGGACATGGGCTATAAAATAGTGGCGATAGGAGGAGGAACCGGACTTTCGACGCTTTTAAGAGGACTTAAGTCATATACGAATAATATTACCGCCGTAGTCACGGTATCTGACGACGGAGGAAGTTCAGGCAGATTAAGAGACGATTTTGGAATGCTCCCGCCGGGAGATATAAGAAACTGCCTTGTAGCCTTGGCAAAAGACGAATCTATGCTTTCGTCATTATTTCAATACCGATTCACGTCCGGAAGCGGCCTCGACGGGCATAGCTTTGGAAATTTATTTCTGGCAGCGTTAAACAATATAGCGGGAGACGATTTTCAGAAAGCCGTTAAAATGTCAGGAGACATTTTAAGCATAAAAGGTAAAGTTTACCCGGCTACGCTTCAAAAAACCGTATTGTGCGCAGAAATGAATTCGGGAGAAATTGTCTGCGGGGAATCCCTTATACCAAAACATAACGGAAAAATAAAAAAAATCTTTCTTAAACCTAAAAAATGTTCTCCCTTGCCGGAGGTAATTCAAGCCATCAAAGAAGCCGATCTTATCTTGCTTGGTCCGGGCAGCCTATACACAAGCATATTGCCAAATCTTCAGGTTGAAGACATAGTTAAAGAAATAAAAGCTTCGCAGGCAAAAAAAATATATATATGCAATATCATGACTCAAATGGGCGAAACGTCAAGCTTCACGGCTTCCGATCATCTTCAGGCTTTATATGATAACTCGGAAGATAACTTAGTTGACGCAATAATAGTCAACACGTCTAACCCATCCTCTTTATCTGAGAAATACAAAGACGAAAACTCATACTTCGTCACGCCTGATATTGAAAAACTAAAAGAGATGGGAATAGAAATTATAGAAGCGGCATTGATTAACGGAGACTCGGAACATATTCGACACGATTCTCAATTGCTTGCGGAAGTAATCATAAAACATGCCGCGTCAAAAATAGCAAACGAGAAAACGGGAATATGGAAAATAATCACAGGAAAAAAATAAATCAAATTTATAATTCATACCCTGGACACGTTCGCGTAACTAGTCGACACAAATTACGTTGAATATGCTAAAAACAAACGATAAATCAAACGCCCAAGCATATCGAAAGGAGAAAAAATGTCTGATTTCAGTAAAATGACGGAAAGATATTTTCTTGAAGATCTCAAACTGTCCCCCTTATGGGGCAGCGACATGGGACTAGAGGAATACGATGATCTTATGCCGGAAGGCGGAAGAGAAGAGATCGAAAAATCGACGGAACATGACAGAAACTTTCTTAGGGAAGTAAGATCTTTTGCCGACAAAGATCTTACTGAAGACGAAAAAATAGATAAAAAAGTCCTTGAATACTATCTCGAATTAAGTCGATTCCGCTCTGAGGAATTAGAATTATGGCGGAAATATCCAAGGGCAGCGGATACCGCCGGAAGTTCTCTCTACACCATACTATTTAGAGACTCTACTCCGGTTGACAAAAGGCTGTCAAGTATAATCGTAAAAATGGAACAGATACCTTTATTTTTGGAAAAGTCTAAGGAATTACTTGATAAACCCGTTTGGATTTGGACAGAAATGGGAATAGAATCTTCCAGAAGAATGAAAGGTTTTATCGAATTCATCGAAAATTTCGGCAAAGGCGTAACAGATAACCAAGAACGACTTAGAAGACTGCACATTGGCTGCATAAACGCTAAAAACGCTTTTAAAGCCTACGAACAATGGCTTCTGGATAAATTGCCAACCGCAGAACGCAATTTTACCATAGGCTGCGACGATTACGAAGAACTGCTAAAAAAAAGGCTCCTACCCTATTCCGCTCAGGAAATTTTAGAAATAGGAGAAGAATACGTAAAAACTATACGGTCCGACATGAAAAAAACCGCCGCTAAAATCGACTCTACCGCAACCGTTTCCGAAACGCTATCAAAAATAAAGAAAGGACATGCGGAAAGCTTTACTCATATCCTCAACGACTGCAAAAGAGTAATGGCAGAAGCCAGAGATTTCGTCTTAAAAGAAAATTTTGCCACTCTTCCGGAAAACGAAATTCTTGAAGTCGAAGAAACTCCTATCTTTATGCGCCATTTAATACCTTTCGCAGCCTATTCTCCGCCCGGAAAATTTGAAAAAGCGCAAAAAGGCATTTATATGATGACTCCTCCTGAAGCAAACGACGACATGTTGACAGAATTCTGTCCTGAAGATCTTGTAAGCACTTCAGTTCATGAAGCTTATCCCGGACATCATCTTCAGCTGACATGCGCCAATTTAAATCCTTCTACGGCGCGCATTTACGCACATGCCACCGAATTTGTCGAAGGATGGGCTCATTACTGTGAAGACGCTACGGCCGAGGCGGGATTCTATAATACTCCCGAAGCTATGCTTATAAGATTAAAAGACATGCATTGGAGAGCCTGGAGAATAATTATAGACGTAAAGCTGGCTACCGGACGGATGTCTTTTGAAGAAGCCGTAAAACATCTGACGGAAGACGCCGGACTAGAATATACCGGAGCTCTTGCGGAAGTAAAAAGATACACATACACGCCCGGGTACCAGCTAAGCTACTTATTAGGCAAACACATGATTAAAAATCTGCTAGAGAAAATTGGAAAACAATATGCATGTTCAAAAAAAGAAATGCATGACGCCATGCTTTATTCGGGAAGCCTTCCGATAACAATTATGGAAGAAATTATGCGGAATAAATTCAGCAAACAAGAGAGGTAATCGACTATGAAAAGAATAGCAGCAGCTTTAGGCTTATTACTGTCGCTATCGGCTCCGGTATTCGCCGACATAACTTTTGAAAACAAAACGGATCGTCCGCTCGACATATATGTTACGGACGGAACAAACCCAGCCCGCTCATATACGATAACAAACTCTGAAAAAATTACTATACCGGCGGAACACGGAGGCGTTATAGACATAAAATATGCGGGCGGAAAATATAATAAAACAGTTCTGGCTACCGTAAAACATTCCGGACAAGAAACTATAGTGGCAACCCATGACAAAGACGGAAAATTAAAAGTGAGCAAATCTAGAAAATATTGGTAATCTGACGCTAACAACACTTACATAATTATAACAAAATCAAAGATACATCGACTATAATAGGTAGGAACTCAAATAACGACATTGTGAGTTCCTACCTAAAAACTTAAAATGCTTTCCTGCTATCCAACAAGATAGTTACGGGCCCCTCGTTAGTAAGAGTCAAGCTCATGGAAGCTTGAAAAACTCCCGACTCCACTTTAATGCCGTAGCCCCGGATATATTCCATATAACGAGAGTATAATTCTTTTGCTAATATAGGTTCCGCAGCCGCAAAAAAATTAGGTCTCCTACCTTTTCTGCAATCTCCTAATAAAGTAAACTGAGAAATAACTAAAATCTCGCCTTTTATATCCAAGACCGAAAGATTCATTTTATCAAATTCGTCGCTAAATATTCTTAAAAAAGCAGTCTTTTCAGCTAAGTATTCAGCGTCCTTAAGAGTATCGCCTTTCTCTACTCCCAATAGAACAAGAAGACCTTTTCCTACTTTGCCGCTTTCAATTCCCTCGGCTAGAACGTTTGCCTGAGATACGCGCTGCACTACGGCTCTCATAAACATTACCCCTCTATAGAGTGATATCTTCAGATAACGCGGAACGAGAAGCGGATAAAACGCCGTTTACCTTAGCAAGCTTCCTCAATACCGCGTTAAGCTGAGCTTTGTCCAAAACTTCTATTCCTATAGTGATTAAAGCCTTGCTTTTTTTAACTTTCGCGCTGCATTCGTTAGTTGGAATCCTCAAATCGTTTATTATATTCATAAACTCAGCTAAAAGACCTCTTCTATCCCAAGCTTCAATTTCCAGCTGAACAGGATATCTTCTATCTGTCTTAGCGCCTATCCACCACACCTCAGTTAACCGATCGGACTGAACGTTAGGACAATTCCTTCGATGGACCGAAACTCCGGTTCCTATTTTCCAATGCCCCACTATGTCGTCTCCGGGCACAGGATTACAACACTTGGCAAAAACGACCAAAACGTTATCTACGCCTTTTACTTTCACGCCTTTGCTAAGGATATCTTGCCTGGTAGGAGCTTTTTTGGCAGGAATAAGTATTTTTTCAGGCTCCTTAGGAAGCATATTCTTAATTTTCTGTATGACGTGCGTTATGGACGTTTCTCCATAACCTAAAGAAGCTATTAAATCGTCTATATTCGTAAAATTAAGCTTTTCCGCAATTTTACCGAGAAGTTCCACATTAGAAAGCAAGTCTTCAGATATCCGTCTATCTATTCTGGAAACTCTTTTGATCTCTTTTTCCAGAATATCTCTGCCGCGCAGAAGGTTCTCTTCTCGACGCTCTTTTTTCAGCCATTGACGTATTTTGAGCTTCGTGTGATTGCCTCGGCATATATTCAGCCAGTCAAGACTTGGATTAGCGGTTTTGGACGTGATTATCTCAACTCTATCGCCATTCTGCAGCCTGTAATTTAAAGGAACTATATTAGCGTTTACTTTAGCTCCTACGCATTTATGGCCTACGTCAGTGTGAATTCTATAAGCAAAATCTATAGGAGTAGATCCTGCGGGCAAATCGATAGCGTCTCCTCTAGGAGTATATACGAAAACTTCAGACTCGTTCATGTCAAGTATAATGTTTTCAATATAATCCCTGGCGTCTTTTGAATCTTTCTGCCAATCCATTATCCGCCTTACCCATGGATATTCGTCTTGAGCGGAAATATTTTTTCTCTCCTTATACGCCCAATGAGCGGCCGGTCCATACTCGTTTACCATATGCATTTCCATGGTTCTTATCTGTATCTCGACCGGCTCCTCGCCCGGACCGTATACGGTTGTATGAAGGGAACGATAACCGTTTGATTTCGGTCTCGCGATATAATCTTTTATCCTATTTTTCATCGGAGTCCATAATCTATGAACGGCTCCCAAAACTTTATAACAAGACTCAATATCGTTAACTATGACTCTTATGGCAAAAAGATCGTATATCTCAGAAAAATCTTTTCCTCTTTGATTAATTTTTTGCCATGCGCTATATATATGCTTGCGCCTTCCCGAAATCTGCAAAACGTCTACGCCGTCTTCTTCAAGAGCTTTAGTAATTATAGCTATCGTATTTTGAATAATTTTTTCCTTATCGGCCATTTTCTGATCGATAAGCTTTTTCAAATTATTATATTCCTCGGGATTCATATATGAAAACGATAGATCTTCCAATTCCCACTTCATTTTCCAAATCCCAAGCCGCGAAGCTATGGCTGCAAAAATAGTCAAAGTTTCGTTTGCTATTCTTTCCTGTTTTTCTTTCTTCATATATGTTAACGTACGCATATTATGAAGTCTGTCCGCAAATTTTATAAGTATGACTCTTATATCTTTAGCCATAGCTATAAAAATTTTTCTCAAATTTTCAGCTTGCTTATCAGCTCTCGACTTAAAAGCTCCGCTTGAGGAGATATTATGATCGTTAGACTGAGTAAACGCCGAAAGCTTAGTAACTCCGTCTACCAGCTTTGCTATTTCGGGAGAAAATTCCCGCTCTATATCCTCAAGCGTAACAGAAGTGTCTTCTACCGTGTCATGAAGAAGCGCCGCAGCTATGGTTTGTTCATCCATATTCATTTTCGCAAGAATCATAGCCACTGACAAAGGATGAATGATATAAGGTTCTCCCGAAGCCCTTTTTTGATTATGATGAAGCCTTTCTGAAAATGTATAAGCTTTTTTAATTAAATCAATATTAGCCCCGATACATGCGTCTGAAACTTCGTGTAATAAGTCTTCAAGCGTAGGGGGGGGTACCGTGATACTCATATTGCCTCACAAGCGCCGAACGAATCTTCGGCATACCTTCGTATTTGACTTAAAATAACTTTTGAAAAATTTTCAAACGAATCGCTATAGACTTCAGCTATTTCGTTAAACTCTTCAAACTGTCGTTTAAACGCAGCGAAAGTCTTAGAAGAAACTATTTCGTTCTCCGTTATATCGAATCTCGATTTAGAATAACGTTCATGATTTACATAAATTGATTTTTCTCTTAAAAAAGACAAAATAAGTTTTATTTTTACATGACCTAACTTTGTTTTATCGGCTATCCAAGCTATTTTTTTTTCATAATTCAACGGTAAAGGACAATTTTCAAGAAGTTCTGCCGTTTTAAACACGGAAAGCAAATCAGGAACGGCATTTTTAAAAAACTGCCTCTCGCATTCAATCTCGTTATGTCCAAAAAGGAAATGAAGCCGTTTAGCCTGACAACATGGTTTATTTCTAAAAAAACTAAAGGAAGGAGGAGGATGAAAAAATATAAGATCCTCGCAGTCTTCCGACTTTTCTATATTTCTAATCAATAATATCGAGACATTATCTGAATATTCGTCCCCTAGAGCTGCGTTTAAAGCGTCTATCTGTTTTTGAGTTCTGACTAAAGCGGCGCATTTCGAACTTTCAGCCGTTTTTTTCAAATATTTAATTCTTGGCGATATATTTCCGGCGTCTATCAAAGCCGGATTACCCGGAGCTCCGCGGCAATCGCTTTGTTTTCCTCCGAAAGATAAGTCTGCTTGATCGCTGTGCATAATGACCGAAGATATTTCTAATTCAACGGTCTTAATACCGTTGTATTCGTTTATATAAGGCGAAGCTATGATGCCATATTTAAAGACGTCGGGCTTAAGAAGAGACGCGCAGGCGAATTGACCGAAAGCGATTCCTTTAAATCTGGAGTCGTCTTGACGCAGAGTAGCTATTAAGGTATTTTTCGCAGCTTTTGTCATATTCATAAACTCTACCGAATCAAAATAAAAAAAAGGACGCTCATTGTCTTTTCCAAAAGGACGCAATTGTTCCAACTGCTCTATAGATTCTTCAGTCAAATCGGAAAAATCGACTTTTCCCGCACACTGATATTTGTTTGAATCTTCGAAAAAATCATCCGGCTGAGCGTCTTTAAGTCTTTCCCGGAGCAAAGGAATGTTTTCTTCCTTTATTGAAAACCCTCCGGCCTGAGCATGTCCTCCGTATGCGTCAAGAAGATCTTGATTCTCTTCCAGCATTTTGTAAATATTATAGCCTGCGGCAGCTCTAGCCGATCCTCTGCCTATTCCATTTTTTAAAGCTATAAGAAATACGGGCATGTTAAAGGTATCGACAAGCTTGGCGGCAGTTATGCCTAAAACTCCGGCATGACAATCTTCCCCATACTCCACTAAAACTTTTCGTTCTTTAATATCCGGGGAATCCTGAAGTCTGAATAAAATAGCCTTGCGCATTTTTTCTTCTATTTTCTGTCTCTTTTTATTCAGAATAAGCAGAGTATCATAATATTTTTCAGCTTGCTCGACATTATCGGATAAAAGTAAGTTTACGGCGCACGAAGCGTCCCCTATCCTACCGGGAGCGTTCAACTTAGGACATATGGAAAAACCAATAGTTTTGGGAGTGATATCTTTAAGAGAAAGAGATTGCAGCATAACGAAAATACCCGGCCATGTCTTTCTAACGTCCTTAAATAAGTCTATGGCGTTTTTGACAATTATTCTATTCTCATGCAAAAGAGGCATTAAATCGCCTATAGATCCTATAGCCGCCGGAATTAAATACTCATAAGGGAATGGCAAATCTTTTTTCTCCGATACTGCCTGAATAAATTTGAAAGCTACTCCTACTCCGGCCATAGGTTTATTATGATATCCGCATTCAGGATCCATCGGATTAACTATAGCGTCAGCTTTGGGAAGGAAGGGAGGCAAAGTATGATGATCAAGTATAATCGTCTTAATGCCCCGTTCTTTTAAGCGCTCTATCTGAAATATATCGGATATGCCGCAATCAACGGCTATAGCTAATGAAATTCCGGCTTCGGAAGCCGAATCGACGCCTTCGGCGGAGATACCGTAACCGTTTTCTAACCTATTAGGTATAAAATAATCTACGCTCAAACCTAACTTTCGTATAAACTTTACCAGACATGCGACAGCTGTTACTCCGTCCGCGTCGTAGTCGCCGAAAATTCTAATTTTACCGACTTTTTTTTCAGCCTCAAGAAAAAGATCCGCCGCCTTTTCCATGTTTTTCATAAGAAAAGGAGAGGCCATATCTTCTAAGTCTGACGCCATAAAATCGAAGGCCTTTGCCCTGGAATCTATATTTCTGCTCAAAAGAGCTAATCCCAATAATTTTTCGGTTTGCCCGCCTAATATATCTTGAAAATTTAAATTTATATCCGGCTTGAATATTTTCCAGTCGGAAAGCTTCGTTATAAATGGGATCATTTAATTCTTTTTAGCGAATTTACTCCGCAATTCCGCAATATTAATTTTTGTAATTTTAGCGCATGTATCCGGCATAATTTCTTTTACGAGCATAATATCGGACAGCAGGCAAATATCTTCGCCCGAAGAGATTTGCCTGTCTAAACCGCAAGGCGAGATTTTAACTCCTCCCTGCTCGGAAGCCGAAGCTCCTTTTATACCGCAGTCTCTAAGAAGATAAGCGAATTTAGGTATATCTCCGACAGCTTTTTTCTCTGAGCTGATTTTCATAACAGACTCTAACTCTTCCAAAATATCTTTAGAAATACTTACGGAAAAATACTGATCGCTTTGATCGGCTGAATCAAAAGTTTGCCGCGTATCCGGAGTTTTAGGATCCTCTATATTCTTTATAATGCGCAGTAGCCTTTTTTCAATATAATCAAACCTTGCCTGATACTCCTTTACGGCAGCCGTATAATCCTTATAAGCCTGAGAAGTTTTATCGTCGGCGTTAGGAAACTTATCTTTTGTAATAACGGCGTTAGCTATATTTTTATACATAATCAGCTGATTCAAAGGACTAGTCCATATATACGGATTTTCCGTTCCATCGCTATTTTTAATCGGCAGAATTTGATCGGCAACTACGCAAACAGTTATTTTAGGGTTAATTTCCTTTAGTCTATCCGCTATTTTATTATCGTATCCCAAACCATTTATTAAACAAAGATCAAAAGAAGAATAATACTGATATTCCGCGTCGCTTAAATTATAATCCTCAGGAGTCTTTCCCGGAGGAATAATTTGCTCAAGAGCAATATTCTGTCTTGTAGTTATAACCTCCGAAGCAATGGAATAAACCGGAGATATGGTAGCGCATATTTTTAAATTAGGCCCCGGAGCGTAATATATCGTAGATGCCGAAGGAGCGCATGACGCCAACGATAAAGCTACGGAGATAATTATCAGCAACAATTTAATTTTATTCATTTAAGTCCCTTTATTTAATTTTATTGCAAAATTCCAAATTAGTAAAATTCTTGCTTCTAATAAAAAAACCTCTTTAAATTTCTTATCCACGGTATATATCGGGACGCCTGCCGTTTAAAACCGGCAACTCAGCTCTGACTTTATCGATCACGGCCGTATCTATTACCCCTATATCGGCCTCCTCTTCATAGCCAAATCGCATTTTGACGTTTCCCCACGGATCGCAAAGAATAGAGTGCCCGTAAGACTTATAAACAAGCTCCTCGTTTAATGCCGGAGCCGTCATGCATACGTACGACTGAGCGTCTAAAGCTCGAGCTCGCGCCAATAACTCCCAATGAGCCGGACCGGTAATATGATTAAAAGCTCCCGGATACACTAACAAAGAAGCTCCCTTTTCTGCCATTTTGACCGCTAGCTCAGGAAATCTCACGTCATAGCAAATGCCTACTCCTATATTAATCTTATCGGTTTTAACTACTGTTAACGAATCTCCAGGCGAAATCTCTTCAGACTCCGTAAAAACTATTCCGCCTTTTATATTGACGTCAAATAAGTGAATTTTCCTATGTTTCGCCAATATTCTCCCATTTTTGTCAAATATCAAAGAAGAGTTATAAATTTTGCCGTTATATCGTTCAGGAACAGATCCGCCTATTAATAAAGCGTTTGAAATTTTAGCCATATTTGAAAGAAAATCAAAATAAGAATTAGATTCTTCCGCATATTGAGCGTATTTGGGGAACAAATTGATGTCATAAGGGCAACAGAACATTTCCGGAAGAATTACTATTTCAGCGCCTCTTTCGGCTAATGTTTTTATAATATCCGAGGCTCTTTTAAGATTGACGGAAACGTCTTCAGCTACTTTTAACTGACAAATGCCTATTTTCATTTTCATATTTTTAAATACTCTTTCATTATGATATTTCGCAATTGACTTTTCTCATTCTGACCGCCTTCGTCAGTTTTTTCATATATCTCTTTCAATTTTTTCAATTTTTCGCTCTTGGGATTGAATTTTTCAGCGATATAAAATTCAGCGTAAGCTCTTTGCCTGTCATCCCTGGAGATTGCCAAAGCAATTTTTAAAATTTGTATCTCGTCGATATAGCGCTGAAGTTCGAAAGCCTTGGCAAGAAAATCCTCGGCTCTGTCAAAATTTTTAGTCATAAAAGCCACTCTAGCTAGACTAATAAGATATCTAGAATCCGACGGATCTTCCTCAACAAGACGCGACAAAATCCGCTCCGCTTCGTCATATTTTTTCTGTAAAAAAGCGATCTTAGCGATAGCGTTTCCATATTTTGCGTCGCGCTTATCTAAACTATATGCTTTTTTATATAGTTCCTCAGCTTCTTCAAAATTTCCCTTAATCAATTCGATGTTGCCGGAATAAAAATAAGCTTCGTCAAAAAAGGGATCCATGTCTAAAGCCGTTTTAAAACAAGCTTCCGCCTTTGCTATCTGTTTTTCATTGCCATAAATTCTTCCCAGCTCTATATAAGCTTCGGGAATTTCATTTGAACTTATCAGAGCTTTTTCAAGATTTGTTCTAGCCTTATCGAAGTTGTTTTCCTTAAATTCAAGACAAGCCAATCCATAATAAATCCATCCGCACAGAGGATCTTTAGCTTTAGCCTTTTCAAAAATTTTTCTTTTTTCGGAGGAGTCAAGATCGTCGGCGACTCTTAAATAAAGAAAAACGGCCCAGGTTTTATTTCTATTTTTGGAATAAAGCTGATAATAAGTTTGCTTAGCTAACTGTTCCTGATGTTTTCGAAGCATTTCGTCTTGAAGCGACATATGTACTCGAACGTTCGAGGGATCATAGTCAACGGCCCTCATAAAAAGCCCGGCGGCTCTGTTAAAATCATCTTCGGCTAAAGCTACGCGCCCTTCCTGCCAAAGCTCCCTCGCCTTAGCTTTGTGATTTTCTACACACCCGCATATATACAACGTAAGCAATATTATAAAAACAAAAGACGCGTTTTTCATATTAAATCTACCGCCTAAATATTTTTCGACATTATCCGGCGTTATATTTTATTTTTGCATTCGCAATAATTTTCTCCTGCGAATTGTATACGCCTACTTCTTATTAAAACTTATTAAAAGACTTAAAAACTTATAGCTCAACAACAATTTTTAGTCTTAACATAATTAAGCAGGAACTAAAGAATTAACATAGAAAAGCCTGAAGGTTAAAAATATGGACGGTGTTTATTATGGACGTTTTTGTTATCAATGAAAAAGCTATGGCCGGGAACGAAGAGCAGGCAGCCGCGGAAGCGGCGCTTCTTCTAAATCAAGGAGCTAAAGTAATTTTTATCCTTGCGGAACAAATACCTGCGGCTCAGGCTATCTTAGCTCTCCGTAAAATAGACGAAGACACCAAAAGCGTGTCAAACGAAGCCTTAAGGCTTCTATCTTTTTCAGGTCAAGTGTCTAAAAGTCTAAATTTGTGTTCAAAACTTGTCGAATCCGGATTAAAGGCGGCTTTCTGTCAAGGTTTTTTTTCTTGTGAAAAACTTCCTGAACGATTAGAAAATCTTGAAATATTTTTAAATATGGAAGAAATAGAAAATCTAATCATGGAAAATAGACTTCTTATAGTCGCTCCTCTAAAAATAAAACGCGGCTTACAAAATACCGAAGACTTCATATCGGACATAGAAGCGGAACAAGCTCTTTCAGCCGTTTCTATCGTAAAAGAAGCCGCGGGTTTTGAAATATTTATAGACGACGAAGAAGACAACGGGAAAATAAGTCTTGACATCTTAGAAAAAATAGCGGAAGCCAAAATAAGCTTAGATATGATTAACATTTGCTATAAAGAACTATATTTTATCTCTTCCGTTAAAGACGCGGATAAAGCGGAGTCTATTATAACTACGTTTCCGGTTAAATACTCTTTAAGAAAAGACTTGGCAAAATTTTCTTTTTCCGGAACGGGCATCAAAGGAGCCACAGGCATTATGGACGGCATATACGGAGCGTTTATAGACAAAAATATCGATATGATAAGAACGACGGACTCGCATACGACTATATCATGCCTTATTGAAAGAGATAAAATAGACGACGGTATAAAAGCTTCCGTCGAATACCTTAATATACCGTCGTCCAACGTTGCATTCGAGTAAATGTTATTCCCAAATCTTGAAAATGCTAAGATACCTTTTGACCGATAACTCCGCAAATTCAGGCTCTTTTTCTATACCTATAAACTTTCTTTTTAACATTACCGCCGATATACCGGCAGTAGCGCTTCCGCAGAAAGGATCTAAAATCATTCCTCCCGCTACCGTAGACGCTAAAATAATTCTATCCATAAGAGCGAGAGGTTTCTGAGCCGAGTGACTGCCAAATAATTTTTCCGATTTTTTAGCCGACGGAATGCTCCACACAGTACGCATTTGCTTTCCATCCTTTTTGTAAGGATCATGGGGAACGCTAAGATTTTTCATAACCTGATAATTAAAAATATGAGGAGTTCCGTCATTTTTTTTTGCCCAAATCAACGTTTCATGACTAGCCGTAAAACATCTGCAAGACAAATTAGGAGGAGCGTTTGGCTTAAACCACGCTATGTCGTTAATGACTTTAAATCCTTCTCGCCTAAGAGCAAAACCGGAATCGTATATTGAGTGATAGGTTCCGCTAATCCAGATAGTTCCGCTTTTTTTTAACGATTTGCCGCATGCTCTTATCCATTTTCTCGCAAACTTAAAATTATCTGACTCGTCGCCAATTTTATCCCAGTTTCCCTTGTCTACGCAAACTCTTTTTCCACCCCTGCATGTAAAGCCTCCTTTAGAAAGATTATAAGGAGGATCCGCGAAAATCATATCCGCAATATCTCTAAGCTTCGGCAAAATTTTTAAAGCGTCTCCAAGATATATAGTAAAATTTGCGTCCTGAAAAAAAGGTTTCATAATTTTACGCGAGAGTAGCGACCATTACGGCTTTTATAGTATGAAGTCTATTCTCGGCCTCGTCGAAAACGATGGAATGCTCGGATTCGAAAACTTCCTCCGTCACTTCCATGGATTCTAATCCATATTTTTGATAAATTCTTTCGCTTATCTCCGTTTCTCTATTATGAAATGCCGGGAGACAATGCAAAAATTTAACGTTTGCGTTGCCTGTCGCTTCTACGACGTCCATATTCACTTGATAAGGCTTCATTATTCCTATTCTTTTAGCCCATTCTTCTTCGGGCTCTCCCATTGAGACCCAAACGTCCGTGTATAGGAAATCGGCGTCTTTAACCCCTTCTTTCACGCAGTCCGTGACCGTTATTTTCGCGCCGGTATACTTCGCTATCTCCATGCATTTTCCCACGATGGCTTCGCTTGTTTGAAAACCTTTGGGAGCTACGGATCTAAAATCCATACCCATTTTCGCGGCGCTAACCATTAAAGAATTGCCCATATTATATCTGGCGTCTCCAAGATACGCGAATTTAATTTTGTTCAACGGCTTATTCGAATGTTCTCTCATAGTCAAGAGATCCGCAAGGGCCTGAGTCGGATGAAAATCGTTTGTCAAGCCGTTCCATACGGGAACTCCGGAATACTTTGCAAGATTCTCAACGATTTCCTGTTCAAATCCTCTGTATTCTATTCCGTCATACATTCTGCCCAAAACCCTTGCGGTATCTTTCATAGATTCCTTAACGCCCATCTGAGAACCGCTGGGGCCAAGATAAGTAACGTTAGCTCCTTGATCGTGAGCCGCAGTTTCAAAAGCGCATCTCGTTCTAGTCGAGTCTTTAGCGAAAAGCAAAACGATATTTTTACCTTTCAACCTCTGAGTCTCAACTCCGGCATATTTAGCTCTTTTTAAATCCGAAGCTAAATCTAATAAAAAGTTAATCTCGCAAGGAGTAAAATCAAATAATTTCAAAAAATGTCTATTTTTAAGATTAAAAGCCATCTCAACGCCTCCCTAGTCATACTTAGAATAAATTTCTTATTCTAAAGAAAGAATCGTCCTTCCTCCCGTTTATAATCGCTGAAAAAGTTTATATAAAATTTACGAATTTACTCACAGCGGCCGAAGATCAAAATCAACGTTACTTTTTCCAATTTGCGCGCCTTACATTTTCATTTCATGACAGTCATAAAAACGTCGCGGAACCTAAAACGCGACAAAGTAATTTAAGAAAATCAAAAGACAAAGGTATACCGCGACATAGCGGCGAATTTCAAGGTTACTAATCGCAATAAGAAGATTAAGAAAGAGGGATAAAATGTCAGATTTAATTATAATAGGCAAAGGACCGGCCGGAATTTCAGCGTCTTTATACGCCGTAAGAGCGGGATTATCCGTAACCGTGGTCGGAAAAGGAGAAGGAGCTCTCGGAAAAACTGATAGAATAGATAATTTTTATGGATTTCCGGAGGGCGTCTCAGGGCCTGAACTTCATAAAAGGGGTCTGGAACAAGCGGCCAAATTAGGCGTAAAAATTATTGAAGACGAAATTGTATCCGCAGAATTCGACGGCGATTTTACGTTTAAATCCACGACTGACATTTATACCGGAAAAACCGCGATTTTAGCCTGCGGAGCAAAGCGTATTTCTCCGCGGTTTAACGGAATAAAAGAATATGAAGGCAAAGGAGTCAGCTATTGCGCCATATGCGACGGTTTCTTTTTTAAAGGGAAACAAACCGGAGTTTTAGGTTCCGGCAAATATGCGGCTGAAGAAGCTTCAATTTTAACTAAAACATCTGCCGAAGTAACGATATTTACAGACGGAGCCGAATTTACGGCGGACGTTCCGGCAGGAGTGAAAATTGAAACTAGAAAAATAAAATCGCTCTTCGGAAACGAGCTTTTGCAAGGCTTACTTTTTGACGACGGAGAAAAGAAAGAGCTAAAAGGACTCTTTATAGCTCTAGGCATAGCCGGAGGAACTGATTTTGCAAAGAAACTAGGCGCAATTACGGAAGGCAATTATATAGTTATCGACAAAAATGCGCAGACGAACGCGCCGAAATTATTTGCCGCGGGAGATTGCGCCGGAGCCCCTTTTCAAATAGCTAAAGCCGTTTACGAAGGAGCCATGGCGGGAATGCAGGCGATAAAAACGCTTAAGAAAAAATAGACCTAAAAACGCGCCTAAAATCCTATTATATCGAACATTACTAAAAAAAAAGCCGAGCTAAATCAAGCTAATAAAAAAATTGGCCGTCTGCTAGCTTTTTAAATAAAGCCTTCCAAAACCCTGGCGACTCCGTTTTCTTCATTCGACGGAGCTAAAATAGCAGCGGAACGCTTCACTTCTTCAATAGCGTTACCCATAGCCACCGATATGCCGGCGTATTGAAGCATGGACAAATCGTTAAGGCTGTCGCCGAAAGCCATAACTTCTTCTCGCTTCACTTTCAAATAATCGCAAACGAACTCAAGACACTTTCCTTTACTGGCAAAAGGAGAGTTTACTTCTACGTTATAAGAAAGAGAAAAAGTCGCAGAGACATTATAACGTAAACAAACGTCTAGCATTATAGCTCTCTTTTCGGCATCTTTGCAAAAAAGATTCATTTTTTCTATATCCTGTCGTCTGTTTAATAAAAAAGATTCGGCGTCGGAAATTTTTTTGCAAGTCGACGAAAGCAGATCTTTAAATCTTTCTATATGATAAGTTTTCATATCGTCGTAAGCGGATTTTTCAAGAAAAGCTTGTCCGTCTATAAAAAGTTCCGCCGCCACGTCCATATTTTTCGCTTCTTTTAAAATATTATGAGCTTCGTTAAAAGGAAGAAGTTCCTCATATATCCTTTCTGCCGTCTTTAAATCAACGGCAAACCCTCCGTTGGTACAAATAGCATACCTTACCTTATCGAATCGGTCTAAACAAGGATATAACTCGGTCAAAGTCCGTCCCGTACATAAAACGATAAAAATTCCCCGTTCAGCTGCCTTATCCAAAATCTTTTTATTCTCGTCAGTTAATTCGGATTTGGAATTAAGAACAGTTCCGTCCATATCTAAAGCGACTAATTTTACTTTGCGCACTTTTTAAAATCCTTACTAATTACCTAATATTTCTTAACCGAAACTCTATTGCTCCGAAAAAATCGAATACTCGATAAATCCAGCTACACAAGAGTTACGTTATATTTATAAGCAGATAGAGAACATAACCAAAACGTTAAAAATATAAACTATAACCCCGAAGAAATGAACAGATAAAATAATAACTCCAGAAATTCAATATTCTAGAGTTATCTACGTTTAAAACAATAATTATAAAAATAAGCCAAACCAAAAGCCAAAACTACATCTAAAGCAAAACTAACCGGAGATTATCTTCTTTTCTCACAAGGAACGTTACCTACCGTACAAGAAGTTTTGCAAGCGGATTGACAAGAAGTGGAACATTCTGAACATTCCTTTGAAAATTCTTCCTTTTTCCAAGGAGCCGCAATTTGAACGGCATATTTAAATTCTACTTTTTTGTTTTTCATGTCCTTAAACTCTCCATTCCTTAAACTTAGACGTTTTTATGGCCATAAGAGCGGCAATTTCTCCGCCGGCAAAAACCTGCGTAAAATTTATAACGTCTCAAGGCACATATGATTTAGGCCGCCCTACCCCAAAAACCTAAAATTTGAAGAATCATAAAATAATTTATAATTCTATAAATTTTGCGATTTGTCATTAATTTTCACAATTTAGATATCAATGAACGCCTATTGAACGCAAAAATCGTTAAATAGATAAAAACAATATAAAACTCAGCTTCAAAGTCCAAAATAAAAACGCAACTAACCTAAGGAAGAACCTTCTTTATCCGGAAAATCACAGTCTTCACATTCGTTAAAACTACTGAGCGGACGCGCTTTATAAGTGTGAGTACAGTTTATAAAAATTTTCGCTCCGTCTTCAAGATTAAATCCAAAATCAATATGAGGGCAAAATCTGTCCGGAACCTTGTCTACGCAAAATTCATATAACTCGTCGTACATGCTGGGATGGGCATGCTGAAAATAATGTTTCTCGCACTGGAAAATTCCAAGCAGAGACTGTCTGTAAACACATGGTCTGTAAACCATAAAGCATTCCTCCAAAATATATCTATACTATGATTGCGAAAATAAAAAAGAAATAAGAACTTTATTCCGTAAAAGGCTAAGATAAAAATCCAGCCTCAATTTTACCTCAAGGCATACAAAAGCGTATAAAATTCAAATTAATGACCGTTAAAATGAACGGCTATAAATTACATTTTGACAAACGCTTTCATAAACTTTAAAAAAGAGATTCTTTTTTATATAAAAAATTCCTTCTTTATTTAAGAACAATTAATCGGAAAGCGCTTAAATTTTTAACAAAATATTTATAAAGCGCGATGATCGAGAGGATACGACATTTTATCCAAAGCGGTCCAGCTCAAGATATTTGCCGAATAAATTACGCTGATTTCAATTGTCAAACAAAAATAAAAGCGCAACAGACATAACGCGAAGTCATTTTATTTCGACTGCAAAAGCATAGAGCCGACAGGCGAACAGATATACGGCGCGCTTCTATAAGATCCGTCCAAATCCAACCCGTAGCCGACAATATTAGTATAAGAGCAAGTAAAGCAAGAATAAGAAATATTTATATCGGCGAGGCGTAAAGAAGGGTTGTCTAATAAAACGCATATATTAATTCTAGAAGGTTTTTTCTTCGTTAAATAGGAACAGGCAAAATCAAGAGTTAAACCTGTCTCAGCCAAAGTATCTACAAGCAAAACGTTTTTATGTTCCACATCAAGCGAAAGATCTCTTTTTATTTTTATAGTTTCGCTCATACGTCCGTTATCGCCGTAATCGGAAAGCTCTAAAAAATCTATTGAGACGGGGCAATTTATTAATTTGATCAAATCAGACGCAAAAAACAAACCTGATTTCAATAACGCGACTATATGCAAATCAGAATTAGAAAAATCCGTATTAATTTTCTCCGCTAATTCTTTTACGGCCATCTGAATTAGCTCGGCAGAATAAATAATTTTTTCAAGAGGCATACTGCGGACACGCTCGCTCCCAAATTATAGTCAAATCATAATGAACGTCATATTTTTCGGCATATGAAGAATCTTTGGAATATCAAGATTCTTCGGATTCTGATCCGGAGGCTAAATCGGCAACGTTTGCTTCAGAAACCGGACCGGCAGAATTTTTATTTTCCGACGAGTCGGAATAAATACAAAAAGACGCTCTTCCTTTATAAAGAGACAACGTATACGGATTATAATCCGCAAACGAAGGTATCAGCCGTCTTAAATTTATCAAAATCATTTTTTTATCGGATTTTACGTAAGAAGGATCGAATTTATCGCAAATAATATTCATAAGAATATTTTGCACTACGGTTTTAGGCACTGCGAAAAGATTCATGATATCTAATTTATCTATTTCGATTCTAGCTACATTTTTCTTCACGTAAACTTTCAACTCCGCGCTGAAAGGCACGGAGACGATTTTTTTTAAATTTCCGCGCAAGATAATTCTATCGTCGGCCAAAGCTACCCGCAAATCATAAACGCCTTTTTTATTTGCGGAAGACGAATAAAATCGTACCGCCGCAGAAACCAAACTTTGATACGCTTCCGCTGCCGCGGAAGTTATATAAAAGTTTTTAATAACGGGTTTGCCGTTTTCAAAAATCGCTTTACAAGAAAGTGAAACGTCTCTTACCTCCGACAGAATTTCATCTCCAAATTTAAATTCCAGCTTATCTAACGAACAATCGCAAATATAGTCTCCGGACACTTCGTCAAGCGAAATTATAAGCGAAAAATTCCCGACTTCAACGCCGGTTAATAAAGACGAGACAAATTTTGATATTTCGCCGTTACGAATGAACGACCATAAAGAAGGCAACGAAAACAACAGCTCCAATCTAACTAAAGTTTTCTCCGAATCTGACGGACAATCCGTTCCTACAGGTATTTTAATTTGAAATAATTCGACCGCCGCGGAATTTAATTGAAGCGTATTTAAAGTAAATTTGCCGTTTTCAAACTCAAAATTATATGAAAGAGACAGTTTGCTAAGCTCCGCCAAAATTTCGCCTGCATTTTTTAAATCGACATTCTCGACTAACAAAGTTCCCGAATATCTATCAGAAGCCTCCTTCGAAACCTCAACGGAAACTTTACCGGCTTGAATTTGACTTATCAAAGATAGAAGCGCGCGGAAAATTTCATGTTCCCCTACAAAAGCGGATAAAGAAGGAGCCGCTATCGCAAGCTCGACGCGCCCGGAGGTTTCGTTATCGGTAAAGCTAATATCGGCGCGTTTTACAAAAACGCCTCTAAATAAAGTTAAAAAATCCAAATACTGAGCGCCTCTCTTTCTTGCTGACGTTTACCGCGATAAAATCGTATGTCAAGAATTTCTTGAAGCGTCTTAGCCAATCCTTTTTTATTTTTATTCGCTATAAAATTAAATTCTAATATGATAACAAAAAACGCTTTAAAACATGAAATTCTAACTTTTTTATAACCATGCTTTGCCATACGCAGAAAAAATTATTTTATTTTTTCTGCGTATGGCAAAGCATGGGATTTAATCGAAAAATTAACATTTAACAAAAGTCTAAACGCATAAAACATTAGAACTTATTTTCTAATAATTCAGGATATAAAATCGAATTTTTAAAAAAATCATAAAAAAAATTTACATTTTTGTAAAAAAACTTTAAACA
>CASEKF010000044.1 GCA_949288455.1 uncultured bacterium
AGAATAGAAAAAAGTTCATATGGCGAATAAGATACGCTTCCAATGCAAAGAGCGATTAAGATCGATAAAACAAGCGCAATCAACAGAGAAACCGATACGAAAAATATCTTCCTAATCATTGTTTCTCCCATATGTCAAATAATATATTTTCCAAGCTAAATCCGGAATTTTAAAAGAAGGCCTTGCGAACTCGTCGGGATCGATATAATAACATCGATTATTTTGAACGGCCTTTAATCTTTTCCATGCGGAAGCGGGCTTTTTTAAAGTCATCATAAAAATAACGTCTGGATTAACTTTATACAAAAACTCAATTCCAACGTAAGCCGCGGGCATATCGATCGAATCTCCTAAATTAACTCCGCCGGCTAATTCAATAATCTCGCTTATATAACTGTGTCCGGCAGATATCATTAACGGAGCGTCCCAAACTTCAACGACAACTTTTTTTCTTGACGCCTCAGGTATGCTATTTACTTTTAACTTAAGTTTTTCAAGCTTTCCATCCATATCTGACAACAATTTTAAAGCGAGTTCTTTTCTGGAACATAGCGAAGCTATTTTTAAAACGCATTTTCTAAAATCTTCTAAAGTATCGCACCTCATAGCGAGAGTATTCATTTTTTTAGCTCTCAGCATCTTGATATTATCTCCGTTCCCATAAGGAAGAACGATAACTAAATCAGGCTTTAACGAAACGATAGTTTCATAATTTAAAAACATATCCCCGACTATTTTCTTTTTATCTGCCCCGGCAAAATTAGGACAATATTTAGTTACTCCCACTACGTTTTTTTCCAGTCCTAAAGCATATAATATTTCCGTAAAGCATGGAGAAGCTGACACAATCCTTAAAGGAACGGCTTCCGTAACGGCAGATAAACTAAATAAAAACAAAAAAGACCAAAATAAAACGATAATCTTAAACATAAAAAAACCTCGTTCTTTCATATAAAAGACCAAGGCAAGGCTGCGCTTTCTTAAACCTTTTATCCGAAGGTATCGAAAAAATATAAGGCAGGTTTTCTGACTTACGGATAAAATCTGCATTTTACGCAAATTCACAGTTCTCAAACCTTCCCTGAAAAATCAAGTGGTATTTTTTGAAAACTTCACCGAATACAGCGGCGGAAACCATATCGGATTCAAACCGATTTCCCTTTTAAAGAATTGCTCTCACCTTGAAATTTATTAAATTTTACTAAAATAACGAAAAGCTGATTAAATAATTTTATAAATTTACAAATAAACAAAATCGCTCGTTAAATTATTTATCCCGACGATAAATTTATCGTCGGGATAAATAACATTATATAAAATGATCAAAAATTATCTGCGATGGAAAGATTTTTTAGAACGTCTTTCATCTTTTGAAGGCTTCTTTTCTACTTCTTCATATGCCGAAGGATCAACCTCTATTAATCCTTTAGTCGAAAGATTAATTCTGCCTTGTTCGTCTATTTCTATAACCTTTACTGGAACTTCCTGACCGACTTCAAAAACATCCTCCGCGCTTGAAATTCTCTTATCGGCTATCTGAGACACATGTACAAGACCTTCTTTTCCGGGAAGAGTCTCTACGAACGCTCCAAAACTCATAAATCTGGAGACTCTGCCAAGATAAATTTCGCCTACCGCGACTTCGCGCGTAAGATTGTCGATCATTTTTCTGGCGGCCTCGCCGGCGTCAGGATTCACTGCGGCTATAAAAACTCGCCCATCGTCTTCAATATCAATTTTAACGCCGGTCTCAGCGATAATTTTATTAATCATTTTACCGCCCGGACCAATGACGTCTTTAATCTTATCCGGATTAATATTCATAAGAATAATTCTGGGCGCATACTTCGAAAGGTCGCTTCTGGACTCCGGAATGCAATCTAAAATGGTTTTTAAAACAAATAATCTCGCTTTTTTAGCCTGCTCAAGAGCCTGCTCCATAATTTCAAAAGAAAGTCCCTTAATCTTTATATCCATCTGAAGAGCGGTCACTCCGTCTTTGCTGCCGGCCACTTTAAAATCCATATCGCCTAAAAAATCTTCTAATCCTTGGATGTCGGTCAGAACTACGAAACCGTCTTTATGCGTTACAAGCCCCATGGCTATTCCGGCTACAGGAGCTTTCAATTTTACGCCGGCGTCCATAAGCGCCAACGTGCTCGCGCATACGCTAGCCATAGACGTAGAACCGTTGGACTCCATAACTTCGGAAACTAACCTAAGCGAATACGGGAATTCGTCTACCGAAGGAATCATTTCCGCCAAAGCTCTTTCGGCAAGAGCTCCATGACCTATTTCTCTTCTCCCGGGACCTCTCATAGGACGTACTTCTCCTACTGAGAAAGGAGGAAAATTATACTGATGCATATATCTTTTTGAATCTTCGCCGCCAATACCGTCGAGGATCTGTTCCTCGCTTATAGTTCCTAACGTCAAAATCGTCATAACCTGAGTCTGTCCTCTGGTAAAAAGCCCGGTGCCATGCGCTCTTGGAAGAAGACCTACTTCGCAGGAAAGCGGCCTTATCTCGTCTAATTTGCGTCCGTCCGGACGAACATGCTTTTCAACGACCATTTCCCTAAAAATCTGTTCTTCAATCTTTTTTATAACGGTTTCAAAATCAGGATTAGTTTTATCGTTCAAACTCTGAATAAACTCTTCGGACATATCTTCAGATTTTTCCAAAAGAGATACGCATACTTCCCTGTTAACCTTTTCCTTAAGCAAAGCTTCTCTCTCGTCCTTGCCGGTAAGATTCATAGCTTCTTGAACGAACGGGGTCATGTATTTTCTAATAACAGCTTCTAAACGTTCGTCGGGAGTATAAATAGGAATATCTCTCTTGGGTTTTCCGCAAGCGGAAGCCAATTTTTCTATACAAACTACAATTTTCCCAATTTCACGATGAGCAAGCTTTAAAGCTTCCATAATAACGGCTTCAGAAACTTCCTTAGCTCCGGCTTCGACCATCAGAATATTCTCTTTGGTGCCGGCTACTACTAGATTTAAAAGAGATTCCTTCCTCTGAGTAAAAGTAGGATTGACAATAAACTCGCCGTTTATCTGTCCTATTCTTACGGCTCCTACAATCTCCGGAAACGGAATATCCGAAACCGCAAGAGAAGCTGAAGCAGCGTTTATAGCCACGATATCAGGATCGTTTTCCATATCGGAAGACAAAGCCATAGCAGTTATCTGTACGTCATGTCTGAATCCCTTTGGAAAAAGAGGCCTTATCGGACGATCAATAAGACGGCTAGTCAATATCGACTTTTCCGAAGGTCTGCCTTCTCTTTTGATAAACCCGCCCGGAATTTTTCCCGCAGCATATAACTTTTCGTCATAATCAACCATAAGAGGGAAAAAATCAATGCCCTCTCTTGGCGTTTCGGAACATGTCGCCGTAGCTAAAACTACGGTGTCGGCATAACGAACCATCGCCGCTCCGCCGGCCTGCTTAGCAAGTTTTCCCGTTTCAAACGATAAGGTACGACCGGCAACGTTTACTTCAACGTTAAACACACTACCACTCATAATTTTCAAATAAACACCTTTTCTTTTGTTTTTCTCAAAATACTAACATTTAGATAATATTAGATAGAACGGGAAAAATTCCCGCCGAAGTCATAAGATAATTTATCAAAATTTAGTAAATATATAAAAGATATATCATATGCGATACTAAATTAAAAGCAAGAACAAAACGTTGATAATAAAAAAGACATAAGAGAAGCAAACGTTTCCTTATGTCTTTTATTGCCTGCCAAACGAGCGACTTATCGTCTTAAACCGAGCCTCTGCAGCATCGAACGATATGTGTCAATATTACGACTCTTTAAATAATTCAATAATCTTCTTCTGCGTCCAACCATCATTAACAGCCCTCTGCGCGAATGATGATCTTTTTTATGAATTTTTAAATGTTCGGTAAGAGAATTTATTCTATTAGTCAGAAGAGCTATCTGAACTTCCGAAGAACCGGTATCCGTATCATGAATTCTAAATTCTTCTATAATATTCTGTTTTGACTCAAGCATTATATCAAAAATTTCCTCCGTTATATTTTAAACTAAAATAAGATTATACGCAAATGACACCCTATATCGCCTAAATAGGCGGATAGTTTCCTGCCGAGCTTCAAAAACGGTCTCGTTGATAGGCTAAAAGTTCCCATAAAAATCCGGCGCAAAATAATACGCCTTATATCCGCGGCACAAAATGCAACCGCTCAAAGATAACATAAAAATGAAACGATATATATAAAGCGACGCGAAGGCTTGCCGCATTGGAAGTATAACATAACGGAAAGGAAAAGTAAAGATTTTTTTTCTTATATTTAATCGCAAAAAAACCTAAGCGTAATTTCTTAAAGAACGCCTAGGAAATACATTGTTATATTTATAATGACGATAAGAAAGGCTTTTACATGAGTATTAAAACAAAAAAGCCGCCATATGCAAATACGCATATTATATTTTCTGCCATTGGCTGCAACAGAATACTTTTTCCGTTCAGCCATAATTTTATAAATTAAAACGGAAAACCTCATTATCTTAAAAAATTTGTTATCTCACATCGGCGAAACCTTCGTTTACGCGTATTGAAAAACTTAAAGACGCCTCGGCCCAAGCATAAGCCGGCTCGTTTTCAAGAATGCCAAAAGCTCTCTCTATTCTATCTTTGCATCTATCTTCAGATAAATAAAAAGAATCGGAATTTAAATTAGAAAAATCTACGCTGAACAAATTTAAAGGTTTTAAAGTAGCGAAAGCTTTAAGACGCTCAAGACCTACCGGACCATGTATGACCGCGGCTACGCCGTCGTCTCCTTCCGGAATGTAAACGTCGCGTCCGGCTCTGATAAAATTATCCAGGTCAAATTTACTGGGAACTATAATCGAAGCCGTCCCACCGGCGCCTATATCTATCAAAGTCAAATAACAATCTTTAGACGAAGAAAACTTTATTCTTACCGAATCGCCTATATATGCAGAACCTCGGAGTTCTTTGCCAAGAGAAACAATAGAAAGAGATATGTTAAAAGACGATTCAATATTTGTCAGCGACATCAGCCTATCGTAAATCGCAGAATATTTTATGTTCATAAAGCTAGCCTCCTTTGCGGTATAATTTATATATAATTACGCTGTAATTATATATAATAATTGCGTAAGAAAAAAAAAATACCTTTCCCGAAAAAATCATTAGAACATACGAAATAAAAAAAATAAGAAAGGGGTTGACAAATGTATTTCTAAAGTGTATAATGACGTCACGTTCAGAGGCTTAGGGCCTATAGCTCAGCGGCAGAGCAGTCGGCTCATAACCGATCGGTCCCTGGTTCGAACCCGGGTGGGCCCATAAAGGCTGATGAACCAATTAATTGGCCCCGTCGTCTAGCGGTTTAGGACATTACCCTTTCACGGTAGAGATCATGGGTTCGAATCCCATCGGGGTCATTTTTATGGGCGGGTAGCTCAGTTGGTTAGAGCATCTGACTTACATTCAGGAGGTCCGGGGTTCGAGTCCCTGTTCGCCCATTAGCAAACTTCCGTTACAAGACGGGAGTTTTTTTTATATTTTACGTAAATTTCAAATGAAAATCTCTTCGTTTTTGATAAGTTAGATACAAACGCCCGACTTTATATTAAACTATAAATCTTACATTTGAGCATACGCTAAACGTCCCTTCATTTTTTATTTATCCGCTAAAAACCGCTATTAGAATAATTATCGACAAGGAGGCCGCAATAACTTGATGAACAAACTAACAGACGAAGAAGGAAAACTTCTTATTTCAATGGCAAGGCGCACGCTTGAAAGCTATATAACAAATAGGGAAAAACCTAATTTCAGCGATATTGACAAGCCTTTTCTGCGGAAGGAATCAGGACTATTCGTTACGCTTCATAAAAACGGCCGTTTGAGAGGATGCATAGGATATATAGTAGGTATGGAGCCTCTTTTCAAAAGCGTCGTAGATCTCACGATAGCCTCCTCTACCCAAGATCCCCGTTTTCCAAAAGTCGTCAAAGGAGAATTAAGCGATATCGATATAGAAATATCCGTATTAACTCCGCCGGAAAAAATATCTAATATAGACGAAATAATTATGGGCGAACATGGAGTTATAATAAAAGCCGGAAACAGACAAGGCGTATATCTTCCCCAGGTTTATAATGAGACGGGATGGAGTAAAGAAGAATTCCTTTCCAATTTATGCGAGACAAAAGCCGGATTAGACAGATACGCTTGGAAAAAGCCAAACGTCGAAATTTTTATCTTTTCAACGCAAATATTCAGCGAAAAGTAATTTGCAATCCAAATAGAGGATTTATTATAATATAAGGAGAATTCTTAGCTAAAATCTTTCGGCTAAGAATTGCCTTTTGCCTCTAAGCGAGGATACACGGGGATAGCTCGCTTATGCTTAGCGCGCTGATACTATCGAACGAGAACCGAATGTTCGCTACGCGCGAAAGAAAGCTCCCGACTCCTTAGGAGGGAGAGGATGTCGCAGCGATAATTAAATCTCTTCCAAACTATTGAAAGGGGATTTTTGCTATGCTTTGCCTTATGTGCGGTCATGAAAATCCTGAACAGGCCACGATCTGCATAAACTGTAAAACTCCAATTCCAAAAATGAATTCTATGATTAGTTCGGCTCCTCCGACTAAAGTAAACGAAAGATATCTGCAAATTAAAGCCGCATCTGATCAAGTTTTGGCCGGGACTTGGACAATAGACGAATATTCGGCGTTTCTGCATGATTTAAAAGCCGTGCTGTCGCAGAAAGAACAGGAAATCAGAGAAGTAGAAATTCCCGAAGAGGCTCTGGAGGAATTTTCGGAAGAACTTACGGTAGGATACCAGGGAATAGATCTCTATAACGAAGGCATATCTTATTTAATGAAATATCTAGAAGATACAAATCCCGTAAATATAACTCATGGTATGAATCTTATATTCGAAGGAAACGAAAGAATAAACGAAGCGATGAGAATAAACAGAGAAAATAGGCGTAGATTGGAAGAATTATATATAGACACCGCACATCTAATCCAATAGATATACGCGGTCGTACTTTTAAAACAACAACTAAAAAACATTTTACGTAAGTTAGATTATATATGCGCTCTTTTTAGGGCGTATTTTTATTATCCATAATCGTCTGCTAACCGTTCCTTATTGCGAGCCGCTTTATTTATTTTTACTAAGGTTAAATTATAACTCCCCGATAAAAAAGCTCCGACGCAAAACGACGCTAAATTTAACGATATTCAACGTAAAAAACGAAATAAATCACCTATTTCCGATTATATTGTTACGGCTTCCAAAGATAGCTGTTCCAATCCTTACCATATTTGATCCCTCTTCTATAGCGATTTCAAAATCAGAAGTCATGCCCATTGACAAAATATGATCGTCGTTTCCAAAAATTTTTTCTCCAACAGACCTCATATCGGCGAAAAACTTTCTGTTAGACTCAGCATCATTTTCCAAAGGAGGAATTGTCATAAGACCTTTTAAACGCAAACGACTACAATTTCTTATTTTATCGGCGGCTCCAAAAACTTCTTCAGGATTAAACCCATGTTTCGTCTCTTCAACTCCATAATGAATTTGCAGAAGAACGTCAATATTGCGATTAAAACGTTCGCATACGTCGTTAATCTTAAGAGCAAGGTCGACGGAATCTAAACTTTGAATCATATCAAAATACTCAACCGCAAATTTAACCTTATTCTTTTGCAGATGACCTATAAAATGCCAAGCGGCTCTATCCTGAAACTGCTCGGCTTTAAGCGTTCCCTCTTGAATATAGTTCTCGCCAAATATAGATATCCCGCACTCTAAAGCGCGTTGAACTTTTTCGATAGGAACAGTTTTGCTTACTGCGACTAAAGAAATTTCATCGACGGGCGTTCCGGCCCTTTTCGCGGCAGCCGCAATTCTCTCTTTAACTCGAATAATATTTTGTTCTATAATATCCATTGACAACCTCAAAATCTAGAAATTAAAAAGCCGCCGTCAAAAAAGCGGCGGCAAAAATATACGAAAACACGGCGCGCGTATTAAAGCCAACTCATCATTACGTCTTCTTGAATAGCGGGAGGTTCTTCCTTCACGGCTTGAGCAGTCGGAGAAACAACATTCGCATAAAGAGCCAACTCTTCTTTGGCTATTATGTTAGAGTTGACAAGTTCGGAGATAGACTGAGCGAAAGTAATCATGCCTTCTCCCGTTCCCTCTGCCATAAGAGGATAAATGTCCTGCAACTTATTTTCGGCGATCAAAGATGAAATTTCAGGATTTACTATAAGAAATTCTACGGCCGGAACCCTACCGTCTTCATCGATTCTATTAATCAGTTTCTGTGATATAATGCCTTTCAAAGTCGAAGCCAGCGTTATTCTAAAATTATTCTGATGCTCTGTCGGAAGCACGTCGATTAACCTTGAAATAGCCTGAATAGGATTTTGACTATTCAGGGAAGTCAATACCAAATGTCCGGTTTCGGCTGCGTTAACGGCAGTGAAGATCGTTTCTGAGTCTCTCATTTCTCCTATCATAATAACGTTGGGATCTTGTCTGAGAGAAGATCTTAACGCTCCAATATAAGATAAAGTATCATTGCCTATTTCTCTCTGAGTAACGAGACTTAACTTATCGTTATGAATATATTCTATCGGATCTTCCAACGTAACTATATGAAGTTTTCTATTAGCGTTCATATAATCAATTATGGAAGCCAAAGTAGTAGACTTACCGCAGCCGGACTCTCCTGTAACCAAAATCAACCCGCTATTCAACAAAGCGAGATTTTTTAGAGACGACGGCAAACGAAGGGTCTCTATAGAAGGAACGGAAGTCTTAATCATCCTGTAAGACGCGCTTACGGTGCCTTTTTGTATAAAAGCCTGAACCCTAAATCTTGCCTCCGGGATAGCGTAAGCAAAATCCACTTCTTTTTTCTCATAAACCTGGCGTCTTAATTTTTTGGGAACTCCAGAAAGAATAAGATATTTACAATTTTCCTCAGATAAAATTTCGCTGCCTATAGGAATCAGCTCTCCTTCAAGTCTTACAGTCGGAGGAGCCCCTTCCTTTAAATGGAGATCCGAAGCTTGATGTTTAATCATTACTTGAAGAAGATCGTTCAGTTCAAAACCCAAATCTTTATCAGGCTTGGGATCTTCGAAATCAGCCAGAATATTATCCTCGTCAGAGTCCTCGCGCGAAGCTCTATCAGACGAATGGTAAGCAGACGGCGCAGATATAAGCTTTTTATCCAAATCGTCAATCTGTCTAGCCGTTTTTCTAATCAATTCGCCGGCGGCTAATATGTCTTCGTGATTCTTTTTCATCTTAGACTGAGCTTCCTGCATCTGCAAGGAAATCTCCTGAAACTTAGCCTCCATCTCTTCCTTCATCTCAGCGGCCTTAGCGTTTACGGCGGCTTCGTCAACGGAAACATCAGCCTGTGCCGCTCCGTCCTGAGCCGGAGGAAGAGCTTTCAATTTTTTTATTTCGTCTTTCAGCGCTTCGGCGTTTTTCTGAAGAGCTTTTATTACGAGATCTTTAGCGATATTTTTTTCTTCAAGCGTTTTTATCTGAAGGGCCGTTTCTTTCTTAAAATTTTCTAAATTATCTTTAAATACAGAGATTTTTTCATCTAATTCGGCCGTGAGAGCGGCTGAATCGTAATGAGTTCCGGAATCGGAAGGAGCTGAAGAAGCTTCGGAAAGCTTATCTACTCTCAAAGAAAGATCGTTTATCGCAGCTTTGACAGAATCGACAAGCTGCGCCGAATGTAAAGCGGTATTTTTTTCAAGTTCGGACAGATCGTTTGAAGCGCTATCCCTTATATCGCCAATTTCTTCCGTAATCCCGCTAATCGTCTGATGAATATTATCAATGTCCTTAAGCTTCTTTGAGATCGCCTCAAAGCCGATTTTTAACTCTTCAAGCTTAGCAACAGAAGGCAGCTGCTGAAGTTTAACTTCCAATTTCTCGAGTCTTTGAGCGCATATATCAGCCTGTCCGGTAAAGACGGACATTTCGTCAACCTTAGCGGTGACGGCAGCTTCAACCGCTTTAACTTTGGCTTTTGCGTCTTCAGCTTCCATAATGACAATACCCATTTTTGAGGTAAGACCATTTATCTTTTCCTCTAAAGAGGCCGCTACGTTATCCACTTAAAATTATCCTTTCTCTGTATTAAAAGGAAACTAATAATTAAGATCCTTAAATTTTATTTATTTTATTCGTTTCTTTACATTTAAAAACCTGCTAAAAAAGTCGTTTGGCCATTCGTTTTCTCTCTTCTATAAAGCCCAGGTTTTCATATAAATTAACAGCCTGCGTATTACTAGAAGTAACAAGCAAACCAACGAAACGAAACCCGGCGTTTTTGGCAAAATCCAAGAAAGTTTCCACTAATTTACGACCGACTCCGCGTCCCCTAAACTCAGACGCCACGGCCAAATCAAAAATCCACCCCTGTTTCTCGGCCGTAACGCTCTCTACGTCGCCTACAAAACCCATAACATGACCTAAAAAACGCTTCTTTTCGTCTTCCGCTACGAAAATTCCCATATGACTAAGATCTATAAGCTGAGGAAGCGAAGACTCCAAATCCAAAATTCTAGCCGCCTTAACTTCAGGCTCAGAAACAAATCTAGTAGGAGGAATACTGTATTTCACGGAATCGGCAGCCAAATTGACCATTTGGGGAATATCCGATCTAACTGCTCTTCTTATGTTAATTTTCAATTTCGTTACCCCTACAAATTTAGAAAATGACTAGTTATAAAAATTCAAGGGACATACCGGCTTTACCTTTTATTATATATACTATTTGAAAGGTTTTAACAAATAAAACAAGAATTTTATGTCTAATCATAAAAACCGACGAGGAAAGGTATTACTTAAAGTTATGACTTGGCATATAGAACCTTCGGAATGGTTAACTAAACTTCCAAAATATCCCTTTGTAAGCTTAAGAGAAAAAAAGAAAGCTCTGAAAGCTAAAGGGGTTAAAGTTATCGACTTTTCAATAGGAGACCCTACGTCTCCTACTCCGGATTTCATAATAAAAGCCGCCGAAAAAGGAATGGAACTCAATAGAACTTCAGGATATCCCGAAAACAGCGGCCTTAAATTATTTAAACAAAATATCGCGAAATGGTTTGAAACAAGATTTAACGTAAGACTCGATCCGGACTCGGAAATTTTTCCGTCTCTAGGAGCGAAAGAAGCTGTCTTCGCGTTTCCGGGGGCCATAAAAGGCAAATATATTATTATCCCGTCTCCGGGGTATCCTCCATACTACGGCGGAGCTTTGGCCGCGGGTAAACTTCCATGGATCGTCCCTTTAAAAGAAGAGAATAATTTTCTTCCGGATTTATCGTCCATACCTGAGGAAATTGCGCAAAATGCGGCGATAATGTGGTTAAATTATCCAAATAATCCCACCACGGTTTTAGCGCCCGATATTTTTTATAAAAAAGCGGTTGAATTTTGCGGCAAATACGGAATTATACTGGCTTCAGACGAATGTTACAGCGAAATGTATTCCAAAGAAAAACCTAAAAGCCTATTAAATTTTACAAAAAAAGGAGCGATAGTATTTCAAAGTCTTTCGAAAAGAAGCAATATGACAGGTTGGAGAGTCGGTTTTATGGCCGGGGATCCTGATATTATTCAATTGTTCCTGTTATGTAAAGAAAATATGGATTCCGGCTGCGCCAATTTTATTCAGTATGCCGCGGCCAAAGCTCTTGAAGACGAAGAACATGTTCAAAAAATGCGGAAAGAATACGCGGTAAAGAGAAAAATACTTAACGAAGCGTTAGAAAAATCGGGTATGCCGAACAGATATTCAGACGGAACGTTTTATATATGGCAAAAAATTCCGCAAGGACTTTCTTCGGAAAAATTCGCCGAATACCTTTTACAAGAAGAATACGCCATAGTAGTTACTCCCGGACCGGCTTTGTCCATACCATGCGAAAACGGATACAATCCAGGAGAAGGATTCGTACGTTTCGCTCTTGTTCCAACGGAAGAAGATACTAGAGAAGCCGCGGAAAAAATAATCAAAGCCGTCAGCAACATAAAAAAATAAGAAAGGAAAATAAAAAACTCGGCGGATAATATATGAACACAGTAAAAACAGATTCAAAACCAGATTTAAAATGGTGGCAAATTCTCAATTTAAGCGTTGGTTTTTTCGGCATACAACATGGTTTTGAAATACAATTTGCCCGAATGAGTTCAATTTACGAACAATTAGGAGCCAATCCTCAAACAATTCCGATGCTTTGGCTTGCGGCTCCAATGACAGGTTTAATCATACAGCCAATTATAGGATATATGAGCGACAAAACTTGGATTAGTTCGTTCAAAATGAGACGCCGACCCTATTTTTTAATAGGAGCAATTTTCGCGACGATAGCTCTCTTTTTAATGCCTAACGCATCCGCGCTATGGATGGCAGCAGGCCTGTTGTGGATTCTAGACGCGTCTCTGAATATAAGCATGGAGCCTTTCAGAGCCTTCGTTGCGGATAAAACCAACGATAAACAGCGTTCCAACGGATTTGCAATGCAAACTTTAATGATAGGGCTAGGAACAATAAGCGGCAATTTTATAGCGTCTCTCGACTTTGTAAAAAATATTCCATGGATAAAACAATTTGCTCCTACTTCAATGCACGCGTCTTTCTATATATGCGCGATTATTTATTTAATAGCCATCCTTTATACGGTAATAACGACCGACGAATATCCTCCGGAAGAATCGGCAGACAAAACTACAGATAAACGGGAAAGCTTTCAAGAAGCCTTTAAAAATTGGTTTTTTGACACAAAAAACTGTTTTTTAAAAATGCCTCTCGTTATGAAACAGCTTGCGTTAGTCCAATTCTTTACTTGGATGGGACTATTCTGCATGTGGATGTTCTATACGGTAGCCGTAGCCAGGTATGTTTTCGGAGCCTCGGATCCTCATAGTTCGCTTTATGAGGAAGGAATCAGATACGGAGCGTTTACTTTAATGATTAAAGGCCTGGCTACCCCTCTATTCGCTCTTTGCATACCTTTCATAGTAAAAAGAATAGGCGCTATATGGACACATATGGCAAGTTTAATAGTATGCGGCGTAGGTCTTCTATCAATTCCCCT
Organism: uncultured bacterium; assembly: GCA_949288455.1. GTDB lineage: Bacteria > Vulcanimicrobiota > CADAWZ01 > CADAWZ01 > CADAWZ01 > CASEKF01. Next base: position 13,188 of record CASEKF010000044.1, read on the forward strand.
TATTAAAATTCCGGCCATGCTGATCATTCCCATGATCGCGGCCGGCATAGGCTGGGCGGCAATAACGTCTATCCCGTATATTATACTGTCAAATCATATTCCTAAAGAAAAATACGGCACATACATGGGCATATTCAATATTTTTATAGTACTACCGGAAATCTTAGTGTCTATAGGCTTATCCGCGCTAATTATGGGAATGCTGGGAGGAAATCATGCTTTCGCGGTAGGTTTCGGAGGAATTCTTATATTAACTGCGGCAGCTATATGCCCAATATTGAAAAAAAGCGAAAACGCGAAAGCGCGCGTTGAGATTTAAGCAATCATTCCGCATATCAAAACGACTTTGCTTCTTAACTCTACGCCATTTGTCTCCTCAAGCGTACATATATAGTTAAATGGAGCAATCGGCCGATAGACCATGCTTAAGCAACGCTTAGACGAAAAATAAACCATAAAGGCCTCCGCCGTTTTACGCAAAATCTTCCGGCAGCGTCTTCTATAAAAACAGGCGGCGGAAAAAACAAAACTATCGTTATTATTGCAAATTACGACTATTTGCAATAATAACGATAGTTCCTATATTTACGTCTCCAAAATCTCTAGAAAGATTATCCCACGTTGTCTACCAACTTAACGTTTATCTTGCCGACTTTAATGCCTTTTTCCTGAAAAGCCTGAGAAAGTTCATCCGCAGATTCGGATAAAGCTTCTCTGACTTCTCTCGAAGTAGTGTTAAATTCAGCCGAAACCTTATCGCCTTCAAATAATAATCTCATCTTCATAGAGCCTAAAAATTCAGGATTCATTTTAATTGTCAGCTCAGATTTATTCGCAAAATTTTTCAGCTCGACATGATCTATAATCTGCTTAATAACCTCTTCTCGCTTTACGCTACGCGAGGCTTCAGCTTTCTCCGCCTTATCGGAAGCCTTGACGGCTACTTCGTTCGGACGTTCGGAATTTTGAGGCGTCATATTGAGATTAAGCGCAGACGAAGAAGCCTTAAGATTATCTCTTCCCGTCTTCATATCTTCAGCTTTTACGGCGGGAGCGGCAAAAGAAGCCTTTAACTGATTAAGAGATGGAGAATCGCTGACGACTTTGCCCTGAGCTCCAATATTAGACGGCTGACTAGCAAAAGTAGATTTTGAAGCTCCGTCTGCGTTTAAACCCATGGCGCTTTTTTGAGAAAGAGAAAGAGACGCTTTATTAAGATAGGCGAAACTATAAAGCATTTGTTTAGAAGTCGATAACTTCATATTCTTAGCAGTATCGGCGACGCCTTTAGCCTTATTTTCTTCAGACTCTTTTTTCGCGTCCTTATCAGAATAAATAGCTTCCCTGGAAGTTTCTTTCATATCTTTTTCATTAGTTTTTCTTTCTAAAAGCTGAGAAAAAGCCTCCGCTTCACCGTCTGAAAAAACTGAAGAGGTATTGGAAGAGGATTTGTAATCTCTGTCTTTCAAAGAATCGTAACCTATAGTATTCATCTAAAAGCCTCCTAAGATTTTTTATATTCCTGATACATTGACAAAATGTTATTCACATAATTCTGAGTTTCAGAAAAAGGAGGAACTCCGCCGTAATGATCGACATTGCCGGGTCCGGCGTTATAAGCGGCTAAAGCTTTGGTCTTATTTCCGTCATATCTATCCAGCATCTGCTTGATATATTTGACTCCGCCCATAACGTTATCTCTTGGATCCATTGGATCGGCGACTCCCAATCCCTTAGCGGTTTCCGGCATAAGCTGCATGAGTCCTTGCGCCCCTGCGCAAGAAACCGCGTTAGGATTAAAACCGGATTCCTGCTTAATAATGGCCCTTACAAGCTCTTCCTCTACCCCATATTTTTGAGAAGCTTCTTTAATAATATTATTAAAATCCTGTTCGCAGCCAGAATAACTGTGAGAAGACGCAGAAATTGAACTTGAAGACGAAGAAGAAGCTGTCGCCATAAGCTGCTCAAACGTTTGGGCGGAAGGAGGATTCAAACATTGAGGCCCGTATGAAGAAGGATTAAAGCCGGTAGAATTGACGCCGGAAAACTGAGAATGCATTCTCTGCAATTTAGATTGGATAGCCGATATTCTATCAAAGACAGACATTGCAAGCCCTCCCTTAATTTAAAAATATTCTTTATTTATAGCTTTAAATCAAACGATATATAAGATATTATTCAAATAATCGTTTTAATTATCAGATTGAGGTTTAATTTTCGCATACTTCAACGTCGCTAACTCGTCTATAAGTAATTTTTCCTTATATTCTTCCTCTTCGATATAAAGTTTATGCTGGTTTTCCTTAAGCTTCTCATATATTTTCTTCTCTTGAGTCGCTTCGATCAATTTTTTCCTTTGTTCGTCCAGCATAATGGCAATTTCTTTCAAGCGAATCTGCTGACTAATTATATCGTTTTTCAGCTTTTCAATTCCTCTAGAATACATTTGGAGCTCAGTGATATTTATAGCTCCTTCTCCCTGTTTTTTCTTAAGTTCTGCGATAAGATAAGCTCGTTTATTCTGCAAAGATACCAGAACCTGTTCCTCTCGAGCCTGAAGCTGCATAACGTCCGCAAGCTTTCTTTTTTCGTCTTCCTCATTTTTAATTTTAATATCAAGAACGCTCTGTAGTTTAAATTTAAAACCTTTTGCCATTTTTTACCGCCGTTACTCAGCCATTAAATCCGTCATTCTTTTGATAGTTTCCTCAAATGAGCTCGGCTCGTCTATTCCTTGTTTTAAGAAAGCGTAAACTTTATCGATCATACGCTTAGCATAATCTACCTTAGGGTTACTCCCATCCTTATAGGCTCCTATATTTATAAGGTCTTCGTTCTCTTTATAAGTGGCCATAACGTCGCGCATTTTTGACGCGGCAGCTCTATGTTCTTTCGTCGTAACCGCGTTAAAAAGACGAGATACGCTTTGCAGAATATCTATAGCCGGATATCTATTTTCATGCGCTATTTTTCTAGAAAGGACAATGTGACCGTCTAAAATCGATCTAACGTTGTCGGCAATAGGCTCGTTCATATCGTCGCCGTCTACCAGAACGGTATATATAGCCGTAATGCTGCCTTTCGGAGCTGTTCCGGCGCGTTCTAGAAGCCCGGGCATTTTGGCAAAAACGGAAGGAGTATATCCTTTAGTAGCAGGAGGTTCTCCAATAGCAAGACCAATTTCTCTCTGAGCCATCGCAAAACGAGTAACCGAGTCCATCATAAGAAAAACATCCTTGCCCTGATCCCTGAAATACTCCGCTACGGCAGTTCCGGTGTAGGCCCCTTTCATACGGACGAGAGCCGGAGTATCTGAAGTAGCGACAACAACTACGGAACGCGCAAGACCTTTTTCTCCAAGATCTTTTTCGATAAAATCTCTCAATTCTCTTCCGCGTTCCCCTACCAGAGTAAGAACGTTAATATCTGCCGTCGTATTGCGGGCTATCATACTTAAAGTCGTCGATTTACCTACTCCGGAACCGGCAAAAATACCCATTCGTTGCCCGGTTCCAAACGTTAAAAGCGAATCTATCGCTCTTACTCCCAAAGTCATATGCTTCTTAATGGTGGGACGCTGAAAAGGATTAGGCGGATTATTTATCACCGGATACTCCGTCTCATATTCCAACGGCCCCTTGCCGTCTATGGGATTGCCAAGGCCGTCTAAAACTCTTCCTAAAAGCTTTGGACCTACCTTGATCATCAAAGGTTTTCCGGTTGCTCGAACTTCGCACCCCGGAGCTATGCCCCTCATATCGTCGATAGGCATTAACACGACTTTATTGCCTTTAAAGCCCACTACTTCGGCTCTGCAAGGAGTCAAACTATCCTTTCTATAAATATTGCACAGTTCGTCCATTTGAACGGAAGGCCCTTCGGATTCTATCGTCAAACCTATCAACTGAGTGACCTTTCCGTGCATTTTAACTAAAGTCGTAGATTCTAAAGCGTTGCGATAAGGTTCAAAATCAATCTTAAAATCTTCTAGCTTCAACATAAGAAAAAACTCCGGAAGAATTATTTTTATAAACTTAGCTCTGCCCGCCCGAATGTATATTTATAAACGAATGCTTCCAGCTTTCGTCATTGTTCCGCAGATTCGTATTCCGAGGCCCTCTGTTCCGCAACTTTATCAAACACTAGTTCAAGCGTATGAATTTGAGTCGAAATTCTCGCGTCCACGTTTCCAAGATTAGTTTCGATAATACATCCTCCTCTATCGACGGAAGAGTCAACTACTATATCCATCGTTTTCAATCCCTCGACCATAGAGGCAAAAAGAGATTTTTTCTCTTTCGCGTAATAGTAATCTTCCTGATTAACCTTTATAATAACCTCTTCTCGCTGCTTGATAGTTTCAAGCGCGGAACGAATCATATTTACGACGGCATTTTGATCTATATCGATTTGATACCGCATTATTTTCTCAGCTATTCTTACGGAAAGTTTAGCGACCTCAGGCTCTATGCTCCTCAAAAGCAATTCTCTTTCTTTAAGAACCTGACTAAGAACGTCTCTTGCTTCAAGGATCAAATTCGTCATTTCTTCCTTGCCTGCCTCGAAACCCTCTTCCTTCCCTTTTGAAAATCCATCCGCTTCAGCCTGACTGAATGCGGATTGGCTATAAAGTTTAGTTTCTTCTATTAATTTTTTAGCCTCGGCGCGAGCTTTTTTTACAATATCAGCCGCTTTTTTCTCAGCTTCTTCTATTAAAAGACGATCAATATGGGGAACCGAAGGAGGAGCCGCAGAAGACGAAGAAACGGACGTCGCCGTGCCGTCTAGCGCGACAGAAGGATTTTCTTCTTCTAACTCCATAATCCCGTCGGCAAGCTTTTCCGATTTAGGTTCTTGGACAGATTCGTTAGTCGCCATAAAAGTCGAATAAGATCCACCTTTTAAAAGGCCTCCTTTTCCGGCCGTTCTTGCAAAAGAGGTATGGTTAGAGGAAGCAAAAGTCTGTCCTGCGCCATCCTGCGTGTGAACGGCAGGATTCAAAGACTGTCGCGTTAACTCTTGATTATCAGACATTATAGTTTGACGTTTAAGCAAACCCACCGTTTAATTACCTCTTTTCTTAATAAGCGACAAGGCGATTCCCCGAAAATAAAATTACAAATTATAAAAAGAGCTTTAATTTTCTACCAAATGAGCGAGAGTAAATACTAACTCGCTAAACGCTGAAACTGAATCTTAAAAAATTTTATTTTTTCATTCCGTCTTGAGTTTATTTAACTCAAGACGGAATGAAAAATACAAAACGTTTATCTAAATTTTACTTTACCGAGAGTAACAAGCCCTCTAAGAATGTTCCTTACCTGCTGCTGCGCCGTTTTTATTTCTTCCCAAGGCACGGATCCCAACGCCTCTACGTCGTCGCGTAAAGCTTTCGACACTTCCGGAGCCATACAATTATATATTCTATCGGAAAGATTTTTATTCGCGCCCTTAAGAGCCAGAACTAAATCTCTTATATCGGTAAGCCGCAGTACTGCCTGTAATGAATTATCGTCAATCAACCCTAAATCTTCAAAGTCGCAAAGTTTATTTTTTATATCGCTAGCAAGATTAGGGCTCTTTTTAGTAAGTCCGGTTATAATCTTCTCTTCAGTCGAACGATCTGATTGACTAAGAATTTCTACAAGAGCTTCTTTTCCGTCAGATTCGTCTAAACCTTCGCCATCCATAAGAGAATAAAGTCGATTTTCAAGAACAGACTCTACTTCCTGAAGGACTTCAGGCGCTACTCTTCCTATTTCAGCTAACCTTCTCGCCACTTCAGTCTGCATTTGAGAAGACAATTCTGAAATTACGGCCGAAGCTTGAGAAGCATGAAGATATGAAAGGACTAAAGCAATAGTCTGAGGATGTTCTTTTCTAAGCAAAGCTATAAGCTGTTTCGGATCCACATTTCGCAAAAAGTCCAGAGGACGCTGACGCGAAGAAGAAGTTTTTGCGCCTGATGAGGCCGCGTAACTTCCCATTCTTCTCGTCGGCGTTCCGGCCATAGTCTGAGAAGCAAAATCCCCGGAACTCTTTAAAGTCTGCTCTTTCATTCCCGGAACGTCAGAAGTGCCTAAAAACTCTTCTATAACTTTTGCTCTAACCTCCGGCGAAATCTGAGGCAATTTTGATATTTCAAGACTTATGGCCTGAACTTCCTCTGGACCGAATTCTTTAAAAACCGATGCCGAAACCTCCGGCGGTAAGGATACTAACAGTATAGCTGCTTTCTGTTTTGCCGAAAGGTTCGAAATTTAAGCTCACCTCTCTTTATCAGCGAGCCAAGTGCTTTTTAAAAGCTCAGCCACTTTCGTAGGTTTTTCCTTAGCTAACTTTTCAAGCGTATCGGAAGTATTGACTTTTGTCTCTGCAGGAAGCGTAGAACGTCCGATTTTATCGCTGACCAAATCGGAAATATCGCTAACGGTAGAATTGCTGCCGCCGCTAAGAATAAGTCTGGATTTTTCAGTCTGAACGCTCTTCTGACGAACCATATACATAACGCCGATTAACAGAAGAATCAATAACGCCGCTCCTGCCATAATTGGCATTACTTCCGACGAAACGGAAGAAGTTGAAGTAGCGGCCGGAGAGCCGGCGGCCATAGCTTTTCTCATTTCGGCAAACTCGTCGCTCATAGCCTCGCGATTGAAAGGCATGCTGGCTACGGTGATGGAATCTCCGCGAGTCTCGTCAATACCGATGGCATCCTTTACGATTCCCTGAATCTTGGCTACCTGATCGGGTTTTAAATTATCTACTATAACGCTGCAAGAAAGTCTTTCTAACGTGCCTGCCGGAGTCTGAACTTTGATAACGGTCTGATTAACGTCTTTAATTTCAACTTTGTCGGTTTTTGTATAATTGGCGTTAGCGTCGCCGGCTCCGCCTTTAAAAGACATCTGAACAGCTCCGTCGGGATTATCGGAATTAGGATCAGAAGTATATGTTTCAGTGGAAGTTTTACTCTTTACGACTACTTCGCCGCTGGTATTGCCTACTCCGCCGACTACTTTGCTTTCTTTTACCTTAGAAGAAAAATCAAGAGTCGCGTTGACGGCAACTTTAGCTTTATTCGGGCCGAGAGTAGAATCAAGCATAGCCTGAACCTTTTTCTCAAGCTCTTTTTCATAAGCTACCTTCTTATCGTTCTGCTGGCCGGTAAGTATAGAAGGATCATTAGAGTCTCCGCTTATGGAAGGGATATCGCTGAGAATCATACCGTTTGTGTCGACAACTTTAACGTTTTTGGGATCAAGCCCCTCCACGGAAAAAGCTACGAGATGAACGACGCCTTTAACCTGACTGGGAGTCAGCTCGACTCCGGGCTGCATCTTCAACATAACCGTAGCCGTAGCGGGAGCCGTATCGGAAGCGAACAAATTCTGTTCCGGCTGCACTACTTTCACGAAAGCGTCCGCCACTCCGGCTATCTGCCTGACAGACTCGGTAAGCTCAACCTGTAAAAGCTGCAGATTCATTTGTTCAAGCTGTTTTGGAGTTTGAGGAGTAAGTCCGCCCTGTTCAGGCACCGTAAGCTTGCGAAGCGGAAGACCATATTGAGCCAACTGCATTCTAACTCTACTTCTATCCGAAGGAGCGACAAGAATATCCTTTCCGCCTTCGGTAGTAGAATAAGGAACGTTTAATTGAGTTAATTTCTCGGATATCTGCCTTACGTCGGTTTCGGTAAGAGGAGTCTCATAAAGCGGAACATACTCGTTATTTTTGCTTATAATGGCAAAAGCTATAACGGCGCACACCAAAACTCCTATAATACTTCCGCCTATAATTTTCGCCTTAAGCGACATAGAGTTTAAGGACTGAAGCATTTTCTGGATAGGAGAACCGCCGCCGGCAGGAGCTCCGCCTCGAGTACCGGTAGGCATTGGAGCGGAACCGGTTCTCATTCCTGTTTGTATTCCTGTAGCCATAAATACACCTCTCTTCTTAAATTTTTACAAAATATAATAACAATTTTAAAATAAAGTCCCGCGTAATTACATCTGCATTTGGAATAAAGTCGAAGTCGCAGACGATAGCTTAGCTGCGACCTGGGTAGTAAGCTGAAGCAATACCTTAGACTTCATTCCGGCTACGGAAACCTGATGAAGACTTCCTACGTCTCCGGTAATTATCTGTTCGCCAAGTTTCGCGGAGGCGTTCATAGTGGTGTTAACCTGATTCATGCAAGTTGAGAAAACTGACTCGAAACCACCGCCGACTTCAGGTTTCGCAAATACCGATTTCGTCATATCAGACGATATAGATGGAATAGAGCTGTTTATTCCGGATATGGATCCTATAGGAGACGACATTTTTTTTTCCTCCTGTAATTATTTAATATATACCGCAATTATTTATATTTGGCCCATTTGAAGAGCTTTCTGAGCCATCGTCTTAGCCGATTCTATAATGGTAGAATTAGCTTCGAAGGCTCTGGAAGCCTTCATCATCTCAGTCATTTCGGATATAATGTTTATATTAGGCATGGCGACATATCCTTTCCATTTGCCTTCTTTAATAGCGTCCGGATGACTGGGATCGTAAACATGACGCAAAGCGTTGTCTGAAGTATCAACTTCAAAACCTGATATCTTAACTCCTCCGCTTATAGACGGTTCGTTATCTCCCAATCCGCAAGGAAGAGCGAAAACAGGAGCGTCTTTAGGGGTTATTACGGCCATTTTTCTAAGATATGGAGTGCCATCTTTAGTTGAAGTAGTATTTACGTTTGCTATATTATCCGCAATCAGATCCAATTTGAATCTTTCGGCAGACATGCCAGTAGCGGCTATATCCATAGATTTAAACATTCCGCAATTCATTAGCGTAAGCCTCCTTTTATATTAACGTCCGTAATTGTCAATTACATATTTGAGATTTGAATATTTACCTTTAACTTGAGAAGTTAAAGCGTCGAAAATAATACTGTTTTTAGCCAAATCGACCATTTCCTGGTTAACGTCCACCTGAGTTCCGTTAGGCATAACGGTAGGCTGAATATTCGAATAACCGTCTGCGCTGCCTACGACGCCGAGATCGGGATCCGAAAAGTCGCATACGACTTGAAAACCGTCGTCTTGAGCGGAAGCCATACAACGTCTCATTTCGTCTTCAAAATTAACTTTAGAAGGAGTAAACCCCGGAGTGTTGACGTTTGCTATATTATTCGAAATTACCTGCTGCCGAAGCGTTGCTACGTCAAGAGCCTTTTCAAAGCCTTGCGAAATATTAAGTATATCCATTTGCGTACCGCCCCTCCTGACTTAATTATGGAGATATAAAATCATTAAAATTATCTAAAACTTCTTTGTTTTCATAATACAGAAAATAGTTTACAATTTTGTTAACAAAAAGTTAACAGTATGTTAAATTACAAGTCTTTAAAGTAGACTAAAGGCATAAAAACCATACCGTTTTCACGTCAAAAAAAACTTCGCAAACTAGGATTCCCGCCTTAAAAAATCTAATATAAAAAAGACAATACGGCACAAGACGTTAAAAACCGCGATTCGCGCCCTTTACTAGGAAATAATTCTCCGTGATATAATACGAAGAATTCGCCGATCGAACGGTTCCTTTGTACAATCTGATATTTTCTGCAAGGAGGAATTTTATGGGAAACTTTATTGATCCTGCGAAAGCCGGAATGATTCCCTTAACGGAAGATATATATATAATGCAAAAGAAAACCAGAAAGGAGTCTCTGCCGACTAAGCTTCAGGAATCGTCCTCTCATTTAACGGAAGATATGTCCGCGATCAGCGAATCGGCTATGCAAGAAGCCGAAAACGCGAAAGTGGAAGATTTTAAGCAAAGCGCGATAGAAAACCTATCTCAACTCGATTCGTCGTCCGAAACGTTTCTTGAAGAAGCTACGGACAGAATTATAGAAAGCGCTCTAAAGCGGGAGTTCGGAAAAGGATTGACGAACAATAAAGGATTCGAACAGATGAAAAATACAATTATGAGGCAACTGCTTGAAAATAACGAACACAGGCTTGGCATAGAAAAATTTATAGAAGAATTAATGCCTGCCGTTCATAACTTCGTATACAGCTCAAAACCCGAAACTCAAGCCGAAGCCTCTTCTAAAGGAGACAACATTGAATAAAAACGGAAATATATTTCTAACGGTTCTGCTAATCTTTTTAATTTGCGGCGTTATAAAAGCGGAAGCCGGAAACGACATAAATTCCATTATACCGGCGAGCTCGTCCGAATACGAAGTATATTCTTATCCCTCGGACGACTCGGTTTTTTCTATTCCGTTTGGATTTAACGTAAGATTTCAAATTACAAACGGAAAATATTTTTATTTAAAATTAGAAGATATGATAGGCGATTACGAATGCAATTACGACGTTTATTTTTATGATGACAACGGGGACAAAATCGCTAAACAAAACGTAAGGCAGCCCGTAAACTCATATAATATCCCTCAAAACGAACGTTCCATAAACTTAGATCGCCTGTACGTCAGGATAGTTAACAACGGGAAGGAAGCTCATAGAAATTTTAAATTTATAGTAGCCTCTCCCAAGAAAGCGATAAGCGGAGAAAAAAACGACAAAAACGCAGACTTCAACGTTTTTTTTAAAAAACCCGACCCTGAAAACAACCCGCAGAATAATAACCGCCATCGCGACGTATAACTCGTAAGCCGTAAAAACAAAACGAAAATAATTCTTTTATTTATATGCGTAATGCCGGCGATTTACAGCGGCCGGCAGTACGCATATAAATAAAAGGCGAAAACAATAACCTCAAAGCCAAACGGCTATTTCAAAAAAAATAAAAAATCGCGTCTAGGAACTTATAACAGGGCAAGGAACTAATACGC
>CASEKF010000045.1 GCA_949288455.1 uncultured bacterium
TAATATAATTAAATATTATACTATAATAATTAGGAAGGTTTTAAATTCTTTTTAGCGAATATTATTTTTATTGCTAGCGTAAATATTTATTTTTCATTTGGAATGTTTTAATGCTTAAGGAAACATTTGAAGAAAAGGGGCGCTTCAAAGGCTGCCTTCCTTTTTTAATTTCAGGAGCTGTCATTGGCGTTTTGGCAGCCTTGTTCTTTTTTGACAAGTTGTCCGAGACCTTCGCCATGCATAAATCCATGGGCATGGTCGCAGGGTTTTTAGGCGGCCTTGTTTTGGGAATTTTTGCCGGAGGTTTGGCAGGTCTGATTTTTGGTCGTATAATGACTTTTTTAAAAAAAGACGAAGATGATTTTTAACTCTCAAATAATTAATATCCGAAAGGTTTTATTTTATGAATAATTCACAGACAGGCTTTCCGGAGTCGGAAGGAACAAAAGCAAATAAGGATGACAGAGAACCCAATTCCGCTTTGACTTACGGGGCTGAAGATATACAGGTCTTGGAAGGTCTCGAACCGGTTAGAGTCAGGCCGGCTATGTATATCGGCAGCACGGGAGAAAAAGGGCTTCACCATCTCGTTTTTGAAGTTGTCGACAATAGTATAGACGAGGCGTTGGCAGGAGTTTGCACTCATATCGAAGTTACTATTCATAACGATAATTCCATTACCGTTTCAGATAACGGAAGAGGAATACCCGTAGACGTCGTTCACGGAGAGAATAAAAGCGGAGTGGAAGTAGTTATGACAAAACTCCATGCGGGCGGTAAATTTGGAGGAAGCGGATATAAAGTATCCGGAGGACTGCATGGAGTCGGAGTGTCTTGCGTTAACGCTCTGTCGGAAAAGTTAACCGTTAAGGTTTCCAGAGACGGCAGTTTGTGGCAAATGGATTTTGAAAGAGGCGCCGTAGCGACTCCTCTTGTCAATTTGGGCCCTTCCGAAGGAACCGGCACGACTGTTTGGTTTAAACCTGATCCCGAGATTTTTTCCGAGCTTGAATATCAATACGACGTTTTGTCTCAGAGATTGAGAGAACTCGCGTTCTTAAATAAAGGGCTTACTATTTCCTTAATAGACGAAAGAGGAGCCGGAAAGAAAGACGTTTTCATATATGAAGGAGGGATCGTTCATTTTGTTTCTCATCTGAATCAGAATAGAGAACCGCTTAATCAGTCCGTTATTTATTTTTATTCGAAAAAAGATATGATTGAAGTCGAAACGGCTTTCCAATGGAATAGAAGTTATTCTGAAGACGTGTATTCTTTCGCGAATAATATAAATACTCACGAAGGAGGAAGCCATCTTGTAGGCTTTAAATCTTCGCTTACCAAATGCATAAATAAGCATGCGAGAGAAAAGAAATGGCTGAAAGAAAAAGACGCGAATTTTACGGGCGAGGACGTAAGAGAAGGCTTAGTGGCCGTTATCAGCGTCAAATTGCCTAATCCTCAATTTGAGGGACAGACTAAAACGAAGCTTGGCAATCCCGAGATAAAATCTGTCGTCGAATCGATAATGGAAGATAAATTCGGTATCTTCCTCGAGGAGAATCCGGAAACGGCAAAGCTTATTTTTGAAAAGTCAATGTCAGCTTCAAAAGCGAGAGACGCGGCCAAAAAAGCCCGCGAGGCCGTGAGGAGAAAAGGGCTTCTCGACGGCGTAAGTTCTCTTCCCGGAAAGCTTGCCGATTGCAGCGAAAAAGACGCGTCTAAATGCGAATTGTATATCGTAGAGGGAGATTCCGCGGGAGGCAGCGCAAAACAGGGGAGAAACAGACATTTTCAGGCTATTTTGCCTCTTAGAGGCAAGGTTTTAAACGTTCATAGAGTTAGAACTGACGAAGCGCTTAAAAACGAAGAGATAAGGACTATGATTACGGCTTTGGGAACCGGTATCGACGAAGATTTTGATATTTCAAAGCTTAGATATCATAAAATCATAATTATGACGGATGCCGACGTCGACGGCTCTCATATAAGAACTTTGATTTTAACGTTCTTCTATCATTTTATGAGAGACCTTATATCGGAAGGACACGTATATATAGCTCAGCCTCCTCTTTTTAAATTGAAAAAAGGCAAGATTGAACGATACGCCTATAGCGACGCCGAAAGAGACGCGGTATTGAAGGAATTTGGAGACGGCAATATAGTGATTCAGAGATATAAAGGTCTTGGAGAAATGAATCCGGAGCAGCTTTGGGAGACTACCATGGATCCTGATAATCGCTTTATGCGTCAAGTCTCTCTTCACGATAAAGTAATAGCCGACGATACTTTTAATACCCTTATGGGGGACGATCCCAAACTTAGAAAAAATTTCATTGAGCAATATGCTAAACAAGTTAAAAATCTCGATATTTAGTTTGTATAGAATATTTAAATAACGGTTTTTTTCAGTTTGTCAGATAATTCTATACTTTTGAAAGCAGGTCTTTATGGATAAGTTAACGCCCGTTGAAATACAGTATGAAATGAAGGATTCTTATATAGACTACGCTATGAGCGTAATCGTATCCAGAGCTCTTCCAGACGTTAGAGACGGTCTTAAACCTGTTCACAGGCGTATTCTTTACGCTATGGACAATTTAAACTTGACGCCGGATAAGCCGTTTAAAAAATCGGCTACCATAGTTGGAGACGTCCTCGGCAAATATCATCCTCATGGCGATTCTTCGGTTTACGACGCGCTAGTCAGACTGGCTCAGGATTTCAATATGAGATATCCTTTAGTTCAGGGACATGGAAATTTTGGTTCTATAGACGGCGATACGGCGGCCGCTTACCGTTATACCGAAGCCAGAATGGCGAAGCTTTCTTTGGAGCTTCTCGCCGATTTAGATAAAGAAACCGTCGATTTTACGGATAATTTTGACGCTTCTTTGCAAGAACCTACGGTTCTTCCTTCAAAGATTCCTAATTTGCTCGTTAACGGCTCTACCGGCATAGCCGTAGGTATGTCCACTAATATTCCCCCGCATAATTTAGGCGAAGTTTCTGACGCTTTGATATATCTTATAGATAATCCCGAAGCCGATATTGAAGATCTCATAAATATAGTTAAGGCCCCCGATTTTCCTACCGGAGCTTTAATTATGGGAACGGGAGGCTGCAGAGAAGCGTACCGTACCGGCAAAGGCCTTGTGACCATGAGGGCTAAAATAGAAGATAAAGAAAAGAAAAACGGACGGCATACTTTAGTCGTTACGGAAATTCCGTATCAGATCAACAAATCGCGCCTTATAGAGCAAATAGCCGATGGAATAAGAGAGAAAAAAATCAGTCATGTCACCGAACTGAGAGACGAATCAAACAGAGAGGGAATGAGGATAGTTTTCGAATTGGCGCAAAACGCAAACGTTCAGCTTGTGCTTAACCAGCTTTATAAACATTCGAATCTTCAGTGTAATTTCGGCATAATAATGCTGGCTTTAGTGGACGGAGAACCTAAGCTGCTTTCTTTAAAAGATCTTTTAAGTCATTTTCTTGCGCACAGAAAAGACGTTACGACAAGAAAAGCGCGTTACGAATTAAAAAAAGCTCTTAATAGACGGCATATTCTTGAAGGTCTGAAAATAGCCTTGGATAATATCGAAGAGATAATCTCCATAATACGCTCGTCTTCAGATAACAAAGAAGCTAAGAAAAGCATGTACGATCGCTTTTCTCTTACCGATATTCAGGCCCAGTCTATACTTGAGATGCAGCTTCAGAGACTTACCGGGCTTCAAAGAAACAAAATTGACGAAGAATATAGCGAAACGCTGGAAAAGATAAAGTATTTAAACGAATTGCTTGCTAACGAAGCGAAAATAATGAACGTCATTAAAGAGGAACTTATAGTTCTGAAGGAAAAATACGCCGATCCCAGGAGAACTCAAATAATTGCGGCAAATCCGGAGATAATGCTGATGGACGATTTGATTCCGGTGCAGGATGCCGTTATCACTATTTCCGAATCGGGATATATTAAGCGCATGTCTCCCGAGATATATAAAATGCAGAATAGAGGCGGCAAAGGCGTTATAGGAGCTTCTCTTAAAGAAGAAGATCGTATACGTCATTTATGTTTTACCACTACTCATAATTATTTGCTGTTTATTACGAACAAGGGGAAAATATATCGTCTGAAAGCTTATGAAATTTCTGAAAGCGGACGTCATGCCAAAGGAACCGCGTTAATTAATCTTATTCCGTCTTTATCTCAGGACGAATTGATTTCTTCTTTAGTTCCGGTTAAAGAATTGTCAGACGCATGGGATTTGGTTGTCGCCACGGCTCAGGGAAGAGTAAAAAAGACGTCTTTGAGCCTTTATAAAAATATTACCAAGACCGGCATAAAAACCATGAGATTAAACGAGAACGACGACATAATAGGAGCGGCCTTGGTTTCGCACTCTAAGGCGGCCGAGTTTATGGTTATCAGTCGGTTTGGCAAGTGCATTCGTTTCAGAGCCAATGAAGTTCGCAATATGGCCAGAGATACCGGCGGCGTAAAAACCATGAATTTTGATAAAGAAGGCGACGGCATCGTCTCTTTTGTCGATACGGCTCAGGGAAAATATCTTATGGTCGTAACTTCCAACGGTTACGCCTTAAGAACTTCGATAGAAGAATATTCCGTAAAAGGCCGGAGAGGAAAAGGCATTAGAGTTATGCAGCCTTCCGAGGATAAAGGGTATGTCGCGGCCGCCAGAATGGTTAACGATAACGAGGAAATATTAGTCGTTTCCAAAGACGGAATCGTTATAAGAACTAACTCTTCTCAGCTCCCCGAAGGCGGAAGATACAGACAGGGCAACGTGTTGATGAAATTGTCGGAAGGGGACGTAGTGTCGGCCGTAACCGTAATAAGGCCTGAGGTTTCCGCTAAAACCGTCTCCGAACGTTCTGACGACGAAAATATTAGCTCAGAGGATTCGAGCGAAGCCGAAGACGTTTTGTCGGAAGACTTCGCGGAAGAATTTTTTGACAGTCTGACCGACTCGGATCCGGATGTTGCGGCAGACCTGGAAGACGATACGAAATTTTCCGAAATCGAAGAGAAAACGGCCGAAGACGGCGGAGCTGCGGAAAACGCGCGAGTGGTAAATCCCGGAGAATTTAATTTTGGAGATTTTGCATAAGAATGGCAATAATCTAAACAGAGGCCGGTCGATATTTTCCGTCTTTACATTATTTTGTACGCTAAGCAGGAAAAAAAGAAAAAAAATATAATTTTCATTCAATTAATTAAACGACCGGCTGTAAAAAAAAACATATAAAGGAGATTTGTAAGTATGTCTATTAAAGTTGGTATTAATGGTTTTGGCAGAATCGGAAGACAGGTTCTCCGCAGTTTTATTGAGAATCATCCGGAAGTTGACGTAGTCGCGATCAACGATCTTACCGACGCGGCTACATTAGCGCATCTTTTTAGATATGATTCAAATTACGGGAGATTTTCCGGAACCGTCGAAGTTTCCGGAGACGATCTTATAATCAACGGAAAAACCGTTAAAATAGTCAGCGAGAAAGATCCCGCCCTTCTTCCTTGGAAGGAACTAGGAGCAGATTACGTAGTCGAGTCTACGGGTCGTTTTACCGACGGAGCAGCCGCCGCGGCTCATATTAAAGCCGGAGCGAAAAAGGTTATTATCTCCGCGCCCGCAAAGAACGAAGATATTACTATAGTTCTGGGAGTAAACGAAAAACTTTACGATCCTTCCAAACATCACGTAATGTCTATGGCTTCTTGCACCACGAATTGCCTTGCGCCGGCCGCAAAAGTAGTCAATGATAAGTTTGGCATTGAAGCCGGACTTATGACTACGATTCATTCCTACACTAACGATCAGAAAATTCTAGATTTGCCCCACAAGGATTTAAGAAGAGCCAGAGCCGCCGCTTTAAGTATGATTCCTACGAAAACCGGAGCCGCTAAGGCAGTAGCCCTCGTAATTCCCGATTTGAAAGGCAAATTCGACGGATTTGCCATAAGAGTTCCTACCCCTACCGTTTCCATAGTAGATTTCGTGTGCGCTACCAGAGAAAAAGTTACCGTAGAATCTGTCAACGCCGCTTTCAAAGAGGCCGCCGAGGGCGAGCTTAAGGGCATTCTCGGATATAGCGACGAGCCTCTGGTATCTATCGACTATAAACAGGATAGCCGTTCGAGCATAATCGACGCGCTTTCTACCAAGACTATGGGAGATAATCTCCTTAAAGTAGTTTCCTGGTATGATAACGAATGGGCATATTCGGTAAGAGTAACCGATTTTGTAGCTTATATAGCTAAAAAATAATTAAATTTAAGGGAGTATCGTTGAAAACGTTAAAGGCGATATTCCCTTTTTGATTTTAAAACATGTCGCGTGACCGTTTAAATAACAGGCAAATATTGCAGGGGGAAAACATACATGTCTAAAAAAACGATAAAAGACGTATCCGTAAAAGATAAGAGAGTTTTTATAAGAGTCGATTATAACGTTCCGATGAAAGACGGAGTTATAAGAGACGATACCAGAATACAAGCTTCTCTTCCGACGATTAAATATTTGTTGGAGCAGGGCGCCAAGCTTATTTTGGCTTCGCATATGGGAAGACCCGACGGACAGAGAAATGAATCTCTCAGTTTGAAACCTGTTGCCGAAAGACTTTCCGAATTAATCGGCAGGCAAGTTAAAATGCTTCCCGACTGTATAGGCGAAGAAGTGGAAAAGGCCGTTTCCGAGATGAAAAGCGGAGACGTCGTTATGCTTGAAAATTTGAGATTCTATAAAGAGGAAACTAAAAATAATCCCGAGTTTTCAAAAAAATTGGCTTCTCTTGCCGATATATATGTAGACGACGCTTTTGGCACTTCTCATAGAGCGCACGCTTCGACGTACGGCGTAGCCGAACTGCTTCCGGTAAGAGTAAGCGGCTTCTTGATGGAGAAAGAGCTGGCGAACCTTGGCCTTATAACCGGCTCTCCCGAAAGACCGTTCGTAGCTGTTTTGGGAGGAGCTAAAGTTAAGGATAAAGTAGCGGTTATAAAAAACTTGATGACTAAGGTCGATTCTCTTATTATCGGCGGAGCTATGGCTTTCAGCTTTATAAAGGCCAAAGGTTTCGACGTAGGCAGATCTCTTGTAGACGAGAATCTTGATCCCGCGAAAGAAATTTTAAGTTTAGCCGAATCGTCTAAAGTTGAGCTTCTTTTACCTGTCGATATAGTCGCGGCGGACGAAGTGAAACAGGGATCGCCTTATAGCGTTTCTTCGGTTGAAGAGATCCCTTCCGATAAGTACGGAGTAGATATAGGGCCTAAAACGGTCGAACTTTTTGAAAAATGCCTCGGAAAAGCTAAAACCGTTTTTTGGAACGGTCCTATGGGCGTGTTTGAAATTCCCGAGTTTGCCGCCGGAACTCTTAAAATAGCCGAAGCTATAGCTAAAACCGACGCGGTAAGCTGCATTGGAGGAGGAGATTCCGTAGCCGCGGTAAAACAGTTGGGATTTGGCGATAAAATGACTCATCTTTCTACCGGAGGCGGCGCGTCTCTTGAATTTATAGAAGGAAAGACTCTGCCGGGCGTGGACGTCCTCGACGACGCCGATGCCGGGAGAATTCCGGTTATAGCGGGAAATTGGAAGATGAACAAGACTATAGCCGAAGCCGAAGCCTTAGCCGCCGAGATAGTCGAAAAAACGAGCGGAATCGAGGATAGAGAAATTGTGCTGTGTCCTCCGTTTACTTCTCTGGCCGCGGTTAAGGGCAAAATATCCGGCTCTAAAGTCAAAATGGGAGCTCAGGACGCGTATTTCCTTGAAAAGGGAGCTTATACCGGAGAAATTTCCCCAGCTATGTTGACCGACGCGGGCTGTTCTCATGTAATTATCGGACACTCTGAACGCAGACAGTTGTTCGGAGAGACCGACGAGTCAGTAAATAAGAAAATTAAAGCCGCCTTTAACGCGGGATTGACTCCTATAGTTTGCGTTGGAGAAACTCTTCGACAAAAAGAAGACGGAGCGACTAAAAAGATAGTAGCGGATCAGATCAAAGGAGCCGCAGAAGGTCTTCCCGGGGATTTGGCCGAAAAATTAATCGTCGCTTACGAACCTATATGGGCTATAGGCACCGGAAAAACCGATTCTCCGGATGGAGCTCAGGATACCATTTCTTCCATACGCCGGGAACTTGCGGCAATTTACGGCGAAGCTGCGGCGCAAAAGATTAGAATTCTTTACGGCGGCAGCGTTAAACCCGGCAATATAGACGCTCTTATGAATATGCCCGATATCGACGGAGCTTTGGTTGGAGGCGCAAGTTTAGAAAGCGGAAGTTTTGAGAGAATAGTAAAATTCGTTATATAGAGCGAATATTAATACGCGTTAAATCGCTTTTATGCTTCAAATAGCCGAAAAGGCGATTTTTAAAAACGAATTTGAACGTTAAAATAGCTTCCTTTAGTCATATAAAATTTTACGGCCTATAGGAAGCTATTTTTCTTTTTTCTTATTGTAAGGCTCCGCTGAAATTATGCCAACCCGGTCTTTTTTTCGCGTCCCATATAGCCGGAATTTCAATGGAAGCGGCGTTTAAATTTTTGTATTGTTTTACTATGACGTAGCATCCTTCCTTAAACGCCGATTTTGACGGGATAAATTCCGTGTTTCTGGCCGTTTTTACTTTGATTTCTCCGTATGAACTCGTATGTACTTTAAATTCTTGATGAGAAGAGTCTTCTTTTACGTCGAAAATGAAGCCTTCGAACACTCTGGTTCCGGATCGGTCGAAGGGAAGTTCTCCCATGTATACGTTTTGTCTGACAGGCTGAGTTTCCGGAGTCCGCGCAGGCTCTTGAAAGGGATACGTTTCCCTTACCGTTTCGGGGGCCTGAGGAAGCACGTCGAGATTTAGCGGCGGATTATTCTGAGAATACGCGAGATTTATTGATAAAATCAGACATAATAAAGTTAACGTTAAAAATTTTAGTTTTATCATTTTAGTCCTTTCCTTAAATACTGAGTCTATATTTTCATTTTTCGGTGAGTTGCCTTAGTCTCCTTCGTCGTTTCTCTGCTAAAATCTTTTCTCGTAAATAAAAGGGAAAAGATTTTTAAGCGTTGAAGAGGTTGAAGACAAAAGCGTTAACTATGCCGATAAAGTGGAGTAAGGAGGGATATATGACTGAAATCAGACGGACTTTTACGTCCGAAGGTCGAAAATTTTTAGAAGGTCAAATTAGTTCCGAAGAATTTTCGATTTTTTTCGACTCTTTTAAAAAAAATATGTCGTCCGTTAAAAACGAATTTGAAAAAGCCGTTTCTCCGGCGCTGTATTTTAACGCCGACGCAAAAAAAGTGACTGACAAGAACGCCGTTTTTAATTCGATTTACGACGATATAGATCGAGGAATAAGAATAGTCTCGGCCGCTCTTAGAACGGGCGATGCCGAAAAATTTAAAAAAGGTTACGCTACTATAGTCGAAGCCGGAGACAAAATGGAACATTTCCAGAAGGATATTTCAGCTCTTGCCAATTCTATTTCAATGTAAAGTCTGACGACTTGGAAAGGTTATTATGCTTCCTACCGATAATATGGTCAATCCTATGCTGAACGATTTTTATCAGCTTACCATGGCTTACGCATATTGGAAGAGCGGACGTCACGAAGCTCCGGCAGTATTCGATTTGTTTTTCCGAAAGAATCCTTTTGGCGGAGAATTCACTATATTCGCCGGCCTTGAAGAGGTTTTGCGGTTATTGGATTCTTTTAAATTTAATAAGGCTGATATAGATTATTTAAGATATGGAGTAAGATACGATTCCGAAACCGTAGAACGGAAATTTCAGAAAGCTCTGGAAACAGGGCTTGTCAGAAAAACTCCGAGCGGATACGAGCAGTTCGTTTTTGACAGCGGACAGGAGCCTATTTGGCGTCCCGTCTCTTATCCTTGCCGAAGCGTTAAAACGCCTCCTCCCATGTCGCATTGCGAGGACGGTTTTTTTAAATGGCTTGAAAATATAGATTGTTCTCAAATTAAAATAAAAGCTTTTAGAGAAGGTTCTATAGTTTTTCCCAGACTTCCGCTTTTACGCGTCGAAGGCCCCGTGGCAATCGCCCAACTGCTTGAGACTCCGCTATTGGCCTTGGTTAATTATCCCAGTTTAGTAGCTACGAAGGCGGCCAGAATGAGACTTGCCGCAGGCGAAAATAAAAAATTAATGGAGTTTGGCTTAAGAAGGGCGCAAGGACCCGATGGAGGCGTTTCCGCTTCCAGATATTCGTATATAGGCGGTTTTGATTCTACCAGCAACGTAATAACCGGAAAATTGTTCGGAATACCGATAAGCGGAACTCACGCTCATTCTTTTGTCTCTTCGTTCAGTTCCCTGTCGGAAGCCGCCGAAAGCAGAGTAATCTCTCCCGACGGCAGAGAATGCGATCTTTTGGAATTGGCGCTTAAATATAGGGAAGAGCTGGGTTTTGTTTCGTCAAACGACGGAGAACTCGCCGCGTTTGTTTCTTACGCGTCGGCTTTTCCTTATTCATTCTTGGCTCTTGCCGATACTTACGATATATTGAAATCAGGAATTCCCAATTTCCTCTCCGTCGCTTTAGCTCTTGATTCCATTGGCTTTAAACCTTTGGGAGTACGTATAGATTCCGGAGATCTAGCTTATTTTTCCAGAGAAATAAGGAAAATCTTTAAAAAAATCGGCGAAAGATATTCTAACGGTTTTGGCGATTTGCAAATAGTAGCCAGCAATAATATCGACGAATCCACAATCGCTTCTCTTAACGATCAGAGACATGAAATTAACTCTTTCGGCATAGGCACGCATCTTGTGACTTGTAACGGTCAACCGGCGTTGGGAGGAGTTTATAAATTGGTGGAGTTCAACGGGAAACCAAGGATAAAATTATCTCAAGACGCCGAAAAGACTACTCTTCCCTGCAGAAAAACTCCTTACCGTTTGTATGGAGAAGAAGGCTATCCTCTTTTAGACATAATGCTTCAGGATAACGAAAGCCCTCCTAGGCCCGGAGTTAAGATTCTGTGCAGACATCCTTTCCGGTCGGAGAAAAGGGTTTACGTTATTCCGAAAAAAGTGGAGTCTCTTCATTATTGCGTTTGGAACGGCAGGAGAACCGTATCGGAACAGTCTTTAAAACATGTCAGAGATTACTGCGTAAGTCAGATCCATGGCTGGAGAAAAGACCATTTGAGAACTTTGAATCCTACGCCTTACAAAATTTCGGTTAGCGACGAACTTTACGAGATGCTTTATAGTCTCAGGCAAAACGAGATGCCTATCGCCACTATACATTAAACGCGGCGATTAATTTAATAAAGAAAGGATAAGTAATATAGCTTGCCTATATTCGGGACGCTTTAATGACTGAAGAAGTTAAAACACAAAATAATGAACCTGTTAAGCCCAATTCCGGCGGCAATTTTATGCGGCAGTACGGGATTTGGATTTATGCTTTTGGATATTTTGCCGCATATTGGCCTTACAGCGCGATCACTAAGCTTGTGACGGATAGACAGATCGCCGACAGACTTGCGGACGGCTCCTGGCTTAAACCTATAGCGGCGGCTCTTCCGGGAGCGGAAGTCTTGCCTATATCCGTTTTCGCGTCGGTTATAGGAATGCTTCTTTTTCTTACTTTTAAGAAATTGTGGAAATACGCTAATTATTATAAAATAGGGCCTTTTAATATTCCCGGACCTGATAAGTATACGTTTATGTCAGGTATATGCAGTTCCGTTATTATCGCTACTACGACTCTGGCCTATACTTTTACCGGCGTTTCCGTAATATTCATCATGCTTATAATGAGAGGCGGTCTTTTGATTTTAGGCCCGATCATTGACCTTTTAAATAAACGAACGGTAAGGTGGTTTTCATATGCCGGTATGATTCTTAGTCTCATTTCCCTTATCGTTACTTTTTATATGAAACAGTCCGGAGAAAGTTTCGATTTTTTGAAAGCGTTCGGATCCGAGCCTATGGCCTGTATAATAAACGTGTTCGTATATCTTGCGGCCTATTTCTTCCGTCTTAGTCTTATGAGTCAAAAGGCAAAATCTCAGGACGAAGACACTAATATTCGCTATTTCGTCGGCGAACAGCTTACCTCAAGCCCTACGCTTTTCTTAATGATTCTCGTTATAGCCGTTATGAACGTAGACGGATGGACTTTCAGCAATCAGCTGCATGACGGAATTACCTCCATTTTTGCCTATCCCTATTGGTGGCTGGTCTTCTTAATCGGAATTTTCTCAGCTTTAAACGGTATCTTCGGAGGCCTTATTTTATTGGATAAGAGCGAAAATACTTACAGTATCCCGGTAAACAGATGCTCCAGTATTATTGCCGGTCTCTGCGCTACCGGAACGATCGCCATTATGACCGGAGGAACCGTTAATCTGGAAGAAATAGTAGGAGCCGGAATTATTATATTTGCGATTCTGTTCCTGACTCTGCCTCTCGTCTTCGCTAAAAAGTCTTAAATATAAGCGGTTCCCGTTTATATTAGCGAGGTTTTTAAGTTTATAATTTGATTCATATATGGTCTGCGTTTATAAATAATGCCGTTATTTGTAAACGCGGATTTTTTTATTATCCGCTTCTCCTGTTGCGCTTGTTGATTATTTTTGGAAGAGTATGATATAATTAAAGTTAAAGTATTTATTTACGGAGCTTTATTCTGCGGTTCATGTCGCTTAATTTCGCGCGGCTTTTTTGAAGCTCTTAGTAAGGAGGTTTTATGCAGAGCGTAGTATCTTGCATGAACGCCGTCATGCATCCGACATATTCTTTAAATTCCGCGGCGGTTTCTTCGAAGGAAGCGGATGCGCCTCTTCCTTCCGATTCTTTTTCCGTTTCTAATGAAAAAGTATTAGCCGATTCGATTATGAAAGAGCTTAAGTCTGATTCTTCTCGCATTTTGGATGAGAAAACCGTAGCTTTTCCTGATAATTACGGCAGAATAACCCATCTGGCCCTTCAATTAAGCGATTACGCTTCAGGCTCGATCAGAAAAGATATGCTTAACGCGTATAAGATACTTTTTACCGAAATGGAACCGGACACTAAATTTACGGTTGTGGTTGGTTCTGACAAAGACAGGCGGGACGTGGAAAACATGATGAAACAGGCCTCCGTTCCGAATCCTGAGAGGATCGAATTTATACAGCCCGATAATTTGGATCTTACAGTATGGGCGAGAGATCAAATGATAGGCATGTATTTTCCCGAAGACGATTCCAAGACGGCTATTACTAACCAGAGCATGCTTCATAATTGGCATGCCGACGACGAACAGGTTCCTCAATATATCGCCGGAAAATATGATTCCATAGAGCTTGACAGAGATAAAAGAATCGTTACGGACGGAGGAGAAGTAGTGTCGAACAGGGGCGAAACCTTTATAGGAGGTTTCTCGCTTATGGCTACGGCTAAAAAGCTGAAAGGATTAGCCGAGAAAAATCCTGATTTTTTCAAGCAGATTCAGGATTATGCAAAAGAAACAATGGGCGTTAATATAAAGTTGAGCGAAAGCGAAAATCCTTTTTCTTTCGACTTAATTCCAAAAGAAGAAGGTTCTCTTCTTCATGAACAGCCTTATTTTATAGCTGATAATCCCGAGTACAAAAAACAGAACTTAAAACCCGGAGAAATGGCTGAAGACGAAATGTGGCTGAAAGTCGCTCATGAATTGTTTGAAAAACAGTTCGGACAAAAAGTCACCGTTATGGGAATGGACGATCCTTCTACTCCCAGAATAGAAGGCCCGGCTAACGATCATTTGGATATGGGGCTGACTCCTCTGGATGAAAATACGATGTGCGTAGCGGATCCTTCTTTAGCTAAAAGAGCTTTCGCCTCTATGAGTTCGGAAAGAAGAAGCGAAGTCGCGCAATATCTGTCGTCTGTTGCGGGCGAGCGTTATTCCGGCTCGGATCTCCTTAAAATGGAAAGTTCCAGATATTATCCTAATCAACAGCAGGATTTTGACGCTTATGCCGAAAAATTGGAAAAATCAGGCTATAGAGTCGTAAGAGTCCCCTATGCGGAACCGGGATGGGGAACTCCAAATATATCTTTTAACAACTGTCTTATGGAGCGATTTAAAAAGGAAGACGGCTCTGAGGTAAAAAGAATTTTTCTCCCCGTATACGGTATAGACGAGCTGGATAATCTCGCCATCTCGACGTACGAAAAAGAAGGTTATGAAGTTCATCCCATGCCTCTTGCGAATCTTGCCACCAGGAAAGGCGCGTTAAGATGTATGTCTCAATGGCTTGATAAAGATCAGCACCTGGCGAAGTTTTAATATTAGCAGATTCTCGTCATTGTACGTAAGCGTAAACGTGAAAAAAAATTAACAAAAGTTTCATTGAATTTAGATTTTTGTTTATGCTATAATATACCTAAGAATATTTTATGCTTTGTTGTTTGCAGCAAAGCGTAAGCGAGGAGTTGAAATTATGTCTAATGTCTATAATAATGCGTTTTCTACAAATAATTTTAACACCGGTAATTATTTGATTTCCGCTGTGCCTGTAGGAATGGTTCCGGATCAAGCTATGTCTATACCTATGCTTGCTCCTCAGCAGACTTCTTCCGTCTCCGAGGTTCCGGCTTCGGCGGAAGCCGCTGAGGCGGAAATCGCTTCGGCAGAGGTTCAGGAAGAATCTGTATACAGCGTACGTTCCGACGATTCGTCTGCCTATTCTAATTATAATCGCTACGGTCACAGCCGTTATCATCATTGCCGCTGTCATCATCATAATATGTCGCATAATCATGAATATCAAACGACTCATGCAGGAGCTTTTGCCGCTTATATGGGACAGATTAACGGTTCGTTTTCTCTTATGGGGATGAACGGAAATATGTTCCTTTACGGAGATATGAGCTTTTACGGCAATATGGGTATGTATGGCAATATGGGTATGTCTACGTATCCCGACGGCGGTATGTACGGCAATATGGATATGGGCATGTACGGCAATATGGGGCAATATATGAATATGCCCTTCTGCTGTTCTTCGGGTTATCCCGGTATTCAAAACGTATCTTTACTTGACAATATTATGCAGAGATACGGCGGTTCTTCTTCTTCCGCTTCCATAGATCTTTCTTCTCCTGAAGCTATCTCGTCGTTCTCTTTTCCGGGTTTATCTGACTCTGCGACGAGTTCGGCCGCTTATGAATTCTTGACTACCGGACAGCTGCCGCAGCTCTCCGGTTCCAGATCTGAAATTATGAATCAGCTTAATTCAATGCTGGAAGGCCTTAACGGACTAAAGTCGGAATTAGGCTCAAACATTGGACAGATAGAACAGCAAATCGCCACTTTAACGGAACATTTGGAAGCTCTTCGTCAGGAAGAACGTCAGCTTGAATCTGTCAAGCATTCTAAAGAGAAAGAAAAAAATCAAATTACAAAAGACCAGGAGAAGCAGACAAATCTTCAAAACGACTTGAATAACGAGGCGGCTAAGCTGCAGCAGACGAATACGGAGTTGAATTCGAGTATTTCCGCGCTTCAGACGTCTATCGAAACTCAAAAGACAACTTTGGAAGGTTTGAAGTCCGCTTCTTTGGCCGCTCTCGAGCCTACCGCTCAGGCTGCCATTCAGTCTCAGATAGCGGCGTTGGAAACGTCCATCGCGGCTAATCAAACTATGCTTCAGCAGCAGCAAGCTCAGCTTCAGCAGGTAGAAGCGCAGCAACAGACGAATCAGCGGCAGCTTGAACAGGTCGCTCAATCTCTTTCACAGCTGAGCGCTAAGCTTCAAACGGTAAACGAAGAGCTTGAGCAAATCGATTCTCAGCTTTCTACCGTAAAAGAAGAGATTTCTCTTCTTACTCAGAAAGTAAACGAAGGTTTAAATATTGTCGTTGAGAGAAAAACTGAGAACTCTATGCTGGGAGCCAGGACGAATCAGGCCTCGCAGCTTCAGAATATTTATCAAGGCGCGTTCTCGTATCCTCAGCAGCCTACGGAGCCTTCTTACTCTCTTGGATTGAACGATCTTATGTATTCCAACGTTTCGCTTAATACGGATATGTACGGTTCCTCTTCTAAGAATTGGACGCTTCCGCTTCTTGGAGGCGGTATCTTATCCTTTGCCGGCGGTATTTTCGGAGGAGGAAACTCTATTTTCTAGGACTTGAAAGCGCCTGTTAATTGAGAGTTTATAGTTTTAAATAATATAAAGGAGGCGTGTTAGCCTCCTTTATATTATTTAAAACGTAAAAATTGTTATGAAAGATTTTTTTTGCGTTAAGAACAATATAAAAGTTTTTAAATTCTCGTCTATAGAAACTCTTGATCTCGTCGAACATTTTTATACTTCGCGCCATGGCGGAGCCAGTTCGTCTCCTTATGATTCTCTCAATTTAGGTTTAAATTCTGCCGATTGTCCTGAGAATATAACGGAGAACAAACGGCTTTTTTTTGAAGCGTTCGGCATTTATCCTCAGGAAAGCGTGACTTTAGAGCATAAAGACGTAATTTTTAAAGCCGAAGTTCCGGAGGATCTTAAATCTAGACCTTGCGCCGACGCGGTTATTACAAATTCGCCCGGATTGCCTCTCGTAATTTGCTATGCGGATTGCGTTGGAATTTTTGTCGTGGATCCCGTAAAGAAAGCTATCTCTTTAATTCATGCAGGTTGGAGAGGCACGTTGCTTAACATAGCCTTTAAGGCGGTTAAAGCGTTAGTTGAAAATTACGGATCTTCTCCGGGAGACTGTATCGCCGGAATAGCTCCTTCTATAGGCCCCTGTTGCTTTTATACGGACGAAGATGTCGCTTTGTCTTTTTTTGAGTCGTTTTCAAAGGATTATCCCGACGGCGTAGGGAAAAGATTAAAAGAGTCGGTCGTTAAGCTCTCTGTCTCCGAAAAATATTCCGTAAATCTTTGGAGTATAAATAAAATTCAACTTGAATACGCCGGTTTAAAGGAGAAAAATATTTCTATTTCTTCTTTATGTACTTCATGCAGGCGGGATTTATTTTATTCTTATAGAAGAGATAGTAGAGTTACAGGCAGAATGGCCGGCATTATAATGTTAAAATAAAACTTTAAATTCTCTACTCGTCTCTTGTTAGCGGACAAAATTCTAAAGGAAGAAAAAAATGGCTGAAGAGAAAATTCTTGTTGTCGACGATGAAAAAAATATCGTCGAGTTATTAAAATACAATCTTGAAAAGGAAGGGTACGAAGTCATATGCGCCTACGACGGTTTTGAAGCCGTAAGCGTCGCCCGCCAGGAGCGCCCGGATTTGATTATTTTAGATATAATGCTTCCGGGGCAAGGCGGTCTTGAAGTATGCAGAATCATACGCAAGGAAACTAAAATCCCTATTATTATGGCTACTGCGAAATGCGAGGAAATAGATAAAATTTTGGGGCTTGAGCTGGGAGCGGACGATTATGTTACAAAGCCCTTCTCGCCTCGCGAACTGGTAGCCAGAGTCAAAGCCGTATTAAGGCGCACGAGTTCTAAAGTCGATGAGAAGGACGAACTTGTTTTTGAAGATTTAACTTTGAACTTAATGAAGCATGAAGTCAGATTAAAAGGCCAGGAAGTCGATTTAAAGCCTAAAGAGTTTGATTTGCTTAAGCTGCTGACTACAAATCCCGGAAAAGTTTTTACAAGAGATTTTCTGCTAGAGCAGTTGTGGGGATACGATTACCTTGGAGATACAAGAACGGTAGACGTTCATATGAGAAGATTGAGACAGAAAATAGAGGAAGATCCGGCAAATCCTCGTTTTTTAAGAACTGTTCATGGAATAGGTTATAAGTTCCAATTTGAGGCTAGAGATTAATGGCCAGAAGGACGGAAATCTGTTTTCAGGAAATCCTTACGGAGCATATGGACGACGCGGCTTTCGCAATCGATAAGACCGGAGAAATTAAATTGTTTAATACGGCGGCCGGCGCGCTTTTCGGCGTTTCTCGGGACGTCGCTTTGAATAAAAAAATTTGGGACGTTATAAAAATTCAAGAATTGAATAGGCTTATTTTAGACGCCGCAAGAAATCAGGAATCTTCAAAAATAGAAAAAGTGGTCATTATAGGTCAGAAGATTCCTTTTCTTATAAAAATTTTTCCGGCCGCCTCCAAATCTATGCGGCGTTTCGGCGCCGTGGCTATTATGAAAAACCTGGGGGAATACGCAAGGATAGAAGAAGCTCTCACAAATTACGTCGACGACATTTCGCATGAATTGAAAGCTCCTTTGACGGCGATTAAAGGTTATGTCGAGACTCTTTTGGACGAGTCTTATTTTACGGATCCGGACGTTAATAGAAAATTCCTTCAAATAATAAACGAAGAGACGAATCGTATGACCAGAATGATCGTGTCTATGCTCGATTCTTCCAGAGGTTCGGAAACTAAGAAAGACCGTTCGTCCGCAAATTTGGTAGAAGTAAGCAAAGTTCTTAAATGCGCCGTCGATTTGTTTGCAGGCGTAGCCATTCGGAAAAATATAGAAATGATTGTCGATATGGCAGATAATCTGCCGTATATTTTAGCCGACGAAGATTCTTTGCAGCAAATTTTTGTCAATCTTCTTGACAACGCTTTAAAATTTACCGGCGTTAAAAAATCCGGAAAAATTAATATTACGGCTTTTCCTGACGGAAAAGTTATAAAAGTTCGTATAGTCGACACCGGCATAGGAATTTCTGCCGAACATCTTCCTTTCGTTTTTGATCGTTTCTATAGAGTGACTGAAGGCGACGCGGCTTTGTTAGGAGGAACAGGCATAGGTTTATCTATCGTTAAAAAACTTTTGGACGATATATCGGGAACTATAAAAATATCGAGCGAATTAGGAGCAGGAACTTCGGTAACGGTTATTTTTCCCGCGTTTTTAAAACATTAGAGTTAGCTGAGAGGTAAAGATGAATATTTCGGATTTAACCGACGGAGCTCTCGCTTCTTTTGTAGAAAACAAAATGCAGGCCTCTTTGTCGAATATGAAAGAAGTTGGATACCTTTATTTTGAAGTTTCCAACGTTTCCGCAATTCTCAAAACTTTTAACAAAGAAGAACTGGACACGCTGATAGATAGGTTGAAAGCGGATATAAAGGGATATCAGGGAAGGCTTTTCAGAGAAGACGACGCGTTTTTTGTCGATCCTGCGTCTCCTTACAGGTTCGTTCTTTTTTTATTTTCTCCGCCAAGACATAAAGACAGTTTTACGGAGACGGATCTTAAGCTTGTTTCTACGAGAATTCTATATAGGTTCGATCTGTTTTTGCAGGAAGAGTGCGGTTATCGGGAAATTGCCGAACATGTTCAGTTTGACGGCGGATATGTCGCGTTGCGTAACGATTATAAATTTCGTTTTGATTTTCTTTTATACATAGCTTATAAACATGCTTCTTATCTTTCTCGTCAAAGAAAAGTAATCGCTTCGTTGCTTTCCAACGTATCTCATGAATTGAGAACTCCTCTTACATGTATAAAGGGATATGCCGAATCTCTTCTCGAAGGAGCTATGGAAAACAAAGAGCTGTGCGGCAAATTTATAACTATAATCAGCGAGGAAACTCAAAGATTAGAGCGTTTAATTAATAATCTGCTTGACATATCTACTATAGATTCAAGACAGGTTCAGATGAAAACGCAGGAAACCGATCTTTGCGAGCTTATTAAAAGCGTATGCGATATTATGAAGCCCGTAGCTGTAAGGACTGGTTTTAAGCTTGTTATGAACTTATGCGAGCCTTCCGTTATAGCGGAAGTAGACGAGGATAGGATAAAGCAGCTGCTTATAATCTTAATTGACAATTCTCTGAAATATGCCGATGCGGATACTTCTATCCTGGTTTCTCTAGAAAAAGCGGCTGGTTTTTATATTTTGAGCGTAGAGGATCATGGAAGGGGTATTTCCTGCGGAGAAATGGACAAGGTTTTCGAACGTTTTTACCGTTGCAACGGCGATACCCCTCAGAAGAAAGGATGCGGCTTAGGCTTGTCTCTCGCTAAATTTATAGCCGAGGCCCATGGAGGAAGTATAGAAATTGATAAAAATTATCGGGATGGATGTAGAGTAGTCGTTAAAATTCCTATAGAAGAATTTTAAAACTGTTATTTGAGTTCGTCTTCAAAGTATTTGTCTTCTTTTATTGGAGCAAAGTTCCTAAGTCTTCCCGAGTCTTTTTCCGGAGGATCTACGTAGACTATATTTTTTTTGTAGGCGTTTTTATCCGGTTCTTTTAGAATATCGCTTAGATTCGGATTTGACGAGATGTAAGCCGCCGTTTCCTTCAACGTGTTAGCGGGATCGAAATAATATAAGTTGCCTTCTTTGTCGTTTATCGCAAGCAATCCTCTTTTTGTAAGGTATATCATAACAATTTTCTTTCCAGACAGTAAATTTATAAATATATAAGAAAAATTCAATTTTCCCCTGTTTTTTCCTTTTCTTTTATGTATCGGATAGCCGGCAAAACCCCCCGGTTTCAGCAAAGGGGATATAATGTCGGTCAAAAATAAAGCTGAGCCAAGGGCATTCGGAAACGGTATAATACGGCTTTGAGAGGCCGCCGCGTAAATCATTTGAACGCCGAGAATGCCTAGCGTATTTAACTGGCTGTTGAAGCAGGAATCTTTCTGATTTAGCCGCGGGGAATATCAATCGAGGTTTTTATGAATTTAAAAAAGACTTTTGTTCTTGGAATAAAAGTCCATGATCTGACTAAGAGCGAAGTAGTAGAAAGAATAAACGAACTTGCTCGGGATAAGTCGAAATCTAATATGATTGTGACTTTGGGAACCGAAATGATCATGGCCGCTAAAAATGATTCTTCTTTAAAAGAATTGATAAACGGAGCCGAATTGGTTTGCGCGGACGGAATAGGCGTAGTATGGGCTTCGGGCTTAAGAGGGGAAAAAATCAGAGAAAGAGCCGCCGGTATTGAGGTTTTGGAGGAAACCGTAAAGTCATCCGTCACTTCAGGCAGAAAAATATTTTTTCTCGGAGCCTCTCCCGGCATAGCGGAAAAAGCCGCCGAAAGACTGCGCCTAAAATATCCCGGCTGCAATATTTGCGGGACTTACCACGGTTATTTTAAGGATGACTCCGAACCGTTTGAACATATTAGAAAAGCTTCGCCCGATATTCTTTTTATAGCTTTAGGATTTCCGAAACAGGAAAAATGGTATTTAAAGTACGGATCGGAGTTAGGCGTGCCGGTAGGAGTAGGAGTCGGCGGCAGTTTCGACGTGCTTTCAGGAAAACTTGACAGAGCCCCCGAGTGGATGCGCAAAATGGGGCTGGAGTGGTTTTACCGATTGCTGAGAGAGCCTTCGAGATGGAAGCGAATGCTTTCTCTTCCCTTATTCGTTTTGGAAGTCATCTTTTCCGGGAATAAAAAATGAAATTTTGTTTCAGCAAATATCTTAGAAATTTACTTTGTCTTATTTTCCCTGAAAAATGTCTTATATGCGGAAAATTAGGACCGTATGTGTGCCGGGAATGCATGCGAAGCTTCCCTCGTCATTCGTCCTGCGAAATAAAGCGTCCTCCTTACGTTGATCTGGCGATCGTATGCGGATATTACGGAGGAAATCTTAAAAAAATTATTAAAATTTTAAAATTTTCCGGACGAAGGGAGTCCGCCGCTTATATAGCCGATTTTATGCTGGAATATTTAGCCGGGGACAAACGTTTGCTGAACGTTGATTTTATCGCTCCTATTCCGCTCTTCTCCGCAAGAGAGCGCGAACGAGGTTTTAATCAGGCGGAATTGATTGCTTCCAGAATAGCCGTAAGTCTCGGTATCCCTTTTGCCGCCGATTGTCTTTCGAGAATTAAAGAAACCGGCTTTATGTATAAATTGACAAAAAAAGAACGCTTTCAAAATATTAAAGGAGCGTTTACCGTCAATATGAGCGTAGAAGGCAAAAAGATTCTATTGATAGACGACATCTTGACGACCGGAGCCACGGTTTCTAAAGCGGCGGAAATTCTGAAACGCAACGGGTGCTCATCGGTATATATTGCGGCCGCAGCCCACTCTGTTTTATAAAGACCCTGCGTAGAGGAAAAAAAAACCTGATATAGAAGATAAGCTTTTATTCTGGAGGTAATTATATGAGCGAATATGAAGATAAAAACGACGTTAGTTCTGAAGCTCAGGCTGACGACGATTCTAAGCCGGATAGAGATTATTTTTGGATGAAAGTTTTGATAGTGATGATAGTCGTCGTATGGTTTTCTTTGCTTGCCGGAAGCTGGGTTGGAAATTACTTGCTGGACAGCGATATTATCCCAAAAAATCTTAATTCCGAAATAATGGAAGAATCTAAGCCTAAGGTGTGGAAGACTATCGTAGAGGTGGATAAGAGCGGAGCCGTAAGCAAATCTGCCGTATTAGCGGACAATACCTCAGATTTAAAAATCGACGATTTTAGAAATATAGACGATCCTATACCCGGGATTGACGACCAGTCTATAAAAAATTTTACGCCTCAAGATATTTCTCCGCTTCAAGAACCGACGCATTCAAATTCTTCGTCGCCGAATCTTAACGGCAAATCGTATGAACGAGTCAACTCAGTAGAAACGCCGGGGCAACCCGAAATTAACAAGAGTCCGGACGACGCCGCTTCGTCGCATATTCCCGACGAGGAGGAGGAAGGGGTAAACGGCGTAGTGGCCGCGCCTTCCGAGCCGTCGCCTGCGACTTCCGTGTCGCCTTCTCCCGATAACGCCGTTTCGGAACCTTCGCCTTCTCCTTCGCCCTCGGAGCCGTCCGAAACCGGAGCGTCCGGAACTTATAATATACAGATGGGCGTCTTTTCCAATAAAGCCAACGCTGAAAACTTAGTCGAAGAGCTCAAGGAAAAAGGTCATAAAAACGTAGTTATGGAAAAAGTCTCCTCCGGAGGCAAGGAAGTATATAAGATTAAATTGACTGAGACCGGAACCAGAGACGAAGTCGAGCACAAATCCGACTATCTTAAGAAAGACGGTTTCGATTCGATGGTTATTGCAAATTAATTTGTATTATGACGGAAATTATTAACGTTAGTTCTTCCTGTTTTGATTTTTCAATAGACGACGCCTGCGTTACGATGGGTTTTTTCGACGGTCTTCATATAGGTCACCGAAGATTAATTACTGACGTCGTCTCTTTCGCCGGAGCGCGCGGTTTGCCTTCTTGCGTTTTCACATATAGAAATCATCCTATGACGGTTCTATCTCCGGAGCAGTCTCCTCAGCTTTTATCTCTTCCAGAAGAAAGATTTGCTCTTATGTCTGAAATAGGGCCTGATTATATTATCGTTAATGAATTTACTCATAGCTTCGCTAACGTTTCCGCCGAAGATTTTATATCGGAGATTCTTATAAAAAAACTGAGAGCCAAATATATTGCGATAGGGGCTAACCATAGGTTTGGACGCTATGCCGGAGGTAATCCCGAATTGCTTTTGTCTTATAATATGTCCGTTAACGTCGTGTCGCCGATTTTTTTTAACGGTTCAAGAGTTAGCAGTTCTGCGGTTCGACGCGCCGTTTACGAGGGGAATATGAAGTCGGTTTCATCAATGTTAGGGCGTCCTTACGGTTTTGATTTTACCAGAACAGCCGATTCTCCCGAATTATTTGTCATAGACGGCAGAAGAGCTCTTCCGCCTGACGGAGAATATTTTGGAACGCTGAACGGCGTAGAATGCGAGTTTGAATTTTTCGTTTTACGTCAGTCCGGTTCTTTAAATAAAATAATCGTATCTCTTAAAAGTCCCGTAATTAATCCTTCGGCTTTCCGTATTTCCGCGTCTTTTTTATCTTGCTTAAGAATATTTTCTGATGAATTAGGAGTTTTGGTTTATGAATAAAAAAATTGTGGACGAAATTGTCTCCGAACTTTCTAAAAAGTTTTCTCGTACAGAGATTATGGAACGCCGCGTTTCCGCCGCGGCCGGTTTTTGGACGGAAAAAGACGGTTCGGAAGAGGATTTTAAGTCGTTTTGCCTGACTAATTACCTTGAAAGCGAAGAAGACTTGGACAAGCTTGTAGAGAAGGCGGAACGTAATTTTGACGCTATATCGGGATATATGATTGAAATGTATAGAACGATTTTAGAGCCTCTTCATTTAGATTTGGGAGAGGTTTCTTCCGCCGATCAAATTTTTGCGGATTTTAATCCCATGGCGCATTTAGACGAGGATTTTTTCGTTTCCAAGATAGCTTTTTTAATTCTTTTAAATTTTCCCGTTTATTCTCTTGAAGAGAAAAATACTCTCGGGAAAGACTGGGGACATAAAGAGTGGATCCGAGCGAGGCTTGCCGATAGATTTACGGAAAGAATTCCTTCCGAAGTTTTGACAAAGGCCTCGTTAGCTTCTTCCAGAGCCGGGATATATATTTCAAATTATAATATCCGTATGGATAAAGTCCTGGTAGACGGCAAATCCGGAGTTTTTCCCGAGAATATGAAGTTGATAAGTCATTGGGGACTTAGAGACGAGTTAAAGGCCCTTTACAAAGATCCTGACGGAATGAGAAAACAGGAAATAATAGAAACCATACTTGCCAGAATAGTTAGAGGCGAAATTCCTTCGATCGTTATTAATAACGGAGAATACGAATGGGATCCTGAAAAAAATCTGGTTTTTAAAGACGGCAAAGAAGTTCCTTTTCAAAAAGAAGGTTTTGTTCGTTACGAACATTTGAAAAAGATTTTTGACTCTGAAAAAAGCATAGATCCTTACGCGCCTAATCATCCTACGGCCATGGATCGAAATTTTAATTGCCATGTGGAAATTCCGGAATCGGAAGTCAGAAGTATGCTTCAGAACGTCCTCGACAGTCATGTGATTAAAGACGTCGCGTCGTTTGTTTCAAAACGCTTGGGACGTCCGTTGAGGGCTTTCGATATTTGGTACCCCGGTTTCAGAGACGCTTCCGCTTTGAACTCTACGGAGCTTGACAGAATAATTTTGGATAAATATGGAGACAGAGACGGTTTTCAGAGGAAAATTCCCGATATTCTGCGCTCGTTTGGCTTTTCGGACGAACGTTCCGATTATTTAGCTTCGAAAATAACCGTGGAAGCGTCCAGAGGAGCGGGGCATGCTATGGGAGCCGGAGGCCGTAAATTTAATTCTCATTTGAGAACCAGATTTGACGGCGGAAAAATGAATTATATCTCGTATAACGTGGCGATTCATGAATTGGGACATTGCGTAGAACAGGTTTTCTCATTAAATTTATCTCCTTCTCCTCTTATGAGCGGAGTTCCAAACACGGCTTTTACGGAAGGTTTCGCTTTCGTTTTTCAAGGCAGAGATCAGGAAATTCTCGGTTTAGGGAAAGACTCTTCTAAATCTAATATTATGAAGAGACTTCATGGTTTTTGGCATTGTTTCGAATTATCAGGAATATCTCTCGTCTGTTTGGACGTTTGGCATTATATGTACGAACATCAGGACGCTTCTCCGGAGGATATCTGCGATTTTGTTCTTAAAAAATCCGCGGAATATTGGAATAAGTGGTACGCTCCCGTTTTCGGCGAAAAAGATTCTGTTTTGTTGTCCGTATATTCTCATATGATAGAATACGGTTTGTATTTGCCTAATTATCCTTTGGGAGAAATTATCAGAAGTCAGATCGAGGCTCATCTGGTAGGTAAGAATTTGGCTCTTGAGATGGAAAAACTTTGTGCTCAAGGACGTTTAACCCCGGATATATGGCTTTTAAAAGGAGCCGGAAATCCGATTTCCGCAAAATTTTTGATATCTGCCGCCGAGAAAGCGATAGAGAGCTTGACTGCAGTCTGCGAATAGACGAGTTTTGAGAATATAAAAAGTTTGGCCTTTTTATTACGGTCAAACTTTTTTATTGCCTTTATTACGACGTCTTGTTGCTTCTTCCGGCGTACAATTTTTATAATATTCTATTGACTTTATTTATATTTATATTATATAATTATACAAAATCATTATCATAAATCAAATAAGGATAAACTTTGCTGACGGCAATAAAATATCGAATCTATCCTACTAAAGCCCAACAAGAGCTTATACGTAAACATTTTGGCTGCGTTAGAGTCGTTTATAATTATTTTTTGGATTATAGACAAAAGCAATATGCGCAAGGCATAAAAGAAACTTACTTTACAATGCAAAAAACGCTAACGAAGCTGAAAGCGCAAGCGAATTACGCTTATCTTAACGAGTGCAACTCTCAAAGTTTACAAATGGCGTTAAGACAGCTTGTAACGGCTTTTGATAATTTTTTTGCCAGAAGGGCTAAATATCCAAATTTTAAATCTAAGAGAAATCCAAGGCAAAGCTTTGCTGTCCCTCAAAATATTAGTTTAGATAATAAAAAAGTCTATGTTCCTAAATTTAAGGAAGGCATAAAAGTCAAGATTCATAAAACCTTAGATAAAGATTGCGCTATAAAGCAAGCTGTTATCTCCTGCGTAGCCGATACGTATTATATATCCGTTTTTTATGAAAATAATAAATCCATACCTAAACCTTTAGAAATAAAAAAAGCCGTAGGTTTGGATATGAATTTAGAGAATTTATTGATTACCAGCGATAGGATTATTTATTCAGATAAAAAAAAAATACAGGATAAACAATCTAAAC
The DNA here is from genome assembly GCA_949288455.1 of uncultured bacterium. GTDB lineage: Bacteria > Vulcanimicrobiota > CADAWZ01 > CADAWZ01 > CADAWZ01 > CASEKF01. Next base: position 26,639 of record CASEKF010000045.1, read on the forward strand.
TTAAAAAGCTGCAAAGACGATTATCTAAAAAGAAAAAAGGAAGCAACAACAGAAAAAAAGCCTTTAAAAAAATCGCAAGACTCCATAATAAGATTAATCTTGCAAGAGACGACTATTTGCATAAAATCACTAATGAGATAACCAATCAATATGATTTTATTGCCTTAGGAACGTTCGACGCAAAAAGTTTCGTCGGAAATAATCGTTTGTCAGAAAGCGTGGCGAGCTTTAATCGGCATAAACTTATTAGAATGCTGACATATAAAGCGGAAATAAAAGGCAAAACGCTTATGCTAATCGACAAGTTTTTCCCCGCGTATCAAATATGTTCTTATTGCGGCGCCGATACAGGCAAAAAATCTTTGCATATGAAACGTTTTGCTTGTCCGCATTGCAATAAGACGCATAATAGAGATCTGAACGCAAGCATTAATATAAGACGTTATGCGTTAGGTATGATAGACGATAGACATAGAGTAAAAATAGATAAATCTAGGGTAGGAATTACCCGAAGTTACGCTTGTGGAGATAGCTCCGTAGTTATGTCAAGATATGGCGACATACTTGAATCCGGATGTTGATCGTTGAATCAAGAAGCCCGATACTTCTTAGCGGATGGGCGATTCACTGGAATTTATATACTTAAGCCTAATATTAGTTTAGGATGTTCCCCGGAGGTTTTATTGTCTGAATTTGCCGGTAAACGTATTTTAATTTTGCTTTTGGCCGGAGGCTTAGGAGACGTTCTTCTATCAACCGTAGTTTTGAAGCCTTTAAAAGCTTTTTATTCCAATTCTTCCATTACTATGATGGTAAAAGCAGGCATGGAGGCTTTGATTGAAGATAACGAATACGTGACTGAAATTCTTTCGGTAAAAGACGGAAATCTGAAAGGCGAAGCTTTTCGGAAGTGGCTGGTTCAGATAAAGGAACGTCATTTTGACGTCGCCCTGGTGCTTTGGAACAGATGCGAAGAGGCGCGTTTAGTTTATGAAGCCGGCATTCCCGTAAGGGTAGGGCAGGGCTCCAGATTGTTTTACAGTTTTCTTTATACGCATAAAGTAACGGTTCGTTCGGAAAAAGGAGATACCGTTACCCATTGGACCGACATAATGCTTGATTACGTCAGGGCTCTTGGAATTCCTGCGAGCAAAGCTGAAGTATCGATAAGGTTCCCTTCGGACGAATTATTTTACGACATGCAGCTTTTGCTCCGTCATTACGCTAAAAATGCCGAAGGCCCTTTCTGGGGACTTCATGTTTCAAAAGGGCTTAAAGTGTCTCCCGAACAATGGCCTATTGATTTTTTTGCTAAGCTTGGAGATACAATCGTCGAAGAATTGGGAGGAGCCGTAGTATTAACCGGAACTTCGGACGATCTTCCTATCGTCTCTTTAGTAGCTTCGAAAATGAAAAGGCCTTGCGTTAATTTAGCGGGCAAAACTGATTTAAGAGAGCTTGCGGCTCTTATGTGCAGTTTGAGGGGATTTGTGGCTCCTGACACCGGCCCCGGGCATATAGCCGCAGTAATGGGAGTCCCTACGGTTTCGATATTTGCTCTTAAAAGCGATTTTCCTAACAGATGGAAGCCTTTCGGCGTTAAGGTGGCGGTCATAACCCCTGAAAAGTTTAATTGTACTCAGAAAAAATGCGTAAAGGAAAAATGTTCCGAGTTTATATGTTACAACGCTCTGGATCCGAAACAGATTGTCGCTAAACTCGCCGGAGTGTCTTCTTTCCTTCCGCTTAACAGTCGTTTAACGGATATTAAGTCTATTTGAGGTGGTTCTTTTGAATATAGGTCTTGACGCGTCTTTTCTAGCCAGGGATTTCAGAGGTATGGGACGCGCTACGAAGTCTTTGTTAAATTTCATGCTATCGGATCATAATTGTAAATTTTCGTTTTTGTTTCCTTTGCATGAAAAAGACGAATTGAAAGTAAAAAAGATGTATTCTTTTGCTCCTGTCAATTATTTGCCCGTAGCGGAGGCGGATAAATTGGATTTGATTTGGTTTCCATGGGGTAGAGTCGACTTTTTCCCAAAATCGAAAAGACTTGCGACTATTTACGATTTGGCTCCTTATCATTTTTTCCCGCGCGATAAACTTGATTCTTACAATGATAGAAAGCGAATTAAGCAAGCGGCGGAAGCCGCCGATATTATTGTCACTTCGTCCGAATTTTCAAAAGGCGAGATTGTGGATTTTCTATCCGTATCTCCAAATAAAGTGGCCGTTATTCCTCTAAGCGCCGACGAAACTTTTCTTCCGGCGTCTCCCGAAGGAGTTTCGGCGTTTTTGAATCGTTTTTCCGAAGGCGCTCCATATATTTTATTTGTGGGAAATTTGGAAAAAAGAAAAAATTTAAAGACTTTGTTATGGGGATTCGACGAATTAAAGAAAGAATTTCATTATCCTCATAAACTTTTGATAGTCGCCGGAAAGCCTGTTAAAACTTCCAAAAATAAATTTACCGATAAAATTTTATCGGTATTGGGCAAAAAATTTGACGCGGATCCTTTGCCTTACATTTATGAAAATATGGAGTTTAAAAAGGACGTTTATTGGCTTGGAACGGTGTCCGACAACGATTTGGCAAAATTGTACGGGCTTGCTTCCGCGTTTGTTTTTCCGTCTTTATACGAAGGATTTGGCATCCCGCTTTTAGAGGCTTTTGCATGCGCCGCTCCGGTAATAGCTTCGGATATTCCGGTTTTTAGAGAGATCGGCGGAGACGCCCCCGTATATTTTCAACCGAAAGATCCTTGCGACTTGGCTTCCAAAATTCATAGAGTATTGTCTTCAAACGCAGTAGCCTCTTCTATGAGAGCCAGGGGCATAGAGAGACTGAAATATTATAGCTGGAAAAGCTCTTATTTGAGATATATGGAGATTTTTAGAAGTTTAGTATAGGTTGTTTTAGGTGATTTTATGAATTTAATCGATAGAAATAAAGCCAGAAATATTATATTTTCATTCAGAGATAAAAATATAGTAGTAGCCGGAGATTCCATGCTTGATCAATGGATTTGGGGAAAAGTTAGCAGGATATCTCCCGAAGCTCCCGTTCCCGTGGTTGACGTCGATTATTTATCATATACTCCGGGAGGAGCGGCTAACGTCGTCAATAATATAAGCAGTCTTGGCGGTAAAGTTTCGCTAGTAACCGTGATCGGAGACGACGAAAACGGTTTGAAACTCTCTTCGGAGCTTAAAGGAAGAGGAGTCGAAACTGCCGGAATAATCCTTGATCCCGCTAGGCCGACTACGACGAAAACCAGAATTATAGCAAATAGTCAGCAGCTTTGCAGAACTGATATTGAAAAAAGGACGTCCGTATCGGGACGTATTCTTGAAAAAGTATCGTCTATTCTTCGAGAAACTTCGTCTAAGGCAGATATCTGTATCCTTTCAGATTACAACAAAGGTTTCTTTTCTTTGGAGGTATGCCTTGCCGCCGCAGAAGGAACAGCTTCTTCCGGCATACTCGCCGCAGGCCCTAAACCTTCTAATATTCGTATGTTTAAAGGTTCCGATTTTTTGGCTTTAAATGAGAAAGAGGCGAGAGAAGCTTATTCCTCAGTTTCGCCGGACGCTTCTATGGACGAAGCCGGCTCTTATTTAAGAGAAGTTTTGGATCTTAAAGCTCTTCTTGTTACCAGAGGAGACAAGGGAATGACCCTGTTTGAGAAAGACGAGTCTCCGTTTTCCATTCCCGCTTTAGCAAGCGAAGTCTTCGACGTTAGCGGAGCCGGAGACACGGTTCTAGCGGTCGCGTCTTTAGCTTTAGCCGCGGGAGCTTCTTACCGCGAAGCCGTCGTAATCGCAAATTTTGCGGCGGCAGTAGTAGTAAAAAAAGTAGGCACCGCCACCGTTTCAGTTTCCGAATTGATCGATATAATAGATCGTCATCAATTAGTCGGGAGACTTTGACGCCCTTATGGATTCCGCTTTAATAAAATTATATAGGCCGGTCAATATTTTCTCAAATATGGCGTGTTCTAAATTTATTCGTATAGTCGGCGTTTTTGAGAGCTTAGGCTCAGACGACGTTAAAGCGAATTATTGTCAATTGATTTTTATCGCCTTTTCTTGTATACTAGAAAGATATAGGTTTAATAGGATATTTTACGATGAATTTTTTTCAAAAAGCTTTGTCTTATCTGCCGGCCGCGCTTATTCTGCTTTTTGTCTTTTTAATTTTCACATATCGGGATTTTAACGATTCGGATACGGCCGAAGACCCTAAGACGGTCTTCCCGACTAATTTTCCTCAGCCAGGTCTTACCAGGACGATCGTTACTTCTAAGAAGTCGGACGTAAAATATTGGGAATTGGAAGCCGATACCGTTACGTTTGACAATGAAAACAATAAGGTCTTGGCTAAAGACGTTCTTTGCAGATTTTACGATAAGTACGGCAGCGTTTATATATTGTTCGAGTCTCCTACCGCCGACGTGAATATGGATACCGAGCATATCGTTTTTCCGGAACTTTCTAAAGGAATGATTAAGCGTTCCGGAGATATTTTGGAGGTAGGAAGGCTTGAATGGGACGGCAAAAAGAAGAAAATTTTCGGGTTTAACGGCGTTAAAATGTTTAGAAGCGATTATATGCTTAAAGGAGACGAAATGATAGGAGATCCCGACGCAAAGAACGTCGAGATATTGAAAAACGTTTCCGGCCTATATTTTTCTCCCGAACTTAATCGAGAAAGTCTGTTGAAAAAAAATTAGGAAATAACGCTTCTTTTTAAAACTTCGGTAGGCCGTTTTTATACGGATATTTAAAATTTATTTAAATCGCGGCAGATTTAAGCGCTTTTTGCAATTTTGAAATTTTTTGCTTGGGGGACTCTGCGTGAAGTTTGAGATAAGGGAAGTGGTAAAAACTTATAAAGGTCGTAAGGTCGTAAACGGAGTAAGTCTGGACGTCGTAAAAGGCGAGATAGTCGGTTTGCTCGGACCTAACGGAGCCGGAAAAACCACTTCGTTTTATATGGCGGTAGGACTTATACGCCCTGAAAAAGGACGAATTTTTCTGGATGGGAAAGATATTACGAAGCAACCCATGCATGTAAGAGCTAGAAACGGCATAGGATATTTAGCGCAGGAAAATTCCGTCTTTAGAAAACTTACGGTTGAAGAAAATATAAAGTTGGTATGGGAAATAAGAGGCGTTAGCCGATCTGCGCAGGCTGAGCGTCTGCCGATTTTATTAGAAGAGTTTAGCTTGACTAAAGTCGCGAAGCAGCCGGCTTATACTTTATCGGGAGGAGAAAGGCGAAGAGTTGAGATCGCCAGAGCGATAGCTACGGAGCCTGATTTTATTCTTCTGGACGAGCCTTTCACGGGAGTGGATCCTATAGCCGTGGCTGAAATTCAAGAAATCGTAAAAAAATTAAAGAGTAAAAAAATAGGAATATTGATTACGGACCACAGCGTCAGAGAGACGCTCGCTATAACTGAAAGAGCGTATATTATAAGAGAAGGTCAAATCCTTGTCTCCGGGACTTCCCGGGAAGTCGCTAATAACCCTATAGCCATAAAATATTATCTTGGGGAAGGGTTTCATGATAACCCGTTTGCCAGAAGCTAGAGAGGACTAACGATGAAAATTTTAGATCGCTATGTTTTGTCGGAGATGTTTTTCCCTTTTGTCTATGGCGTCGCGGCTTTCAGCATCCTGTTTATGTCGGTAAGTTCGAGCGAACTTATATCCAATATTGTTTCGGTAGGAACCAAAGGCGGACTTCCTTTACTTTTTAAATATATTATATCCAGTCTTCCTCAAGTTTTCGTTTATACTTTTCCTATGGCCGTTCTTCTTTCTACTTTAATGGCTTTTGGCAGACTGTCGGGAGATAGCGAAATTATAGCTATGAAGGCCGGTGGGATTAGCTTTATAAGAATCGCTCTGCCCGGAATTATACTTACGTTCTTAATTTCCATGGCGGCTTATTTTCTCAGCGAAAATATCGTTCCTGACGCTAATTATACGGCTACGAATATTATACTTGAGCAGTTGATAAAAAATAACGTCGATAATAAACAAAACCTTGTTTTTTCCGACGTTGAAAAAGACGGTACCGAGCGTAGAATTTTCGCAAAGAGCCTCGACGAGGAACAGGGAGTTTTGAGAGGCGTATGCATTTTTTATTTTAATAAATCCCATAGAATCAGAGAAATTTACGCCTCGAAGGCAGTTTGGGAGAATAACGCCTGGTATCTGTATTCTCCTCGAATTTATGATTTTGATTCCGATCAGGCTATAAAATACGAGTCGAAATCTGAAATGGGAATCCTTCCTATTACGGATAATCCAACCGATCTTTCTAAACGGGAACGCAAACACAGCGAACTTTCCAAAAGAGCTTTGAAAAAGAAGATAGCCTTGATGAAAGAGGTCGCTGCGACAGCTATAGATAAAGATATTGTGAACGAGTATACTAATCTTTACAGAAAACTTGAAGTTCGTTTAAATCAGAGGGTTTCCCTGCCTTTTTCTTGTCTTGTTTTCGGCTTGTTCGGCATACCTCTTGGACTTCGCCCGCAGAGAACCAACACTTCCATTGGCCTTGGTCTGTCGCTTGTTTTTATTTTATTTTATTATGTGCTGCTTACCCTGGGAGGGGCTTTGGGCGAAAATGGAACGCTTTCTCCCGTTTTGGGCTCTTGGCTTCCTAATATCGTTTTTGGAGCGGTCGGAATTTATCTTCTGATAAAGGCTAGAAAATCTTAGTTGTTATTTTATGAAATATTTTGTATTTTTCTGCTTCTGTAATTATAATTATATGGAAAGGAGAATTTTTGTCGGTGTCCTTGATTATTGCGCTGGATCCGGGCAGAGATAAATGCGGCCTTGCCGTCGTCAGGGATTCCGGAGAAGCTTTAGATAGAAAAGTCGTGCCTACGTCTGCGATTTTGGAACAAATATCGGATTTGGCTTCGAAATATCCCGCGAATATATTAGTTATGGGTTCCGGCACTTATTCAAAACAGCTCAAGGAAAAGATATCTTCAAATTTTATTGATCTGGAAATTGTTACCGTCGACGAAAGTTATTCTACCGAGATGGCCAAACGTCTTTATTTTGAGGAATTTCCGCCTAAAGGCTTGATGAAATTTATTCCTATTGGGCTTCAAGTTCCTCCGGCGCCTTACGACGATTTTGCGGCCATAGTTTTGGCCAGAAAGTATTTTGATTCTTTGTGAAAAATTTTCCGCCATGGGCACTGGGCGGAAGCGTTTGTGAAAGATTGAAGAAAGGAATGGATTTATATGTATAAGTTCGTTTATGTGATCGCGTTTTGGATCGTTTGCGGTTTTCTGTCGATTTCATATTCCTATGCGGCCGTAGTGACAGGGCAAGTCGTAGAGTCCGCCGCTTCCGCGAAGAAAACTTACAACGTTAACGGCAATAGGGTTAACGGAGCTTTATTGACCATTGAAGGCACTAATTTTCAAGCGGTTACTAATTCCGGAGGAGCTTTTACCTTTACTCAGGAGATTCCTCCCGGAGTTTATAATATAGGAGCGTATAAAGACGGATATTATCTTGAAACTAAAAGAGTTACGGTTGGCGACGTGCCTTTAAACCTTCTTTTCGTATTGACCAGAAAAACGAACGCTCCTATTTCGGAAAATCCGATGATGCCTTCCGGCTCTTCTCCCGGCTATATTTCGGACGCTTTGTACGTAGCTTATTCCGCGATAACTATACCGGGTTCTCCCGCGTCAAGCGGTTCCGCTTCGTTCCCTGCAGTCGGATCCAACATGACTTCCATGCAGTTTAAAGCGGCCATAGCGGCCGGAGCCGACGTAAATACCCTGCACGGAATGCCTGCTCCGAAAAGCATTTTTCAGCAGGGAGTAGATCTTGCCAATTCAGGCGATTTCTATACTCCTATAAGCAATCAGCCTAATACTATCGCCGTTGTCGATCCTTATTCTCCGAAAAATACTACTTTCGTAACTATGAATACTAAGCCGTATTGGGTTTGTTTTGATAATTCCGGAAACAAGGTTTTCGTTTCTACGGATACTCAGTATATACATGTCATCGACGTAAACGCAGGCAATAAAGTTATCGGGACTATACCTACCGGAGGCATAGTGACGGATATAACGCGCGCTCCCGACGGTAACGTTTACGCGTCAGTATCGGGTTCAAGACCCGGAATTCTCGTTATTAATCCGCTTTCTAATTCTGCTTCGGCTTTTTATCCGGTAAAATCTTCCGGAAGAATAGGCTCGGAAGCTCAGCCCAGGGCCGTAGCCGTTGGAGCGAATTATATTTATGTCGCTATGGGCACTAATTCCGCCGGAGAAATTTTAGCTTTGAACAGATCCGGAGGATCCGTTTTAGGAGCATGTACGGTAGGGGCTTTTCCTTCGGGATTATGCGTCAGCCCTAACGGAAAGTATCTTTTTTCCGCAAATCGCAATAGCGGCACTTTATCGGTTCTGGACGCTTCAAGACTTTCTCTGTTAGGCACCGTAAGGGTAGGAACTCAGCCCACTAAAGTCGTGTCCAGCCCTAGAGGCGATAAAATTTACGTCACTAATTACGGATCTAATTATCTCTCCGTTTTAGATGGAAGAACATGCTCGATTATAGCGACCGTTCCTACCGGAAAAGGGCCTATGGGGCTTGGCATAAGCGCGGACGGAACCAGAGTCTTTGTCGCTAACAATACGGAAAATAACTTAAGCATAATAAACGCCGAGTCTAACTCCGTGATACAGACGACAACTCCTTCGACTACCAGCCGTCCTTTCGGACTTGCCGTCCGTCCCGGAGGAATGAGATAAAATTAAAAAATAATTATTAAAGGCAAATTATCCGCAAAGGAGATAAAACGCGTTGAAATATGAGATTTTATACAAAGATTCATATCCTTTAGTCAAATGTTTCCTTGAACAAGGAGAAAAATTGAAAGCAGTTTCAGGATCTATGGTCTGTATGTCTTCTTCCATAGACGTAGACGGAGATACCGCTAAATGCGATTTTGTTCAAGGCGTTAAAAGAGCTCATTCCAAAGATTATTTTTTATGGCAGTACATGACAGCGGCTAGAGGAAACGGAGAAGCCGTTTTCGCGCCTTCTTTGCCCGGATGCGTAGAAGTCGTCAAATTGGAAAGGAATACTTGCGTCAATCTTTTTAAGAATAATTTTCTTGCCTGCGAATACGGCTTAGAAGCCGTTTCCAAACCTATCAGCGAGTTTCATAAATTTTTGCCCCAGGAACTGTCGGGTATTTTCCAGGTTTCCGGAACAGGTTGTCTTTTTATAAGCGCTTTTGGATCTCTTCATAAAATTGATATAAACGAGGGAGAAGAATATTTTATCGATATCGAACATCTTATAGCCTGGACCGATTCTCCGATGATAGAGATTGGAAAAGTTTCCGATAATTGGATTTCTTCTATTTCTTCGGGCGAAAGTTTTGTGTGCAGAATAGCGGGTCCTTGCTCCGTTTACTTGCAAACTTTGAATTTTAAGAGATTTCAGGAGCGTTTTATATTCCCTGCTATTGGGAAATGATTTGTGTTCTTGCGGGCAATGGAAGCCCTTTTAAAGGTTTTTAGCGTAAAATATCGAAATATTTCAGATTGCCGCAGGATTGTTTTTCCGGCGGCAGTCTATCTTTTATGATTATTTTGCGGTCGCATTAGATAATAATTTCTGGGTATGATATTCGTAAGGGAGATTAATATGAATTGGTTGTTTAAGTTACTGGACGGTAATGAACGAGAAGTAGGCAAGTTAAGAAAAAGAGTCGAAAAAATCAACGCGCTTGAAACGGACGTTAAAAAATTAACGGCGGAAGAATTTAAAAATAGAATTAACGAGATTAAAGCTAAAATAAGTAAGGGCGACGACTTAGATATTTATCTTAACGAAGTTTTCGCTATGGCGAGAGAAGCTTCCGTTAGGACTTTGTCGATGAGACATTTTGACGTTCAGCTTATGGGCGGCATCGTTCTGAACCAAGGCAGAATTGCCGAGATGAGAACCGGAGAGGGTAAAACTTTAGTCGCCACGCTGCCCGTTTCGCTTAACGCTCTTTGCGGAAAGGGAGTGCATGTAGTTACCGTAAACGATTATTTGGCTAAACGAGACTGTTCTTGGATGGGACAAGTTTATAATTATCTTGGTCTTTCGGTATCCTGCATACAGCATGACGCCGCTTTTATGTTCGATCCCGAGTATGACAATAAAGACGTTTCTCTGCGCTGTCTTCGTCCGATAACTCGTCAAGAAGCTTACAATGCGGATATAACTTACGGCACTAATAACGAATTTGGATTCGATTATCTTAGAGATAACATGGTTTTAAGTCTTTCAGATAGAGTTCAGAGGGAAAGATTTTACGCTATAGTCGACGAAGTAGACTCGATTTTAATCGACGAGGCTAGAACTCCTTTAATTATTTCTGGACGAGGCGTAGAAAGTCCTGATTTGTACGTAAAATTTTTTAGATTAGTCTCTCAGCTGTCCCGCAATCAGGATTATACCGTTGACGAAAAGGCCCATTCGGTTCCTTTGACAGATAAGGGAGTAGCTAAGGTTGAGCAGGCTCTGCATATAGAAAATCTTTATGACAACGAGCATATGGAACTGGCGCACCATGTTAATCAGGCTTTAAGGGCAAGGGAACTTTATAAAAAAGATACTGAATACGTCGTTCAAAACGGAGAAGTTATAATCGTCGACGAAAATACGGGACGATTGATGCATGGGCGAAGATATTCGGACGGTCTTCATCAGGCTATCGAAGCTAAGGAGGGACTCAAGGTTCGTTCTGAAGATCAGACTTTAGCGTCTATTACTTTTCAAAATTATTTCAGGCTATATAAAAAATTGTGCGGGATGACAGGCACCGCTTTGACAGAAGAGAGAGAATTCAGGGAAATTTATAATCTTGACGTCGTCGTAGTTCCCACCAACAGGCCTATGCTAAGAAAAGATTTGCCCGACGCGGTTTATAAAAGCGAAAACGGGAAATTTATGGCGGTCATAGAGAATATAACCGAGCTGCACAAAAAAGGACAGCCTGTTTTGGTTGGAACCAGATCTATTGAAAAGTCGGAATATTTAGGAAAATTATTGAAAGAAAGAAAAATTCCTCATCAAATTTTAAACGCTAAATATCATGAAAAAGAAGCTAATATAATCGCTCAGGCGGGGAGACGAGGAGCGGTAACTATAGCTACCAACATGGCCGGTCGAGGAGTCGACATAATTTTAGGAGGAAATCCTCCCGAAAGCGAATCCGCTCAAGAAGAGGTTAAGGAATTAGGCGGTTTGTACATTATAGGAACGGAGAGACATGAATCTCGTCGTATTGATAATCAGTTAAGAGGAAGAAGCGGACGTCAAGGCGATCCGGGAGCGTCGAAATTTTACGTTTCTCTGGAAGACGAGCTTATGCGCCTGTTCGGATCCGAAAAAATAGCGGCGTTTATGGAGCAGCTTGGCGTTGAAGAAAGCGACGCGATAGAGCATAGTTTTATTTCCAAGGCGATAGAAAACGCTCAGAAAAAAGTCGAAATGCGCAATTTTGACATAAGAAAATCCGTGCTTGATTACGATAATATAATGAACGAACAGCGAAAGATCATGTATGACGATCGCGATCAAATATTACGAGGCGAAAATACAAGAGAGAGCATTGTCGATATGATTAAAGTTATAGCCGATTCTATAGTAGATCTGTACGCTTCGTCTGAAACTAAGAATACTTCATGGGATTATGAAGGCGTCGTTTCTGAATTTTCAGACAGATTCCCGTCTTCCAATCCTTTGGACATAGAAAAACTGTATGAATTCACGTCGCTTCCCGACTTGAAAAAATATGTCGGAGAACAGGCTTTATCTATTTATAATGAGAAAGAAAAAGAACTCGGGGAAAATCTTATGAGAGATCTCGAGCGTTTCGCAATGCTCAGAATTCTCGATGAAAAATGGATCGATCATCTATATTCTATGGATATTTTGCGCGAAGGAATAGGTTTGAGGGCATATGGTCAAAAAGATCCCAGAATAGAATATAATAAAGAGGCTTACGAGGCTTTTACGGATCTTCAACAGAGAATTATGGAGGATACCATAAGATTTATCCTGCGCGTAAAGATTCAGACAAACGAGTCGCTTAGGCATAATCAAACTAAAAAGGTATATCAAAGAAGCGATGAAGAGAATGTGAAAACTCCCTATAAAAAATCTGGCGGACAAGTGGGGCGTAATGATCTTTGTCCTTGCGGCAGCGGGAAAAAATATAAAAAATGTTGCGGAAAAAACGTCTAGAAGGAGAATTTGTATGCTTGAAGATATCAACGTAGCCGGTTTAAAGGATAGAATAGCTAAAATAAAGGAGTATCTTTGACTTGCCGGGGACTTCCGAAGAATTATCGGAGCTTGAAACTAAACTCTCTTCCGAAAATATCTGGGACGATCCTAAATCGGCTCAGCCGCTTTTTGACAGACAATCGGAACTTCGATATAGAATTGACGCATGTTCCGATCTTGATAAACGTTTTGAGGATTTGATGATTTATCTTGAAATGGCTAACGACGGGGATCAGGCCGCCGCGGCTGAGGCAGAAAAAGAATCCGCTTCCTTGACTTTGGCTTTGGAAAATATTGAAACCGAGGCTCTGCTTTCCGGGCCTTACGATCATGACAACGCTATTTTATCTGTTCATGCCGGAGCAGGAGGAACTGATGCTCAGGATTGGGCCGAAATGCTGTTGAGAATGTATATGAGATGGTGTCAAAAAACGGGGTTGAAAGCTGAATTGGCCGATATGTCTTATGGCGAGGAAGCCGGAATTAAGTCGGCTACGGTTATGATTGCCGGATCTAAAGCTTACGGTTTTCTTAAAGGCGAGAACGGCATTCATAGATTGGTTAGGCTTTCGCCTTTCGATTCGGCCCATAGAAGACATACTTCGTTCGCGCAAGTGGAAGTGATCCCTGAAAGAAACGATAAGATAAATATAGAAATTAATCCTAAAGATCTTAAAATTGAAACTTACAGAAGTTCCGGAGCGGGAGGCCAGCATGTAAATAAGACTGATTCGGCCGTGAGAATTATTCATGTCCCGTCCGGAATTATAGTTCAATGTCAAAACGAACGATCGCAGCATGCTAATAAATTGACGGCGCTGAAAATTCTTAAAGCGCGTTTGTTCGAAAAAGAGCGCGTTGAAAATGAAAGAAAGCTCAGCGAAATAAGGGGAGAACATAAAGACATCGGTTGGGGAAATCAGATAAGATCTTATGTCTTTCATCCCTATTCTTTAGTAAAAGATCATGTTACCGGCTGCGAGACCGGCAACGTTTACGGAGTTATGGACGGAGCGATAGACAATTTTATAAAAGCTTTTTTGATTAAAAGGTAAAATCGGTTTTCGAATGTTATAAATATGAGCGTCGAGCTGAAAATTGAGAGTATAATAATAGTTTGGAAGGAAGCGACATAGCGCGCTGAGATATGGAACAGAAAGTCGTAGTTGAACTTAAAAACGAAGATATGGCCGCTCTTTATCGTTATATCGTAAGTTTAGAAACGGCCCCTATAAAAAAGCGAATTTATTCCATCTCCGTCTTCTTAGTTTTATGTATATTAACGGCCGTATTGTTTAACGTCGGCAATATAGAAAACATGAAGACTTCCCTGTTTTATGCCGCGATAATTTCCGGTTTTATTATTGTTACGTATGTATTTCCCGGATTACTTCATAAAGCTACGGAAGGGTTTAACGAAAAACTAATAATGAAGCAATCTCCAAAAGAGCTTCAGATTGAGGGAACGAAACAATATTCCGTAAATAAAAGCGGATTGTTTGTGGGAACGGTTTACGGAGATTTAGAGATATCTCCGGAGGAAATAGAAGATTTTAGACTTGACGGAAAACATATTTTTATTAAGTGCGTTAAGGGTAAGGGAGCTCATGTCATACCTGTAAAATATTTTTCTTCGGAAGAAAAAAGAGAAAAATTTTTAGACGCTCTGGCGGCTTTAACAGCCGGACTTACCGATAAAGTTTAGCGGTTATCGATATATTGATATATCAAGAAACAAAAAAAGCTAAAATTTTTTAAGCGCCGTAACTTAGGGAGGCATCCTGCCAAAACACGAAAAAAATTAATCCGCAAACGCTTTGGCGGCTCCTGAGTAGTTTATAATTATTTCTTCGACTGTCGCCAAAGGCAATTTAGTAAAGGCGTAAAAGAGACCATATTTACTATGCGAAAATCTCTTGCCATCCTAAAAAGCAAGATAAGTATAAATATCTTAAGGAATCTTATTCTAAAAGAAAAACCCTAAGCAAAGTTACGCTATTCCTCCAAAAATTACAATCGGTAAACAGTCGAAAGATCAGAAATGATTATTCGCATAAGATAAGCCCTGAAACCAAAGGCAAAACGCTATTTCTTTTACATTAATTCGGCCCATTCCGTTCTGCGGCTATGAAGAATTTCAAGCTCTTTTATCGAGTGAGCGTCGCTGCCTTGAGAGACTTTAGCGTCAGGGAATAGTTTTATCATTTTTGTTATGAATTCCCTAGCGGTATCGGCAGTATATTTTCCATGAGTTGCGAGAGAGTAGGGATAATATGTTTCTATGCCGTCTAAACCTTTATTAAGAAGTTTATTTATTATTTCTACTAGATCTTCGTATTTAAAATCATATACTCCGGGATGAGCCAAAAACGCTTCTCCTCCGGCTTTATGAATCATTTTTATCGCTTTTGCCGCCTCTATCCTTTCAAGTTTGTCAGGAATAGCTTTTAAAAATAAGTTCCCCTCTTTGTAATCTTTAAAGATATTTTTCTTCAGCAGAGGGCGTATTATATGAGGCTTTAAATAAGTTTCGGTATATTCTGAAAAAATTTCTTTGCCGGTTATCGTATTTTGTCCGAACCGTTCGTTGATTTTTTGCATATAAAGACTGATTCTGCTTTTTCTTTGTTCTTGTATATCGCTCAGGTATTCGTTTAACTCTTTATCTTGAGGATTAAAGCCGTATCCCAGTATTTCTATCGAGATATTTGGAGAAAATGCGCAATCTATCTCTACTCCCGTTTCCAAAATTAAGCCGTCGAAATCAAGACTTGTTTTTTGCGAATTTTGAGATAGAATTTTATATGCTTTTATGGAGTCATGATCGGTTATGGATGCTCGGCGAACTCCTAATTCTTTTAATTTGTCAACCGTTTTGTCAGGAGAAGCTTCTCCGTCAGATATTTGCGTATGAATATGGTAATCCAGCATTTTTTGCCTCCGCTTTTATATGAAGCTTACGCTTTTGGTCAGTCTCGGTTTCTACGATATATTTCCGTAAATATATCATATGTTTGTTTAATAGAATTTCGTTTGCCGAGACTCAGATCCTTTTTGACAGAAGTTTTGCGTAAGGCGATCCGACGCGGCGTCTGTTTCGGAGGAATAAGACGTTGAGCAAAGAAGTTAATAAAAAAGTTTTCGTTTATAATGATTTTAGAACCGCCGGTTCTGGATTTTTTAACGGATTTTTTATGCGTTTCTTTTATTTAAGCAATACGATTAAGGAGTTTTTTATGTTGGTAGAATCGATTCCAAATTTTTCAGAAGGCAGAAGACCGGAAATAATACAAAAAATTAAAGACGCTTTTCTGTCCGAACCCGGTTGCGCTGTTTTAGACGTTAAGCCCGATAAAGATCATAACAGAAGCGTTTTTACCGTAGCCGGAGAGCCGAATGCCGTTTTATGCGGACTTTTAAAGGCCGTCGGAGCTGCGGTAGAAAATATCGACATGAATACGCATAGCGGAGAACATCCCAGAATAGGAGCCTGCGACGTTATTCCTTTTGTTCCTATTCAAGGTATTTCAATGAAGGAATGCATAGAGCTTTCAAGAAAATGCGCTGACATGATTTGGGATCAATATAAAATTCCTTCTTATTTTTACGAAGAATCGGCGCTTCTTCCGGAAAGGCGCAATCTTGCGGATATAAGAAAAGGGGAGTATGAAGCGCTCAAGAAAGAAATAGGTTTGCCGTCCCGCAGGCCCGACGTGGGAGATCCGTCTCTTCATCCTACGGCCGGAGCCGTAGTAATAGGAGCGCGTCAACCTCTTATAGCTTATAACGTGAATTTGGCTTCTTCCGATTTATCTTTGGCTAAAGCTATAGCTAAGCGTATGAGAGCTAAGACGGGCGGACTTTCTTATGTGAAAGCCATAGGAGTTATGCTTTCTGACAGGAATATCGCTCAAGTTTCAATGAATCTTACCGATTTTAATAAATCGGCGATTTATACCGTTTTCGAGATGGTTAAAATGGAAGCTCAGAGATATGGAGTCTGCGTTACGGGAAGCGAAATAATAGGTTTAGTTCCAATGGAAGCTCTTATCGAAGCCGCGAGATATTATTTGCGGCTTGAGAATTTCGAGTCTTCTCAAGTGCTTGAATCTTGTTTGGCGAAAGGCGGATTTTGATCTTGAAAAACGTCGATTTGATAGTCTTTGCAGATTCTTTGATTACTTGCCCTTCCGGAGAAGGCCCTAAACGCGGGGAGGAAATTCGAAATATCGGTATCGTAAGCGACGGAGCGGTTGCCGTTAACGAAGGAATAATAGAAGATATAGGTTCTTCCTCTGAAATTCTGAGTAAATACTCTTCTTCGAATATTATAAAATCAAAATTGATCCTTCCCTCTCTTGTAGACGCTCATACTCATCCCGTTTTCGCCGGTTCCAGAATCAACGAGTACGCTCTTAGGTCCAAAGGCGCGTCTTATTTGGAGATAATGCGAGCGGGAGGAGGCATATCGGGAACGGTTAAGTCTTCCGTAAAAGCTTCGACAGAAGAACTTTTACAGCTTCTTCTTAAACGTCTTGACAGGATGTTTATGCATGGCACGGGCTGTATAGAAGCTAAAAGCGGATACGGATTATCCGCGAAGGAAGAGATTCGTCAGCTTGAAGTTTTGAAACAGGCTTCGTCTATTCATCCTATGGATATCGTTCCCACTTTCCTGGGAGCTCACGCTCTGCCTGAGGAATATGCTTCCAGACGCGACTATTACGTAGATTTAGTAATAAAAGATATGATTCCCGAAGTAGCGGAACGAAATCTCGCCGTATTTGCCGACGTATTTTGCGAACAGGGAGCTTTCACTATGGAAGAGACTGAGAAGATTTTCAGCGCGGCTATCGAACACGGTCTTAAGATTAGAGTTCATTCCGAGCAGTTTAATTCTTCCGGAGCTTCTTTAAAGTTCGCTAAAATGGGAGCTTATTCTTGCGATCATCTTTTGCGTCTTTCTATCGACGATATAAAGGAGATCGCTAAATACGATACGGTATGTATGTTTTTGCCTTCCAGCGAATTTTTTCTTAACGTAAGAGACTACGGCTTGATGAGAGAGGCTATAGATTTAGGCGCGGCCGTCGGTTTGGCTACCGATTTTAACGCCGGATCCTGCTTATCGGAATCTTTGCCTATGACTATGTCGATAGCGGTAATACAGATGAAAGTTACTCCCGAAGAAGCAATTTCCGCTTCTACCGTTAACGCGGCTTTCAGCGTCGGAAAACATAAAGAGGCCGGAACTTTAACTAAAGGACGCAAAGCTGATATGATCTCGGTAAACTGCGGCGATTATAAGGAATGGCTTTATCATTTTGGAGTAAATATGGTAGATAAGGTTATTAAGAATGGAGTAGTTTATGATAAGGAAATTTTCTGTTGATCAATTTATAGAATGCCTGGCTTCTTCTAGTCCCACGCCCGGCGGAGGCAGCGCGGGAGCTATCGGGGGAGCTATAGGCGGGGCTCTTTTGTCTATGGCTTTAAACATTTCGTTTAAAGCGGATTCAAAGCCTGAGGAGATCGCGCGTTTAATTCAAAAATTGCGTCTTGACTCAGACGCTTTGAAAGAGCTTGCCGAACAAGATTCTAAGGCTTACGACGTCGTAATGGCCGGTTTTAAAATGCCTAAGGAATCTCCGGAACAAAAGGAAGCGCGGAAAGCCGCTATACAAAACGCGTTGAAAATTGCGGCCGACGTTCCTTTTAAAACTGCGTCTCATTGTTCGTCTGTTCTCGCAGCCGCCGTAGAAGTTTTTAAAGTTTGTAAATCGTCCTGTTTTTCCGACGCGTATTCCGGCTTTTATTTCGCTTTGGCCGGATTCCGTTCGGGAATGGCCAACGTTTTGATAAACCTTTCTTCCATAAAAGATCCCGATTATAAATCTGAATTGGAAAATAAACTCTCGTCTTTAAAAGCGGATTTTGAAAAATCTTATGTGGAAGGTATAAAAATTTTAAAAGAAAAGTCTGAATATATTGAGTTTTTAGTATAATTTGTATTTTTAACGGCTATAAAAAAACGCCCGGAAATTTTTCCTGGCGTTTTTTTATACCTTAAGCTTCGTTTACGACTTCGCTGATAGTTTTGCTGTCTTTGCTCTTAAGTATATTTCCTATAGTAGCCGAAGAAGGTTTGTCGCTCATATATTCGGCGTAATCGTTCTTGGATTTCTGAGATCTTGGTTTTTCAGGATTTGCGGCTTTCATAGAGAGAAGCATTCTTCTGTCTTTGCCCTTGACCTCCAATACTTTTACGGTTACCGTTTGCCCGAGTTTGAGGACGTCTTCAGGAGAAGATATTCTTTCGTTTGATATTTCGGAAATAGGAATAAGTCCTTCAATGCCGTCCATTAATTCCACGAATACGTACTTCTTGGCAAGTTTTGTGATTTTCCCCTCTACGGTTGAATTAACCGGGAATTTTTCTTCCGCCACAAGCCAGGGATCCGGTTTCGCTTGACGAAGGCTCAGAGCTATTTTATCTTTTTCAGCGTCTACTTTTAAAACTAAAACGTTGACATGTTCGCCGACCGATATAACGTCTGATGGATGGTTAATTCGTTTCCAAGACATCTCTGATATATGGATCAGTCCGTCGATTCCTCCAAGATTTACAAAGGCTCCAAAATTTGTCAGTCTGGCCACTTCTCCCTGTATGATATCGCCTTCGTGAATTTTACCTATGATTTCGGCTTTCGCTTTGTTTTTTTCTTCTATTATGATTTCTTTTCTTGAGAGAACCACTTTTTTCTTCTGTGAATCCAGCTCTATAATTTTAAGTTTAAGTTCTTCTCCGACTAGCTCGGATAAGTCTTTAACGGGTCTGACGTCTACTTGAGAGGCGGGGACGAAACCTCTTACTCCTATATCTACGATAATGCCGCCTTTTACCGCGTCGGTGCAGGTGGCGGTTATGGTTTCGCCTTTTTCAAAAGCTTCTATAACTCTTTTCCAGCCTAATTCTCTGTCAGCTTTCTTTTTTGAGAGAATATATTCTCCTTCCGCGCCGCCTTTGCGTTTCAGAACTACAACGTCTATTTCGTCTCCTACTTGAAAATCGGCTGGAGCCGAGTTGAACTCTGAAATTTCAGTTGCAGGCACAATACCGTCTGTTTTTCCGCCCAGATTGACCGTAATTCCTTCGTTGTCAATCTTTTCTATTCTGCCTTTGACATAATCTCCCACTTTAATATTCTTAAAAGAATTCTCGTAGGATTCAAGTTCAGCCATAGAGGCCGTTTCATTTTGTACGCTGACGTCTGCGCCGGTCTGTTCGCTCATTGTAAAAAACTCCTTTCGTCATGGAACTCGGCTTAAGCCTTATTCCTAAGCAATAAAAAATTGGGTAAATAACGTAATTTGTACTTTATTCCATTTCGCTTAAGTTTTTACCTCTTTTAATATTTACGAGCAGAGGAATTTTTAAGCCTATATTTTTTTCCATAGATTCCTGAAGTATCGTTCTCGCTATATTTTCTTCTTGTTCCGGGCATTCCAGCAATAATTCGTCATGAATTTGGAGAAGTATTTTTGATTTTAAATTATATTTGTTTAAATTTTCATGCGTTTTGATCATGGCCGCTTTGATAATATCCGCGGCGCTCCCTTGAATAACGCTGTTTACCGCGATTCTTTCCGCCGCCGCTTTCATTGTCTTATTTCTGTCGTTGATGTTCGGTATCGTTCTTCTTCTTCCGGATAAAGTGACAATGAACCCGGTCTCTTCCGCGTTTTCTATTGTTTTCAAGATAAATTCTTTCACTTTTGGGAAGCGGTTAAAATACTTTTCTATGTATTCGCTTGCCTCCTGTCGCGAAACTTTTATCGATTGAGCCAGACCATGAGCCGACATACCGTAAATTATGCCGAAATTGACTTCCTTTGCTTTTTTTCTCATAAGAGGAGTTATTTCTTCTGAGCTTATTCCGAATATTTCTCCGGCCGTTAGAGAATGTATATCTTTTCCTTCGCTGAATGCTTCTATCATTTTTTCGTCGCCTGAAAAATGAGCCATGACTCTTAATTCTATTTGCGAGTAATCTGCGGCTAAAAAAATAGAATCGTTTCGTCTCGTTTTAAAAGCTTTTCTTATTTCTTGTCCCATTAGAGTTTTGTTAGGGATATTCTGTAAGTTAGGCTCATACGACGCGAGTCTTCCCGTCGCCGTTTTCATAGAGTCGTAATGAGTTCGTATGCAGCCGTCGCTTTCAATTAAAGCCGGAAGTTTTTGAGAGTATGAGGATTGTAATTTTTTCATTTCTCTATATTCGAGAATTGGAATTATAATTGGAGACCATTTTGCAAGCTCTATTAAAGTCGCTGCGTCGGCGCTTCGTTTTTTTCCGCTCGGCAGCCTGAGCTTGTCATAAAGAATTTCTCCGAGCTGTTTGGGAGAGTTGATTTTGAATTTTTCTCCGGCGATAGCGTATATTGTTTCTTCTATATCGTTAATTTTTCTTATAAGAGTTTCGTTCGCCGATTGAAGCTGAAGAGCGTCGCAAAATATGCCTTCCAGTTCCATGGAGCTTAAAATATGCAAAAGCGGCTGTTCGACGGTATAGAACGCTTTTTCCATCTTTTGCGTTTTTAGTTCCCGCTCGGCGGCCTTTTTCATTTTTCTCATCATGGAAAAAGCCAGGTTGGGATTTTGCCAGCTTTCCGAGGGTACCGTTATACCCGTTAGCCGAGTAAATGTTTTTGCCGGATCTCGGGCGTTTTCCGAAGAATATAAAAGGTATGAAGCCAGAGCTATGTCAAAGAAAGAATTCTTTAGAGTAATTCCGCTTTTAAGCAGTTTTTTTAGTATTGGCTTTATATCGAACGAACATATCGTTCTTGCTTTTATCGTATCGTTAAACCCGGAAAGATCGTCCGCGAATATTTCTCCGTTTTCGCAATATATGGCGTCGTCTTTAAAATATATGTACAATTCATTTTCGTTTTTCACTTCGGATTCTAATAATAAAGCCGTCTTGGAAACGGAGTCTGTTTTAGATTCCGTTTGTAAGTCTCCGCCTAGAAGTTTTGCTTTTAAGCTTTTCAACTCGAGTTCGTCCAGAAAATCGGCCAGTTCTTTTTCGTCTATATTTTGAAAACGCATTTTAACGGCGTCGAATTCAAGAGGCAGATCAATTTTTATTTGAGCCAGAGTTTTGCTTAATTTTATCGATTCTGCGGACGCTTCTAAGAGCTTTTTTGATCTTCCGGTTATTTTGTCCATATTGTTTAAAATATTTTCTACGCTTCCGAATTCTTTGATAAGTTTTTTTGCCGTCGAAGGGCCTATGCCTTTGCCTCCTGGAATGTTGTCAGAAGCGTCTCCGGCTAGTCCTTTATAATCCGGAATCAGGAATGGGGGAAATCCGTATTCTTCGTTAACCGCGTTTTCGTCGTAAATGACAAACGAAGAAATCCCTTTTCCCGGCTTTAAAATATTTACTTTTTGAGATACGGTTTGCAGAAGATCGCAGTCTGAACTTACTATGACGGAGACAAATCCTTTTCTTTCGGCGTCTTTAGCCACCGTTCCAAGACAATCGTCGGCTTCGCTGTTTTTATAGGCGAGGATCGGAATTTTTAAAATTTTCATAAGTCTGTATATCAAATTAAGCTGCGAAACGAAATCTTCGGACGCTTTTTCCCGTTTAGCCTTATAATCAGGATAGAGCTTTAGTCTGTCGATAGGCCTTTCCGTGTCGAAAGCCGCGGCTATATAGCCCGGTTTAGTTTCTCTTATATATTTTAGAAGCATGTTTAAAAAACCGGCCGCGGCTCCTGTTTTTAGTCCCCCTGCAGTCGATAAAGCGGGCATAGCGTAGAAAGCTCTGTAAGCTATGGAATGTCCGTCTATTAACAGAAGAGGAGAAGTTTCGGGATTGTTCGCAAGTTTCATACTAGGCTCCTTTATTAGATCTGGATGTTTCTATATTAAGCAAAAATATAAAAAATTGAGTTTTCAGATTGAGTATGTTGTCTATTATGTTTTTTAAATATATCATAAAAATATTTAACGGGAAAGAAAAAGCAGGAAAATTATGTTTGAAAAACTAAAAAAGCTTATTTGGAAGATTTACAACGTAACGTTTGCCTTTTCCGGCAAAAAGTCCTTCGCCTCTAAGGCGGCGGATGAATCGCTTCTGTCGGGCAATACGAGCCGCGGAACATGCGGTTTTGGCTTCGATTATGCTTGGCAAACAGGATATATCGACCGTTCGCTTGGCGCGAAATGACGCTTCCGCTTCCTTAGGCGGAGAGAATGGAATAAAATATATTAAAGTTGGAGCGTTTTATGGATGGAGTACAATCTTCAATTTCATATTTAGAGCGACTTGCGTCTGAAAATCCAAAGGACGTTCAGATTCTTTTTAGACTAGCTTTGCTTTATGTGACGTCAGATTCGCTCCAAAAGGCCGCGGCCGCGTTGGAAAAATGCCTTGCGGTCGATCCGGCGATGTATACGGCCAGATTTTTATTGGCCTGTATATATTCTAGAGGAGGAGCTTATAATTACGCTCTAAGGGAATTACAGAAAATAGTCGATAGAGAAGGCGATTTCTGTTTTGAGCAGATTGATTTTAAAGTTCTTGGAGATTTGCGGTTATCGTTAAAAGCTTGGGAAACGTACGAATTAAAAGAGAAAGATTCCGCAAATAAGTTTTTTGCGTTAGGTTTTGTCTTTTTCGCGTTTTACAGAAACGACGCTTCTATTGCGGCTCTTAAAAAGTGTCTGGCGTTAAATCCGTTTTTCCCTCTCGCAAATTACGTTGCCGGTTTAACTTCTTTAAGGATGGGCGACGTTTCGTCCGCCTGGAAGTTTTTGCAGTCGGAGCCTTCGTCTCCTAATTCCGCCAATATTTTTAACGTTTTGGCTTCCGTCTGCTTAAGTCAAAAAAAGTTTAAGCAGGCCGAGCTTTTTTGCCGGAAAGCTTTGCGCATAAATCCTAAATATTTAAAAGCCATGAGGAATATGGCTTCCGCATATAAAGGATTGGGAGCTTATGAACAGGCTGAAAAAATTCTTAAAAATATTGTTTCGGTTGGCGAGCCTGCTTCTATAGATTATTATCTCCTAGGCGAACTATATGAAGTCAAAAACGCTTTTGAAGAAGCCGAAAAAGCTTACGGACAAGCGGTAGAATTAGATCCGTCTAACGCTAAGGCCGCCGTAACTCTAGGTCGGTTCCTATTAAAAATAAACAAGCTTGGCGAAGCCGAGGCTTATTTGACTAAAGCCGCTGCGGCTATGCCGGGGAACGCGGAATTGAATCTTGCTCTTGGAAACGTATTTCAAGCTCAGAAAAAATATCAGGAAGCGGCGTTGGAATTCAATAAATGTCTTTCTTTAGATCCTTCTGATAAGGCCGCTCTCTACGCGTTAGGTTCTTCTTTGGCAGCTTTAGGAAGGATAAGCTCGGCCGTTGAAATCTTCCAAAGAGGAACGGAGGAATTTCCCGACGATCCTGACTTTAAAATTTCTTTGGCCCTGGCTTTTTCAAATATGGGCAAATGCGAGGCGGCTCTTTCCGAATTAAACGCCGCCTTGAAAATTATCCCCGACGATCCCTTCGCTAATTATTGTCTTGGCGTTCTAAGCTCGGCGTCAGGAAATTATTCGCAATCTTTTTCCGCTTATGAAACTTCTCTCGGACTGTTAAAAAAACATATGTTCGAGGGATTTAAAAAAGGCGCGATCTCGCTTATGTCAGGCAATATTGCCGAGGCTGAGGCTGAGTTTAAAAAAGCCGCGTCTCCTGAACTTGCCAAGTCTGATTTGGAAGTTTACGGCGTTTTGGGATTATTGTCTTCTTTATCTCTTTATAAATCTGAAGAATCGACTCGCGCCAGGAAATTTAACGTCGATTATTCTAAAATATACGAAACTTCGTCTTTAGCGTTGGTAAGGGCCATAGATTCCCGAGACGGATATTCAAGTCCGCATTCGGCAAGGGTGTCTAAAATCGCCCGTATATTGGCGGAACATATAAGTCTAAAAAATAAAGACTTGCTGTCCGAAGACGAGATTGCCGCGATAGAGACGGCGGCCTTTTTGCACGATATAGGAAAAATAAGCGTTTCCGAACAGATATTGTCGAAAAGATCTCCGCTTACCGAAACGGAATACGCCTATATACGAAATCATCCTATTTACAGCGAGTCGCTGCTTAGAGACTCAGGTTTGCCTTTAGAAATTCTTCCTATAGTCAGGCATCATCATGAAAAATTTAATGGAAAAGGATATCCGGACGGTCTTTCTAAAGATGATATTCCGTTTGGAGCGATGATTGTTTCAATCGCCGACGTTTTTGAAGCTCTGTCTTCCGATCGCCCTTATAGACAGGCGTTTTCCGTAGAAAAGGCAGTGTCGCTTATCAATAAAAGCAAAGGCAAGGATTTTGCGCCGGGTTTAGTGGCCGCGTTTCTTGATATCGTTCCGGAAATTTCCCGCATTATAGCGGAAATTACGTAATCGTTTTTTATTTGAGGGTTAAAGCTATGGATAAATTAAAAATATCGGCCGGTAATTTTACGGCTAAATTGAAGAAAAGTCTTGAAAAAACAAGAGAAAAATTTGCCGCTAACGTAAATCGTCTCTTTTATTTTTGGAAAAAGTTAGACGGAGAATTTTGGGAAGAACTCGAGGATTTGATGCTTTCGTCCGACGTTGGAGTCGCCACTACGGGCAAAATTATCGACGAATTGAAAGACATTGCTCATAAAGAGCGTATTACGGAGCCTATGCCTCTTATGGAGCGCATGAAAGATTATATAGCCGATATACTTTCTTCCAGAAGCAAATCTTTGATAAAGCCGGCGTCCGGACCTGCCGTCATTCTTGTCGTAGGCGTAAACGGAGTTGGAAAGACTACTTCTATAGCTAAACTTGCTTATTGGCTAAAAAGTAACGATTCTAAAGTTATGCTTGCCGCCGCGGATACTTTTAGAGCCGCCGCTATAGATCAGCTCCAGATTTGGGCTAATTCGCTTGGCGTCGATATTATTAAAACGAAAGAAGGGGGAGATCCTTCGGCGGTTTGTTTTGACGCCGTAGCCGCCGCCAAGGCCAGAAAAGCAGATTATTTGATTATAGATACGGCCGGAAGACTTCATTCTAAAAGCAATCTTATGGAAGAGCTTAAAAAAATTCGCCGCGTTATAGCCAGAGAAATTCCGGACGCTCCTCATGAAACCTTGATAGTTTTAGACGCGGCTACGGGAAAAAACGCTTTAGCGCAGGCAAAAACATTTTCCGAAGCGGCTCCTTTAACGGGCATAATTTTGGCTAAACTTGACGGAACGGCAAAAGGGGGGATAATTCTGACTATTTCCGACGAACTTAGCGTTCCGGTAAAGTTTATAGGCTTTGGAGAAAAGCCTGAAGATTTTGCGGCGTTTAACGCGGCGGAATTTTTAGACGCTTTATTCGCACATGAATGATACTTACTCCGTTTTATAATTTGTTGAAAATTTAAAAGGTTAACATTTTAGAAACAAAATTAACTTTTAACCATGTTATAATTAAACATAATAACAATGTATTTACGCGCCTTTAATTAAGGAGGTCTTTTTATGGAGAGAGATAGAAGCAGAATCGATCAAATACGTATGCAGCGCGGCAAGGATATGGTTCAGGTCGGAATATCCCCTCATGAAGCCTCGCTTGCGGCTCCTATTGCGGCTCCTAGTCTTGCGGCTGAACAAAGTATTCTTGGAGTTGATTTTAAAAGTCCTTGGCTTAGAGATAGGGTTACAATTAGTCTTGAAGCTCAGCTCTCCATGATGGAAATGAGGGGCAGTTATAGAATTAATTTAGCTGATCTCGGGTATACGAATAGAATGTCTATAATGGCGATTCGTCCCGGAGTTTATATTAAAGTCGAGCCTACGGGATGTTATCGTCTTGTATACCATAATCGTTAACGTTTCGCTTTAAAATTTTATACCGCTCAAGTGATTGCCCTTGAGCGGTATTTTTATTGGCGTTTCGACAATCGCAAGCGGAACTCCGGTTATGATTGAGAAAGAAAAAAGCGTTAAGACGCGCAAAAAACGGGATATAATAAGATGTTTTTTGGGGTGAAGAATCAATGACGCTTACGATTATTGCGAGTTGGCGCATCTCCGACGCTAATTTTAAAATTAAAGGGTTATAACTCGGCTTTTAGGCTGCGAGGAAGATAAATATTCATGCAGAACTTTCGCGACGTCTTTCATTATTGTCGTTTGAAAGCGTTTGTCTTTTAATTTTTTAGCTTCCGAATTATTGCTTATAAAACAAGTTTCAATAATTATCGCGGGCATGCGAGAGCGCCGTAAAATATAGTAATTTCCTCTAAATACGCCTCTGTTTTTTAGCTGAAGAGAAGGAGTGATAAAGTTTTTCTCAAAGATTTTTGCCAATTTGTAATCTTGTTCTTTTGTCCAATAAACGGAAAAACCTTTAATATTTTTGTTTGTAGACGCGTTGCAATGTACGCTGACAAATATCGTCGCAGAATTTGAGTTTGCTACGTCCGTTCTGGCTTGAAGCTCCGTCGCGTCCGGGGAATTTGCCCAAGAGACGTCTTTATCCGTAGTTCTCGTATAGATAACGTTATATCCGTAATTTTTCAGATAAGAACCAAGTTCCTTCGCAAGGGTTAGATTTACGGTTTTTTCCCTTACATTTTCCAATGCGTTGCATGCTCCGGCGTCGCATCCGCCATGTCCGGGATCGATTACTATCGTAGCGAATTCCCTTAACGGCAGCCCCGAAGCTCCTACTCCTTTTAATTTGTCGTTTTCGCCCGTGGAATCGAAAGTTAGCTTGATGCCGTTTTGAGGCGTAGATTCTATCAGAAAGTTGTTTCCCGTGTTAAAACTAAATTTCATAATGCCGTATCCCAATTCGACGAATTCTATAGAAATATTTTCCGGAATATTTTCTTGCCATAAGCTATTTTCTTCAGGCGTCATCAGCGGAATTTCCAGAGTTAAGAGCCGCTTATCTTCGTCGTAGTTCCAGAAATATTGAAAAGGCGCGTCTGCTTCAATAATAAATTGATCGTTTGAAAAACTTGCCTTTTTTAGGCGCGCTCCGGCATAATTCGCCAAAAGATTAAAGTCGGGCAGAAAGTTTATTTCTATTTTAGACGCTTCTCTAGGCACATTAAAAGGAATTTTCCTATTATGCGGAAGCTTAAATTTTAGGATGGTTCCTTCCTCAGTAGTTTCCTTTTCCGTAAAAACC
>CASEKF010000046.1 GCA_949288455.1 uncultured bacterium
ATACGAATCAGAATTAAATAACGCCCTAACGGCCATGGGTATGCGCTCTGCATTTGACGAAAGAGCTAATTTCAACAATATATCTTCCGGATTATTTATATCTAACGTTATTCACAAAACATATATAGACGTCAACGAAAAAGGAACTGAAGCGGCGGCCGCTACCGGAATCGTAATGACAAAATCCTCTATTCCGGCTCCGCCTAAAGTTTTTAAAGCGAATCGTCCCTTCTTCTTCGTTATAATGGATAATAAAAATAACATTCCACTGTTCGTAGGCTCCATAGCCAGACCGGAATACATAAAATAAATAATTGTTACTTTTTTTTAACAAAAATTATATTGCGTCTAACGTATAAAATCCAGTATAATTAATTCATAAAGATATAAGGGAACAATTTTGAATTTTTACAAAAAATTGCCTTATAAATATTAAGAAAGGAATTCGCGTCATGTTTTGGAATGAAAATGAAAACCTCAATGTAAACGAAATTCACTCTATATATGTATGTCCTCCGCCGGACAGAGATGGCGGTTGCTAGTTTTTATTAGATAAATAATCACGTCAACAAAATAAAGGAGGATTTACAAATGTTCTGGAATGAAAGCGAAATTATAAGCGCAAACGAAATCCATTCTTGTTACGTTGTTCCGCCGGATAACGGTTCAGGATGCTGATTGAATAACGCGATAACTTAAATTTGAAAAATAATATTATTATATACCATAGCATTTAAGTGTTATGGTATATTATTTTACAAAAAAATGATCAAAACAGATATCTTTAAAAATTCAGATAGTCGTCAAATAAAAGATAAAAAAGGTCCTTTCAGCGTTATCGAATACTCAAAGCTGACTACCCCATATGAACAGGCGGCAAACGCGTATTTCGCAATGCAACTGAACTTACGGAGAAAAATCGTAACTGCGGAGTTAGACGGCAGCAAAGGCGTTCTTCTTCAAGCCGGGGCTATGAAAATGATGCTGGGAGACATACAAATGAGCGCCGATATAAAAGGAGGATGGGATTTTATAAAAAAAGCGGCTAGCAGCGCAGTTACAAAAGAAAGTTTGGCTAAGCCAAAATATACCGGTTCAGGAATCCTTGTGCTTGAACCCACTTTTAAGCATATATTGCTCGAAGATTTAAGAGATTGGAAAAACAGCATGGTTATCGAAGACGGTTTGTTCTTAGCCTGTGAAGACACTGTCGACATAAGCATACAAATAAGAAAACAACTTGCCGCGGGAATTTTAGGAGGAGAAGGATGGGTTAACTCTAAACTTTCAGGCTCAGGAATAGTAGCTTTAGAAAGTCCAGTTCCAAGAGAAGAATTAGTTGAAATAGAACTTCAAAACGACGCAGTAAAAATCGATGGAAATTACGCTATTGCGTGGTCCAGCTCTCTTGATTTCACAATAGAAAAAGCCTCTAAATCTATACTTGGCTCAGCGGTGTCGTCCGAAGGACTGGTCAACGTTTACAGAGGCACGGGGAAAATACTCGCGATATTGAAATAACACGATGAGGCGCCATGACCATAAAAGCAGAAATCATATCCGTGGGCACGGAAATTTTATTGGGGGAAATATTAAATTCAGACGCGCAAATAATATCCTCCGCGCTATCGGAATTAGGGATTAATTTATACTACCAAACAGTAGTAGGAGACAATTACGAAAGGCTTTCAGAAGTTTTAAAAACGGCCTTGTCAAGAAGCGACATAATAATTTTAACCGGAGGTTTAGGCCCTACTTACGACGATATTACAAAAAAAACGGCGGCGGACGCGCTAAACCTCCGGCTTATCGAGGATAATGACGTTTTAAAACGCATTCAAGCTTACTTCGATAAAAAAAATATCGAAATGACTCCGAATAATAAGCTTCAAGCTCTAATTCCTCAAGGAGCCAAAGTTTTGCAAAACGACTGGGGCACCGCTCCGGGCATAATGATAGAATACAACAAACAAAAAATTTTTATGCTTCCCGGTCCTCCTTATGAATGCGAAAATATGCTTAAAAATAGATTGATTCCAATCTTAAAAGAGCAAAGCGACGGCATTATAAAATCAAAGTTTATCAGAGTTTTTGGAATCGGAGAATCGGCTGTCGAATATCTATTGCGCGACATAATGGCAAACGCTCAAAATCCTACGGCAGCTCCATATGCTAAAGACGGAGAGGCCTTAGTAAGAATAACGGCGAAAGCGGCAGACGAAAAAGAAGCGGACAAACTTCTCGAGCCTTTGGAGACAGAAATAATTAAAAGACTTGGAACGAATGTCTACGGAATAAATTGCGCTTCTCTTGAAGATCAAGCCGCTGAACTTCTGAAAAAATCACGTCTTACCGTATCATGCGCCGAAAGTTGTACCGGAGGACTTTTAGCTGAAAGATTGACTTCAATTTCAGGAGCGTCAAATTTTTTCCCGGGATCTATCGTTTCATATACGGAAGAGATTAAAAACAATATATTAAAGGTCAAAAAAGAAACGATAGAAACTTTTGGAGTAGTATCGCTTCAAACGGCGCAAGAAATGGCGCTTCAAGCTTCAATAACTTTTAAAACGGACATAGGAATAGGAATAACCGGATATGCCGGTCCTTCGGCTCCTTCTGAAAACGACCTTGGACATATTTTTGTTTGCGTATATTTTAAAAAACGATATTCAGCGAAAGAACTTCGTCTAATAGGAAACAGAAATAAAGTAAGACGTCTTGCTTCTTCATGGGCGTTAAAACTTTTAATAGACATTTTGAAAGAAAATAATCTTCCTAACAAGATACCCTAAGTTTCGATAAATTTTTAAAGCTTCTTCAACCAACCTTTAATCTCATTATCTAGAGACGCTCCGCCTTTGCCGTAAACTACCAGAGGATTAAGAACTTTAGAGCCCGGAGCTAACTCGGCCATATCGCTTTTTATAGAATATCCTCCGCCTCCGCCATGCGTAACGAAAGGAACTATAGTTTTGCCTCTAAACTCTCCTGATGACAAAAACGTAACTACGGGAGGAGCCATAGTATACCACCAAACGGGAGTACCGACAAAAATTACGTCATAATTCTTCAAATTAGGCGTAGAGGTCAAAATAGGGCGTTCTCCCGTCTCTTTCTGTTTCTTGCCTATATCTACGGTTTCCCGATAATCGGAAGGGTAAGGGACCTTAGGAGTCAGTCGAACTAAATCTCCTCCGGTTTGACTTTGAATTCTTTCAGCTACAAATTTTGTGTTGCCTCCCCAGGAAAAATAAACTACCAAAACTTTTTTATTCATAAAAACTCCTTTGCCGCTATCAGTTCCTCTATTTGCAGGAGTCGCAAAAACCATTCCTCCGGCAATAGTTAATACGATCGCCAATATTCCTAAAAAATACATTTTTTTCTTCATACATCTCCCCTTTTACTATTTTAATAAATTATAATCTTTCTCCGCCACTTCTTCCAACCATTCCGTAGAAGCGCCCTCTACGGGAACCGTTATCGCTATATGCGTAAACCAAGAATCTTTTGCCGCTCCATGCCAATGTTTTACTCCGGCCGGAATATTGACTAGGTCACCGGGGAAAAGCTCCCTTGGAACTTTTCCCCATTCCTGAAAATAACCTCGGCCTCCGGTTACAAGAAGAATTTGCCCGCCTTTCTTGTGAATATGCCAATTATTTCTACATGCAGGCTCAAAAGTTACGTTTGAAATCAAAACTCCTTCGTCAGTTAGAGAATTAAGATAACTACGTCCTATAAAATATTTGCTAAAATCAACGTTATCTTTGCCAAGACCAAATAAAATATTCGAAGCTTTCGTCAAAGATAAAATTGCCGCTATTTGATTATCCGTAAGACCAATATTTTTACCTATATTTATATGCCCTTTAAGCTGAGCGTCAACTCCGGGCAAAGAAGATAGCATAGCTATCGTAGCTACTTCTCTCTCTTGATAGGATAACACGCCTCTATAAAATATATCGGCAAAAAGATGTTCTTTCAGAAAAGTATCTATTGCGGGAGCAAATTCAATATACTCTCCAACGGCCGGGCTGCCTATCAATTCGGTCTGAACTTTAGCTCCATAGTCTTTTTTATCTACATCGTCAGGAATATTTTTAGGTTCATCGCCATAATTATCGCTTAGGCCGATAAGTTTTCTGCTTTCCAAAACTTTAATAAAAGCGTTTAGCGCATTTAAACTCCTAGGGAACCCGCAATAAGCGTAAGATTGAATTAAAATTTCTTTAATCTCATTAACGGAAAGCCCGCCGTCCAAAGCGATATTTAAAGCCTGTTCCAATTGCCGCATATCGCCCTTAGCCGTAGAAGAAGCTATCGAAACAATGTTCTTTTCCTTTGAACTCAAAATATCATCAGACAAGGCAGGAGCCGTCAAACTACATAACAGCGAACCCGCAAACAAGATATTTCTACAATTTTTATTTATCATGCTAAGCTCATCCTTTCCAACAAATTCTACAAGAAAATTATATATTTTCAACCGGAATATATAAAGACATAATTCTATCATATTATTGCCTAATTCTATCGCTTGTATTTTCTATTAATATTTTTTTTAAGAATTTTTGTGTTTTTTAGAAGAATTTTTGCGCTTTCTTAGAAAATTTCTATTTAAAGAGGTGAATAAAAAAAGTGAATATCATTGGAAAAAATATTGAGTTTTTCAGAAAAAAAAAAATATATCTCAAGAAAACTTTGCTAAACTATTAGGCTTTAAACATCATTCCACAATATCATATTGGGAGAGCGGAATAAATGAACCTAGAGTTACGATAGTTCCTAAACTTTGTCAAATTTTAGAAATAACTCCAAACAAATTGTTTGGTTTTGAAAAATGTATGACAACGGAAAAAGAGAAAAATTTTTCAGAATTCGAGTTCGAAGCTTTAGAACTTTTATCCGGCTTAAACGATTTAGGAAAGGACATAATACTCGACTTAATCGAAGGTTTTTTGGCGCAGGACGAATATAAAAAAACTTCGGGGGCAAGCGGCTTGGAGAAGTCTTCTTAGAACCGAAAAAAAGAGCGCTTTAACTATATACGCGCTTTTTTCTTTCCGGGGCTTTTGCCGAAGAAAACGGAGGCGAAAGCAGATGAAAAATCCAAACGGCTATGGAAGCGGTTATTAAACTATCGGGAAAACGCCGCAGGCCCTACGCGGTCAGAAAAACAATCGGATGGAATGACAAGGAACACCCTGTATACAAGTTTTTCGGTTATTACGAGAAAAAGGCGGAGGCTTTGAAAGCTTTAGCCGAACTTAACAAAAAAACGTTAAACTTGAATCTTGTTAACTGGACTTTCAAGGAAATTTTTGATTTATTTCAAGAAAAATTAATGTCTTCTTTTTCTATCAGCAAACAAAACAAAATAATAACGGCTTATAAGAAGGCAGAGTCTTTATATAAAAGAAAATATAAAGGGAAGTTTTGATATGCAAAAAGTCATTGACGAATGCCAAAACAGAAAAGAATCAAAGTCGGATATAAGGTTGCTTTTTAGAAATCTTGATAAATTCGCGCTGGAACTTGATATAATACCCAAAGGATATGCGGATTTTTTAATGGGACATATTTCTAACAGAGGAGAGCTAGGGTATATACCCACAAAACGTTTCTTAAACTAAAAGAAACTATTGAATTATTATAGGGGGAGAAAAATACGGAAGACTAACAAAAAATACCTCGTTAGCGACAAAAGCTTGCGCCTTCCGTCTTTTAGGCCATATTTATTTTAAACCATAAATATGGAGACTTAATATATGAACGCAAAATTAACAGACTTGAAAAATATCATATCACAACAGATGGCCGTCCCAGGTTTTTTCCAAAGCGCAATACAAGGCGTTAAAACGGCTAAAAGAGAACAGACAAGCGGTTTTGTAAATTGTTTTTGCTATCCGTCCTGCATACTGGTTTTACAAGGCGCTAAAGAAATGTTCTTTGGAAAGGAAAAATTCTCGTACTCTTCAGGCGATTGCGTAATTTCTTGCGCGGACATTCCAATAGCAAGCAGAATTACCGAAGCCTCGCAAAACAAACCTTTTCTAAGCATATATTTAGAATTGGATCTTAACTTATTAGCAAATCTTATTATAGAAACTAACATTCCTAATAACAAAACCGATAAATTTACTCCCATAGCAATAGCTAAAATAGACGAAAATACGTTAGACGCCTTTTATCGTCTAGGGCTGCTGCTGACGAAGTCTCAGGCTGAACAAGAAATACTTTCTCCAATGATAATAAAAGAAATTTATTACAGACTGTTAACCGGATTTTATGGGAAACAACTAGTCGAAATAAACGCTAAAGAAGCTAAAGCCAATAAAATAGCTAGAGCTATACAATTGCTAAAAGAAAAATTTTCGGAAAAATTAAATATAGAAGATATAGCTCAATATGTAAACATGTCCGCGTCGTCATTTTATCGTAATTTTAAAAAAATTACGCAAGTCACTCCTTTACAGTATCAAAAACATCTTAGACTTCATGAAGCTCAAAAATTAATGCTGACAGAGAATTATAACGCTTCAATAGCATGTTATAAAGTTGGCTACGAAAGCGCTACTCAATTCAGCAGAGAATATAAAAAATTGTTTGGAACCCCTCCTATAACGCATATAAAAGAACTGACGACATAATTCAATAAAACATAACGACTAAAAAACGTTTTGTTTAATACTAAAAGCGTTTCGCTTGGAAACGCTTTTAGTATTAAACAAAATTATAAATAATTTCACGGCTAAATATACTTACTCCGTAAAAATGATATAATATAACAACAAACGTAGTTAAATATAATAACACTTATGAATAATCATATGGGAAGAGCGGCTCTATGCGTCGCGCTGGCATATATCCTAAGTTTTTTCGATTTATTCAAGCTCCCTTTCGGCGGAGGAGTTTCGCTTGAATCTCTCCCGCTGATGATACTCTCATGGAGTTCCGGGCCTGTCGTGGGATTTACGGGAGGAATTTGCCTGGGACTTACGCTGTTAACTAAATCGTCCGCAATTATTCATCCAATACAATTTTTACTTGACTATCCGTTGGCGTTCTCTTCATTTTTTCTCATTGGTTTTTGCAATAAGTCAAATAATTCTAAAACATGTTTCTTACTGGCAGTACTTTCGTTTGCCTTAAGATCTTGCTTCCATATTTTATCGGGAATTTTATTTTGCGGATTATTTATTAAAAATGTCCCGGAAAACCTGCTAATTTACGCTATTGAATATAATCTTTCCTTTATGATTCCGACGGCTATTATAAATATCTTTTTATTTAATATTATAATTAAAAGATTAAAACTACAAAATAAATAACCGTAAAAATAAAAATTATCTCATTAAACTATTTAAATAATTTTCCAGCTCATTTAAAAAACGTTTTATATCGTTCTTATCTATAGCTCCTATATTAGCTATTCTAAACGTATTTAAATCGCTTATCTTACCCGGATATATAGTTATGCCTTTTTCATATAGCCAATCATGCATTTTATCAAAAGCGAACCCTTTTATATTTGGTTCCAAAACGGAAGTTATAATATGCGAATGGTCTTCGTCATTTATAAGACGCTGAAAACCCAATCTATCAAGGCCGTCCTTTAAAGTTTCCCAATTCTCCGTATACCTTTCGTATCTTTTATCGGGAGTCTCTTCCTTTAACTCGTCTACAGCCTGTTTCATAGCATATAGGACTTGAACCGGAGGCGTAAATCTCATCTGACTATACTTTACGAAATAATCGTATTGATCATACAGATCTAAGTATAAAGTTCGCGATTTCTTAGGGCGCCTATTCGTAAGCTCCTCTTTATCAGCAATAACGAAACTAACTCCCGGCATACCTTGAAGATTTTTATTTGCGCTAGATACTAAAAACGAAACGTTCATTTTGTCCATATCAATAGGAACGGCTCCAAAACTGCTCATAGCGTCGACGATAAAAATCAAATCGTATTTTAAAGCAAGTTTTCCTATCGCTTCTATATCATTCAAAAGACCGGTAGTAGTCTCGCTATGTACGCAAGCGATATATTTTAAATTACCAAGCTTCGAAATTTCTACGATACGCTTTTCTAAACTATCAAGATCGATTCTTTCAAGAAGAGAACTGTTATACTCGACATAATCGAGCGAATAAACATCACAAATAGAAACCATGCGTTTTCCATAAGCTCCGTTATTAACGACTAAAATTTGTTCTCCGGGCGGAATTACGGACGAAAGAACAGACTCTACGGCGCAAGTGCCCGAACCTCCAAATAAAACGCAAGAATAACGTCCTGAAGACGATACAAATCTAACGAGCGAATCTGCTATATATTGCATTAAGTTGCCAAATTCCGACTCTCTAGGACATATGTCAGCGACTATTTGAGCCTGTTTAACAGTGTCGGTAGTAGTAGCCGGGCCGGGATTTAAAAGAATTTTCCTATCGATAATCATTTAATTCTCCTATTTATGATAACAAACGTTCTTATATTACGACACATAACGTTATATCTAATATAAGTATAGACAATCACTAAACCCCCAATCAACAATATTTCGAATTCAAAATCCTCGCTATCATATAAATATTCCCATAAAGAGAAAAAAGGGAGTATAATTATACTCCCTTTTTTCGGCTAAAAAATAAAATTTAACGTTTAGTCCATTGAAAACCTTTTCTGGCTCTCTTACGACCATATTTCTTTCTTTCTTTTTCTCTAGAATCTCTTGTCAACAAACCGTCTTTTTTCAAAACGGAACGGAGACCTTCGTCAAAAACTACAAGAGCTCTAGATATGCCATGACGAATAGCTCCGGCTTGTCCAGAAATACCTCCGCCTGCGGAACGCACTATAACGTCAAATTTATCCTGCAGATTAACCAGTTCAAGAGGCTTACGAACCTGAAGTTCCATAACCTTGCGCCCAAAATAGGTCTCAACCGGCCTGTTGTTTATACTGATAGTTCCTTTGCCAGGAGTTATCCAAACTCTGGCTATAGCGGTTTTTCTTCTGCCAGTGGCATAATATGAAACAGTTTTCTGTAAACTTTTAGTTCTGGCCACTTGAAAATTCCTCCAAATTAATAGCTTTGACATTTCCATTTAAAATTGGAAAATTTATAAATTCAACAGGTAACATCTTCCCCCGCTAACGAATCGGGAGCTTTCTTTCGCACGCGGCGAACAGGCGATTCTCTTTCGATAGCGACAATATGCTAAGCATAAGCAAACTATCCGCGTATGTCCCGCGAATTTATTAAAAAACAAACGCAAATTATTCCCTGCCTTAAAAATAAGGGACTTCTTAACTAAAAGACTTAAAACTAAAATTTTAAATAAAAATTTACAACTCGATCTTTTCAGGCTGCTGAGCTGAATGACGATGTTCGGGTCCAACATAGACTTTCATTTTTTTCAATCTTAAAGCGCGAAGTTTATTTTTAGGAAGCATACCTTTAACGGCGTTCACGATGATTCTCTCAGGATGCCTGGCAAGCATATCCTTCGCAACTATTTCCGTCAAGCCGCCAGGGTAACCGCTATGACGATAATACTTCTTATCATTCCATTTATTGCCCGTCATTTTAACCTTTTCAGCGTTAACTATAACGAGATAATCTCCCATATCCAAATAATCTACATATTCAGGTTTCTTTTTGCCTAAAAGAATACGAGCTGCTTCGACCGCTAATCTTCCAAGCGTCTTATCCGAAGCGTCTATAAGGTACCACTTTTTTTCAATATCTTTTTTCTTTAAAACAGGAGTACTCAAGAAAACCCCCCCAATAATACTATTTTTTTCTGTATTTTCTCACGGTTTACCCATTTTAATACAAAAACGCAATTATGTCAATACTCAAAAGTAAAAGATTCAAATAAAAACGCGCAGGCGCTTTTATTTAAAGCGTTATGCCGCAAACGAACGCGATTTAATATAATGATTACCGGCTCTTTTAGGCCTATAAATCAAACGAAAAGCGACATGCTAGCCGTTTAAAAGAGACAAAATAGACGCGCAATTCTTTTCCATGCTGTATTTTAAAGCTCCGAAATTAGCTCCCGAACCTGCGATAACGGCGAACATGTATTTTTCGTCCAGTATCCTAAGAGCAATAAGCCCGCCTTTATATTCAAGAACGGCATATAAGAGAGGAACGCTATCAACTCCGGCGTAATGCGAATCGATAAGGCTCACCACTTCGGAGGCAAAATCGGAGTATTCCCTAACTGGTTCAGAAGCTACTGACGCAATCTCAAATCCTCCGCGCTCTAATAAAATTACAGATTTAACTCCTCTATTTTTCAATATAAGATTAAGAATATTGCAAACTTCAGGTCTAATAGAATCATATTTTTCAAGCAAAAGTCTTAACGCTTCCTGCCTAAGTCGCTCTTCTTCGGCTCTGCGAGCTTCTTCCTCCTGCCTGATACGCTCTTCCTCGGCCCTGCGCGCCTCTTCTTCCTGCCTGATACGCTCTTCCTCGGCTCTGCGAGCCTCTTCTTCCATACGTAAGCGCTCTTCTTCCATACGCCGGGTCTCTTCTTCCATTCGTCTCATTTCTTCTTCAAGACGCAAACGCTCTTCCTCGGCTATGCGTAATTCTTCTTCCTTGCGGCGAATCTCCTCTTCTTTGCGGCGTCTCTCTTCTTCCTGCCTGAGTCGCTCTTCTTCGGCTCTGCGAGCTTCTTCCTCTAGCCTTAGACGTTCTTCCTCGGCCCTACGGGCTTCTTCTTCAGCTCTAAGAACGGCAAGTATATTGTCTTCCAAATCACAAATATAAGCTCTTAGCTCGCCAAATTCTCCTCTTCTTTTTAAGGCTACCGCCCGCTTATATTCGCATAAAAGATCGTCGGAAGATTGCTTGAATTGTTTCTCGTAATCCGCGACGGCAAAATCAGCTAATTCTATTATAGCGTCAAAATAAGCCCTTAAAGTTCTAATTTCTTTTAAAGAATACTTATAGGGCTTTATTTTAGCATACAATTCCGCAAGATCTTCTTTTACGGGATATTTTCCGGCAAAATACTCGTAACAAACTCTAGCGTCGATATTCTTAAAATCAAGTTTTAAAACGCTAAGCAATTCAGAAAAACCGTCGGAGTAAAGGCCTTGATTCATATAAACGACAGCTAAGCCTATATGAGCTTCAAAACTTCTTTTATCCACGGCTATCGCATGCTGATACGCCTGCAAAGCTTCAAGTCGGCTGCCATATCTCATCTGATATTCCGCATATGCGACAAGAGCTTCAAGATCGTCCGGATTATCGGCAAGCAAAGCGTTTAAAGCTTCTATTTTAAGCTCAATCGTAGTTTTAGACATTCAATTATTCTCCTTCCGTTCTAAGAGCAGACAATTTCACATGGTTTGCTAGCTTTAACATATCTATTAAGCGACAGCCGCGGCATTTGCCGCAAGATTAAACGAAAACTCCGGTTTATGCGAGCCGTTCTAAAAAAGTACAACGTCAAGAAACGCATGCTTCCAAAAGTTTTCTTCCTTTCTTAATCTCAAGTCTAACTCTGCCGAGATTAACTCCAGACGACGCTATAACGCATAAAAAATACTCCGCGATTGGAACGCAGGTAAAATTAAAATCTTTAAACTCAAGATAAGACTGACTCATAGAATCAGAAGGATAATCTTCGTCAATTTGAGCGCATAAAATTTTCAAAGCGGTTATAAAGCTTCCGGGTTCAAGAAAATCTTCATGCTCAGTCCCCGAACTTTCAATCAGGTTTCCTTCCTGATCGACGAAAGAAGCGTAAACAACTCCGTCTATCCTACATAAAGAATCTAAAGCGTCCTTTATCGAATCCATATTAAGTATCTCCCCATTTAAAAAGTAATACTTCCCAAACTTACCAAAGAACAGGCCTGACAAGAATCTTCTCTATTCCCTGTAAATTTAATTGTTTGATTTTATCCTGAGACATAACTATATATTTCGCTCCCAATTTCTTCCCCGGAGAACATTTAACTGCCGCAATAGGATCGCCTAAAAAATGAACAAGCTCTATCTCAATTTCTTTTTTATTGTTGGAAGTCGTCCATTTTTTATAAATATCCTCGTCTACTTTTACGTCTTTAGAAGCGAAAATTCCCGATTCTGGCTTAATACTTAAAATAGCCTCGCAAGCCTGCATTCTGGCAACTATTTGCGCCGTTTTCTCCATATCGGCTTTGGAAGCTCCCATCATAGAAAGTTTGCAACCGTTATTCTTTACAAGGGAAATAAAATCATCTATAGCTTTTTCATTAGTTAAAATCATCAAGCCGCACTTGTCGCTAAGGCTGTTATACACGAACTCCCCGTTGTCCATAACGAGCACATGCGTAGTTCCCCGAGCGGAAATTTCCATTATGGCATAATAAGATTCCTTCTTCATTTTAGTCAAAAACTCATTAAATTTTGCTTTTGTAAAATCGGCAAACTTAAGATTTTCTCTGAAAAGATGTATATTTAACATAACGTTGAGAATTCTCAGCGGCAATAAATAAGCCGATACTTTGACTGACTTCAGCTTGCCGTATATAAATTTATTTAACACATTATTTTCTTGACTCATCCTGAAAGGATAAGACGACATATCTATCGTCGCTTTTATAAGACCTTCGGTATAAAATACGACGACCTTACATTTGGATCCAGAATAATCTTCCAAGTCATAAAGTATATATCCGACAAAATTTTTATTATTTTTAAGGTTGCTTGTAAGCTGTCTTATGTCATTAGACGAAAGTTGCTCTTCTTCAAACAAAGGATTACCTTTAGGTAAATTCATTGCCTACCTCCGTATAAACATGTTTGCCGTTAGAACTTCTGTAAATAATTCAGAAACAGCCGTTCAAGCAAACGAAATATTTAAAATGAACGATATATTTCACAAATCCGGTTTGATATCATGAATTCATGATATCAAACCGAAAGGATCTTCTTTAGGAGTATCCGACGACGCTCCTGACTTACCGACGTTCTCAGGACTCTTATCAAAATATTCCCATAGCAATAATAAAACAAGACTTACGGAAAAAAACACGCAAGCTTTCCAGCTAAAAAATAAGTCAACAAAAGAATGCATACTTGTCTCAACTAAACCTCAATTAATTCTCCAGCATAGACGCCAAATCGCCTATTTTCTTTTCCACGTCCCGATAACGAATATCTACGGCATAACATTCCTGATACAT
Organism: uncultured bacterium; assembly: GCA_949288455.1. Classification (GTDB taxonomy): domain Bacteria; phylum Vulcanimicrobiota; class CADAWZ01; order CADAWZ01; family CADAWZ01; genus CASEKF01. Next base: position 13,205 of record CASEKF010000046.1, read on the forward strand.
ATTCAAGGCGTCTTCATACTTGCCTTGGCAATAATATGCCTCCGCAAGATTATATCTCGTATCCTGTTGCCGTTCTTCATCCTCATAATCTTCGTCTAATATAATTTGGAATTGGGTCTCGGCCAGATTATATAACTTTTGCTTTAAAAAGATAGTTCCAATCTGATTTAACGCCTGCAGATGCGAACCGGGATACTCGGAAGCAGATTTATATTCGAATACCGCTTCCTCAGAAAACCCCATAGCTTCATAAAATTTCCCCAAGTTCATATGAGCCTCGCCTTCGGAAGAATTTTTAAACACCAGCTTCCTGTAAGCTTGTATAACCGAAGATATCAAGCCTCTAGTCAAAATTTTAGAAGCATATACGATAGACTTTTCGTAATCAGAAGCGCTGGCATAAATTATAGCGAGGTGCGACATAGCGTCGTAAGAATCCTCGTCCATCTTAAGCAATTTTTCAAAATAAGGAAGACTCTCCTGCATAAAGCCTGCGGAAAAAAGAGTTTGAGCCATTCTTAAAAGCGAAGCGGAATCTTCGGGTTTCCATTTCTCAATTTTTACGAAATAGGAGCAAGCGTCTTCGGGAAGCGATTGTTTTAACGCCAAATCTATCATTATAAAATAGTTTTCCACAATATCGTCCGCTCTGCTCTTCACTTTATCAAGAGTCAGATAAATATCCGCCATCATTTCTCGCGCTCGAACAGCTTCCGAAATATTGCCTAATTCTTCATATTGAGAAGAAAGAAAATCTAAAACTTCCAAAGCCTTTTCATAATCGTTTTCACGTTCATAAACTTTCTCTATTTGCTCAAAAAGAACCAAACTTTTTTCCGTCTCTCCGGACTCGTCGAATTTTCGAGCCAGATCGTCAAGCCTCAATATGCCTGCGTTAATATCGTTTTGCGAAGAATAAATGTCTATTATTCTCGTAAAGATATTCTCTTCTTTTAAATAATCGTCGTATTCCACCATCTGTTTCAACGTATCCAGATATTTATCGACGGCGGCCTGCCAATCCCCTTCCTGATATAAAAGCTCGGCTATTTTAACTGCATAATCCCAAGCAAGCGAACGATTTTGCTGACGAGACGCTAACGTTTCCAATTTTCGCGTAAGCTCTATTACTTTCGCAAAATCTTTCTTTTCCAAATAATGATGCGTCAACTCTTCAAATATCTCTATAGCTTCGCTTAACATCCCATTTTCATTATAAACTTCTCCAAGCTCTTCCCGCATCTGAAAATTAAAAGGCTGCAAAGCTATTATTTCTTTGACGGTATCTCTAGCTTTGGCATATTCATGTTCATTAAGATAATACGTTAATAGATATCTATAATTTTCCGTAGCATCTTCAAAACGAAGCTGTTTCTTATAAATTTCTATCAACTTAAATCTTATATCGTTTTCAGAAGGAGAAATCGCTAAAATTCGCTTCATTATTTCGGCGGCAGGAGCGTCTAACTTTTTATCCAGATACATATTGACAATATCAGTATAAAGAGAAACGGCTTTTTCAGGATTAAACGTTTGATAAAGAATAGCTAATTTTTCTTTGGCAAAAACATTTTCCGGAGCTAAATCTAAAATTTTGGAACATATGTTTATCGCCATTTCAAATTTCGAACGACGACGATAAATTTCATATATAATAAGGTAGCCGGCCACAGCTTTCTCGATATGTCCCCTGGCGGCCTGCACTTCGCAGATTTTTTCTCTTAACTCAGGGTTATCAGGCAAATAGGCGAGCATACGTCTATACAGGTTTTCAGCTTCTCTATAATCTCCTTTAGCGAACATCTGGCTGCCGATAATATATGTCTCGTTTAAAGCTTCTTCTAAATCTCCCAGAGAAATATATCTATCAAGAAGAATTTTTCTAACTTCCAAATAGTTAGGATCAATATTTAATAGTTCTTTATATTGTTCTAAAGCCTCGTTCCAACGATCTTTTTTGACAAAGATATCCGCTCTTGCAAACATAGCCTGCTTATAAGAAGGATTATCTTTTATGATGGAATCCAAAATATTAAGGGCGCTTGTAAAATTTCCTTTTTCCTTCTCTTCAATAGCCTGCTGATAATAAAGCTCAATCTGTTGAGGAAATTTTTTGACAAGTTCCTTATTGAGCTTATCCGCTCCTTCTTCGTCTCCCTTATCTCTCAAAAGTTTTACGATATGCAAATATTGATCTAATGCCAGATCTCCCTCTCCCTGGCGAAAATAAATTTCTCCAAGGATCTCGTTAGCCTTAAGATTTTCAGGATCTATATCAAGCAATTTTTCGCATACGGATATTCCCTCGTCAAGCATATCTTTATCAAGATAAGTGGAAGCTAACAGCAAAAATTCCGGGATTGCCTCTTCAGGGGATCCGTCGTTTAATAAAATATTTATAAGCTTATGTCTAGCGGAAAGATTGCCGGAATCGGCTTTTAGAATTTCTCGATATATATCTATTAATTTTTTACGAATTGAAGAGTTATCGGGAACCCATT
>CASEKF010000047.1 GCA_949288455.1 uncultured bacterium
GTTGCATCTATTTTCCATTTAAATATATTCTCCTTCGCTAAATAAAATTATAATACTTACTAAAATGTAAAAATCCCATATATAACCAAGTATAAACTTCTAGAATAAAAAGCTTATTTCCTGCTTAGCGAAAGTCAAAGATAGAACTGTTGTCTTCCTCTACTCCTCCTTTAAGAATTAAATCCATGTCAAACTCGCTATAAGGAGGGACAAGTACTGAAGAAATCCATCTACTAGACGAAACCGCCCACTGTATAACGGCCTGCTGCAAAGGCAAAGAAGATCTTGCGGCTATCCTTCTCGCAAGCTCCTCATTCTTCATGCTGTCTTCAATGGTCCCGGAAACGATTACTCCCATTCCGGATCTAGCGACTCCTTCAAGATAATCCTGAGCTTCGTTAAAATTATCCGTATTGTAATCTAAAACGACAAAATCATAATCGCCTGACTTTATAATATAATAAAGTATTTTAGATATAGGTTCTTTTTCCGTTTTTTTAACGTAAACTCCAATATACTTCGTCTTATTCTGCTTTTTCAAATTATGAAACGCGCGAAGTATGCTATTTTTTCTCAAATAACGTAATTCTTTGATTTCGTCTATAATAACGCAGTCGATAGTTTCGACCTTCAAATTTTTTAAACTTGCGTTAAAAGATCTGATAAAATCATCTTCGCCGTTATCGTTATCCGTGCGCCATCTAGTCGCTAAGACGCAATTTTTTCTAGCCGAAGGGCCCAAATTCTCAGCAACGAATTTTTCGCTTCCGTCAACAAAAGGAGAAGTATTTATAAAAACTCCGCCTGCCTTAATGCCGGCTTTAAGGAGCCGTGAAAAAGACGTCCGATCATTAGAGGCATACTCTCCGACGTTTATGCCTATAACCCCGAGTTTCTCTCCCGAATTTCCAAAACGTCTAACCGTAATGTTTTCAGAAAAAATTTCTCCGGCGAATAAAACAAAGCATAAAACACAAATAAATATCCTTAACTTCATAAAACTAAGAACCTCCGAATAATTAGTTTAAGGCTGGAGAGCTTGTTCAGAATTACCCTCTACGGAAATTATAATTTCTTTATCGTCAGGAAATACGCTTCTTAAAGTATTCTCTATCTGCGATCTTCTCTGCTGCATATCGCAGCTTCCGCCGCCGGAATTAAGACTTTTAGAAAAATCGGCTATAATTTTGCCGTCTTCAATCTTAATAAAATTAACTTTAGTATCTTTAGGAATCGTAGTATAAAAACCTTTAGCTTTATTTTCTTCCGAAGGCCCGGAAATAAGAAGTTCTAAAGCTTTCTTAGCGGCTTCTTCCCTGGTAGTTCCGGCGATTTTAAAAGAAGTAGGATAAGTAACTTCAGGAGCTAAACCGTCCGGATCCTCAGACATGCTGGCATAGTACACCGACACGGCCAACTCTCCCGTAAAACTGTCTTTGACGGAAGCCAAAGAAGACGTATTGTCAGAAGATTCCGCTTTTTTATCGATTAAGGCAGATTTACCGTCGTTGTCTTTAGAGACAGAGCTTTTATTTTCGACTCCTTTATCAAGATTAAAAGAGCTGCATGCGGAAGAGAAGAAACATAAGAACAAGGCAAACGCGGCTAAAACTTTTCTCATAGACTTCCTCCAAATTATTTGTGCGACCAATTCAAATTTAGATCCTTGCTTTTTTCAGCGTTCAAATTTTTTCTTATAAAATTTTCAAGAAAATTCACGTTTTCTAAACTTGAATAAAAAGTAAAACTACCGCCGTTATATTTAACGACATATTCAACCTGAGAAATAATGAAACAAAACTTTTTATTATTCTTTTCTAATTTTATCATATCTTGCCATTTAATATTTTCCTTAAGACCGTCGGTCGACGTTTCTAATCCCCAATCATGCGCTACTATCGAAGCGCCGTTAAATACTTTATTAAAAAATTGCCTAGCCATAAACACGTTAGCGCAAATAATCCCTAAAACAACGCAAAGCAATAAAAATAAAAAACAAGACTGCGGCGAAGAAAAAGAAGTGACAAACATAACGAAAAAAATCAAAAAACCTAGGAATGAAAGCCCCAAAGTGACATGAAGGCCGTTCATAAGCTTTTTATTATCGGGAATATCATAAGAGTAAAAAGTCTTAACAGCGGTCTTATTCATTTTAAATTCCTCTTCATAATATATTTTTGCAGATACGTATATTATTAAAAATTTATATAAAAAAAATAAAATATCCTGCCTTATTATAAAAAACAGAACTCGCGGCTAAAAAGTTCGTTTTTTGGCAAGATAAACCTTTTATTTATCAGGATTTTCGTCAACATAGACAAAAATACGCGTAATACAAGAATGTCTGGCAAACGATAAGACAAATCGCAGAATATTTCTCTCTATAACATTCGCCACCGACATAGCAAAGACAATATCGGGTTCTGCGCTTATATGCCGCTTTCCGTATGCGAAATTTTAATATTATCGAAATTATCAAAACTGAAAAAAAACTTTTAAAAAGTTCATTTTATACATAATAAAATATTAGGATATTTTTTTGCCAAATCAGAAAAGAACAAAATATCGGCCTTTCCTACGAACGCCTGTATAAGCCCAAATACCCATAAGAACAACGCGACAAGACTTGGAATAATCAAGAATGATAAAATCGACAATACAAACACCCATAATGAAACGTTTGCATGAAATTTAGCAAACTCCGATTTAGGACTCATAATAATATAAGGAACAACCGGAACAAGATAACATAAAATAGCGCATAGACGCCCACGTTCAACGTCGTCGAAAGAAGGTTCGAAATTATTCATAATTATAACGCTATCCTTTCTAAAATTAGTAAATACTCCTAATAATAAGCAAACAGACCAGACTTGTTACCCTAAGCTGCCAAAACAGCGCAGCTCAGTCTTCAAAGATTTGTCGAATAAGACTCGTAAAGCCTGAAGGCGATATCAGAGATAGCGTCAGAAGCTTCCGCCTGGCAGCCTTCGGAAATATTGCGGACAAAAACTACCAAGACTCCATGAGATTTAGGCGAGAATTCAATTATCCCCGCGTCGTTCACAGATCCTGTTATAGTTCCGGTTTTATGCCATACTTTAACGTTCCTTGGAAGTTTACCCGGAATTCTGGAATTAAACTTCACCTTAGACAAATACCACAAAGCTTTAACAGTCATTTGGTCTGAAAGAAGTTTACGGTTATAAAGCAGATCCAAAATAGATACGAAATCTCTTGGAGAACCTAAATTGTCCAAAGCTTCCGCCACGACTACGTCAGACTTATACCCTCCGGCTTTTTGACGAAAAGCCGAAGAGTCCTCAATCTCCTGAAATTCTCTTATAGTCAAATTTCTATTTTCAAACAAAACTTTTTCTATAGCTTTCATCCGCTCTTCGTAATTCATAGCCTTCCATACCTTAGCTATTTTAAAGCCGTCAAAATCTTTAAATTCGCCGTACTGCGCCAAAGAAAGCAGCCAGGACGGACGGTTGGCTATATAAACGTCGCTATTCAATATGCCGTTATTTTTAAGCAAGGCTCCGCAGGTTCCGTAGCCAATCTCATTCCAAAGCGCGTCAGCAGCCGTATTATCGCTGACGGCTATCATCTCATAAAGCAAATGCGATACGGAATAAGAGTTTCCCGGAGAGGCATATTGTAAATCGCCGCTGCCTATACAAAAATCAGACGTTTCCAACGTCACGGAATCCTTAAGAGTCATTTTGCCTTCGTCTACGGATTTAAGAACGGCAATCATAAGAGGAAGTTTAAAAACGCTTGCAAGAGGATACTTCGCATCAGGATTTATAAAAAATGCGTTCCCGCTTTCAATATGTTTAAAACCAACTCCTATATCCATACGTCCTTTTTTAGAATCGACCAATTTTCGAACATAGGATTCAGCTGATTTAAATGAAGCGAAAACAGGAGAATACAGAAGCAAAAACAAACAAATTAAAAATGATACTTTCTTTTTCATAAACTCTCATAAACTTTCTCAAAGCCCAACTAGCCGAATTACTTTAAAATAGTCTCCATAGGAGAAAATAAATCGTCTTTTAAATCGGTATTAACGACTAGGGCTTTATACACGATTAAAGAAGCCAGTTTTCCGTTCACGTATTTTTCCAGCTTCATAGGAAAATAACGCCCGTCCTTAGTCATACCTATATCTTTATAAATAACCGTCTTTTTTATCTTATCGTCTCCGTCTTTTTGTTCTATTTCCAACTTAAGCGGAACGCATCTCTTAACGTCGACCCAAACCGCGGAATTCTCGTCGACTCCGGTTATGCCTATCTTAACGGCGGAAACTCCTTCGATATTTTCTTTGCCAAGTATCTTATATGTTTTAGCCGCGTCCTGCGGATAACTGGCAAGGCCGTATAAAAGATTTAGAGGCGGACTCGGTTCGTCAACCTTTTTCTTTACGGGATACTGTCCCGTAGATAAATAATGAAAGGCGTTCAAACCGTCTCTTATAATCGTCATTTGCTTGCCGTCAAGCTGTCCCCCGGGATCTATAATAATTATATCTATCCTTATTTTGCAATTTTTCTTAAAGTAAATTTTATCTTGGCTTGCAAGAGACATTTTCCCCGAATCATCTTGAGAAGAAATATCTTCAAGCTCTATAACGGCGTCGACTACGGGCATCTGACCGGAAGGACAGTATAGCCTGCTAAGAATAGTTTTAGCGTCGTCAGAGGCAAAAACCGGACTCAACAAAAAGAGCGATATCGCCGAAAGCAAAAAAAACTTTCTTATTATCATAAATCCCCCTTCCTATCTGCCGGCCATTTTGACAGAAACTTCCATAATTTGCGAATGTCTCCAAATTTCCAGGCTTATCTGTTCGCCGGGCGCAGATTTTCTTATAATATTTCTCAGCTCGTCGCCGGAAGTTATCTTTTTCCCTCCGACTTTTAAAATAACATCCTTAGGTTGAAGGCCGGCTTGGTCTCCGGGAGAATTCCTTTCGACGCCTATAATCGCCACTCCTCCGTTTTCCCGGCATCCAATATAAGCGGCCAGCTGAGGATTCAAATCCATCATGGTAATGCCTATGTAAGATCTGAGAACCTTTCCTTTTTCGATAAGTTGATTAGCGACATTTTTGACCGTATTTATAGGAATAGCGAATCCGATTCCTTGAGCGTATGGTATTATCGCCGTATTTATACCTATCACTTCGCCCTTAAGATTTACAAGAGGCCCTCCCGAATTCCCGGGATTAATAGCCGCGTCGGTCTGAAGAAGATCTTGAAAATCTTTAGACTGATCCGATAAATTACGTCCGCGTCCGCTTATCACTCCGTAAGTAACCGTTTGTTGAAAATGATAAGGGCTGCCTACGGCTATAACCGGCTGACCTATCTTCAGAAGTTCAGAATCTCCTAAAACGGCCGGAGTCAAATTTTCGGCCTTCACCTGAAGTACGGCAAGATCAGAAATAGGATCCACTCCCTTGACAACAGCAGGATATGTTTGTTCATTTTGAAAAGTTACCATAATTTCGTTAGCGCCATGAATGACATGTTCGTTAGTTAAAATGATTCCATTTTTATCCCAAACTACTCCGGAGCCTCTTCCTTCTTTAGGAACGATCTGACTTCTGTATCCCGGAATTCCAAAAATGCTAATAACAGGCTGATCGACCTCCATAAAAGTCCTAGTGTCTATATAAACTACTGAAGGCATAATTTTCTCTGCGGCGGAAGAAATTATATCTATATCGCCAAGCTCGTTATTCAATTTAGCCGCATCATTAAGGTTTCCGCTCGGCAAAGGCTGAGAAGCCGCGCGAACTGCCGAAGGATTAAACAAAATCGGATTAAATAAAAACAAAATAAATAAAATGATTAAACAACCTATCGCTCCGCCTAAAACAGCGAAAGAAAAAGACTTTACGTTCATAATTTTAAATAACAACAATATCCTTTCAAAAATTCAAGAGAGACAAAACACGCGATCAAACGATATCCTTATTTTTTTTAGCGTTAAGCTGACGAGTATATTTCGACTTCAAATCTTTATACGAATCTTCGTTAATTTCTCCCAGTAAATATCTATCCTCTATCGATTCAAGCAACTTTTCAAGCTTTCTAATTTCGGAATCTCGAACGGAAGAAGCCGCAGGACTTTCCGTAGGCTTATCCGCAGGCAAATCAGATGCGTCAAATTTCTTTTCCGCAGCCTTAGGCCGATAAGAAGAATCGTCTCCGGTCGCGCCGTCAGAATTTTCTCCGTCCAGCGGAATAGAATTTCCAGAAGCTCTTGTAAACGCCGAAGAATTTGAAAAATCAAGAGACAAAACAGGTCTATCCGCAGCCTTAGGCGATTTTTCGGATTCAGTCTCCAAAGACAAGTCTAAATTAAATCTCCCAGGCTTAATCTGAATGTCGCTTCCTGACTTAAGAGAGCTTTCCTCCTTAGGAATTTCCGGCAGTTTTAACTCGACCTTCAATACTTTCTGTTTTGAAACGCCGGCTTTTATATTTCTAGAAGCGGTCTGAGAAGCTAATGCCGAAAACGCGTTCTGTGAAGTTTCATGCATATGATCTTGTTGTCTCTGCTGAAGCGAGTTGCCGGATAATTGCGAATCTCTAACGTCTTCTTCTAATTTTTCCATTTCGTCAAGATTAGGAGCCTCAAAATAATCCATAAAATAAGCAGCTCCATTAGAAAAAGAATTTCTCTGCGAAGCGTCGGTTTTAAGAAGTATATCGACTCTCCTAAGCTCGGTCAAAAGATTTACTACGTCCGCAGGGTAAGAGTAAAATTTATCTCCCAAATAATAAACTAAATTAAGCATATCCTTATCGTTGAACAAAAGTTCAAACTCAATCCCATGCTCTTTGAAAATGTCCATCGAATAGGAAGCGGTAGTAGTTCCGTTAAACTGCTTTACGGTAAAAACTCTTTCTCCTTTATCTCCGATTGATTCAAGGATAAAAAAACCTCTGCCCAAATAAAAGAATTTTTCAGAGGAGGCGACGGGAATTTGATAAATATCGGAATTCCTATCCATTATTAAGAAAGCTTCGATTTCTTTTTTTAAAACTCTTATTCCCCATGCCCCGATTTTATGAAGAGCTACGTCTAGTATTTTAGCGTCTTTAAGAGGTATTTTCCTCATTTTATCGGCAGATACTTTTAAGTTCAAATTATAAATAGACAACTCAATTGAGTTTCCGGATTGTTTAGGCACGCTTAATATAACCTGTAGAAAATCGGAAGAAATATCCCATATAAAGTAATCTGATAGATTAGTATAAGACGACACTTTATAAATCTGCCTTTGTTTTCTGGAAGCTAAATCTTCTATAATAAGTTCGTATTCCACAGGATTTCTTTCAGAGCCGTCAGGAGCTTTAGACGTCGTTAGTTTTGCGAAGATAGAACGATTCTTTTTTACGTCATATTTTATGTAAGCTATTTTTGAACCGTCCTCCGATAAACGCATACGACGCCCTTTAACGGGAAAAAGCTTATCGTAATCGAAATCGCCGAGAGGCGACAGGCGCGATGAGCCAGGAAGCACTAAATAACACATGTTCTCGGCATGTATCAAAACTGCTCCGGAGTTAGCTATCTCCGCGTCGGTCATATTTAAACCTGCTACGGAATTTTCCCAAATTAAAGATTCTTCTTTCATTAAAGAAATTTTATCATTTTTCTTTATAAGACAATATTTTGTGTTAACGCTTCCAAAAAAACAATATCCCATACATATCATCTCTCAAATATTTATATTTTTCAATATTGATTATAGCCGTTATCAAAAGTAAAAAACTAAATAAATTTATAAATTTTACATAAAGTTCCGGAAAAATCTACTCCTAATATATTGACAAAGCGCCGCCATATATAAATTCAAAATTTTCTAAGCGCTTTCTCAGCCAATTCGCATATTATTCGATCCCTTATTTCCGTTCCGCATGACAAATTGCGTATAGTAAGATAAAACGATTCCGCCAGCAGAAAATCTCCTTCGGATTCGGCTAATTTGCCTCTCAACAAAATTTCGCTCAAGATGGAATATTCGCTTAAAGATTCAGAATTAAGACTAGCCAGACAAAGTTTCCTGACTAAATCTTCCGACATATTGTCGCCGCAAAAATAAAAAGAAAAGAACACCGCGTCTAAATTACATATTTTAGCGGAATCCAGATAATCTTGCAAAATAACGGAAACCGGATAGTAATTTTCCTCCCTAATTATTTCATCATACAAATTATCCCATTCGTAAAGATCAAACCCAAAATTTAACGATAATTTTAAAGACTCCAAAGCGGCTTCCGTTTTCGCCTGCCTAAAAAAGACCAATGCCTGTTCGGCATAATATTCGGCCTTGCCCGAAGGTTGAAGAATTAAAAGTTCCTCGAGAACATCTTCGCAAAGAGCTAAATCATTGGCGTTCAAAGCTTTCCTATACAAAAAACGAGCATCAATAATCGCCTTAAGTTTATCTTTTCCAAACGAGCGCGTTAAATGCGATTCTTTCGATTCGGAAGATATAAAAGCGAAATCAGAAACGGTTTCGGGAATGTCCGGCTTCTCGCCATGATTTAATCCTCCGCAGCAAAAACAATACTCCAATCTATCTCCGGAAACATAATACTCCGAAGAATAGGTATCTTTTAAAGCTTTAGGACAAATCGGAACGGAATCCAGATATGCCGGAACCAAATCTTTTAAAGACGCCGGATACTTTCCTCCGCGCTCTAAAGCGTAAGAAGCCAATGCTCCCTCTATTTTAGCCATAGAAGCATAACATCCGTTAAACTCTATCTCTGTCCTGATATCGTTAATATATTCCTTCTGCCCGTCAACCGCCGCAAAACAAATATATCCCGCAAAAAACAAAACGACTACGGCGATAAAAAAACCGTATCCTAAAGACAAACGCTTGAAGCTAAACAAAATTAAAACGTCCACACATTTTTTCTTATCAATATAAAGCGAAAAAACGATTCCTTCATTATTTGAATATTATAGCGAAACATACGACGCCGGTTAAGCTGTCTAAAAATATATAACTCAACGCGCTTACTTTACGATAGCGGCAGATAGAAGCAGATTATAAACCGCGTATAAAAAAAATTCTTGACGCTCTCTCAAATTTTCAACAAAAAAAACGACTGAGTACATAAAGACGCAGCCTAAGAATTATCCGGCCGCCACTCAATTAAGGTATGTAATTTAATTATACAAATAAGCTCCTCTCTCCTTTAAATCCTAATAAAAAAATATTATTTAAAGGATACAAAATTAAAACGATAGAAGTATTAATGAAATACTCTCGGAGGTGATAATTTGGAGATAACGCCATCAAAAAAAGCTTCTGAAATAACTTATGCGATAAGAAATATTATAGCGGAAGCAAAAAAGTTAGAAAATCAAGGCAAAAAAATTTTATACTGTAATATCGGAGACCCCTGTAAATATGACTTCAAAACGCCCGAACACATAATCGAAGCGGCGATATCCGCGTTAAGGACGAAAGAAAACGGCTATGCTCCTTCATATGGCTGTCAAGAGGCAAGAGAAGCTATCTCGGCGTTTTTAAACAAAAAGAACGGTTTAAAAACGGTTCCTGACGATATCTTCGTCACTACCGGAGCAAGCGAAGGAATCGAGCTTGCGCTCGCCGCGCTCTTAAATCCCGGAGAAAATGCGCTTATTCCGGTTCCGGGATATCCTCTTTATCAAGCCGCGCTGACTAAACTTGGAGCGCAGGCAAAAACATACGGCTTCGACTCATCATGGTTTCCGTCGTTAAATTCAATCGAAAACGCTATAGACGAAAAAACAAGGGCTATAATTTTAATCAATCCAAACAACCCGACCGGAGCCGTCTATGACAAACAAATCCTTGAAGATATATTAGCCTTAGCAAAACGGCGTAATTTAGTCGTTTTTTCCGACGAAATATACGATAAGCTTATCTTTAGAAAAAAGCATTATTCTACCGCTTCTCTTTCCGGCGAAGTTCCCGTAATAACTTTAAACGGCATGTCAAAAGCTTATCTTGTTCCAGGTTGGAGAATCGGATGGCTTGCCTTATCTAATTTTGAATCGCCAAAATACGCGTCGGCGCTCAAGAAACTTTTCGATGCCCGACTATGCAGCCCTTCTCCATTCCAATACGCTATATCCGCAGCTCTAAACGGACCTCAGGATCATATTCAAGAGACTAACGCAAAATTGGAAAAACGCAGAGATTTAGTATACGACAAACTTATTAACACAGGGCTTATTTCCTGCGTCAAACCCGAAGCCGCCTTCTATATGACTCCAAAACTAATAAATTCCAAATTTAAAAACGACGAAGAATTTATCCTGACGCTGCTGAAAGAAACCGGAGTGCTTTTCGTCCATGGTTCCGGATTTATGACTGACCCGACCGATTTATTTTTCCGAATAGTCTATCTTCCGCCGGAAAATATTTTAGAAGAAGCGATGGATAAATTTACGGCCTTCATAAAAAAATACGCTCTTTAGAAAAATATTGCGATTTATATCTAGAAGCGGCCGTTAATTGAATAAAAAAGCTTAACGGTCAAATCAAAATATTATAATATCAAGCCTTGGTTCCATTGGATCGCGGGCTTGTTTTATTATATTAATAATTAATCGGAGATTTTCTTAAGTCTGTATCTAACAGCTAACAGTCATTCTTAATTACTGACTATTAACATTTTATTAACAAAATTAATGAAAATAACATATAAATAATATGATATAATTCACATAAAGATATAATTAATAATTTTCTCCTTCATTTCAGGAGGTTATAAAAATTGGCTTGGGAATTTAACGATGAAGTTATTTCTGAAATACTTGAAAGCGCAGGGTTCGATTCGTCCATAGGCGAAACGGTAAACGGCATAAAAGACGAACAAGGCGTAAACCATCAAATCTACATAAATTCAAAGGGCCGAATAAGATATCAGTACGCTCGTCTCCTATCAACCGAAGAAAAATCAATCTCTCTGGCGGGAAAACAATTTGAATACGACAAAGAGAAACGAGATATCGTCAATATAACGGGTAAGCTAGAAGATATCGGAGAGCTCGTTCAATTTTTGAGAGACGTTTCTGTTATAATCAGGAAAGGAATGTGACGGTTGTTTTTATGAATATAAGCGGAATAAATTTTGGAATAACTAATCAAATAGCTCCTATGGGCAAAACCGCAGCGGTTAACGGCTCTACGCCTATAGTAGAGCCTCAAGCGTCCGATACGGCGGATATACGTTCGTCATATACGACCGAATCGAGAAAAAGCGGCTCAAGTCCCGAGACAAAAACAACGTCCAAGACTCAAGCTCCGGAAATTGTCGTAATGAGAGAAAAGGGACTCGATTTATTAGTGAACATGATCGATAACGCGAAGGAATCGATTGATCTTCATATATATATCGTAACCGCAAATACGCCGGAGTTAACCGCCGCGTTTGAAAGAGCTCTGGAAAGAGGGGTAAAAGTCAGGCTTATGATCGAGGACGATCCTTTTTACTGGACTCGAACAAAGGATAATCCTAGCAAGCCTTTCGTCGAAAATTTAGTGTCAAAAGGGGCCGAATACAAGCCTGATAATCCCAAATTTTCAAAAAGCAGAGTAACTCATGAAAAAAGCATGGTGTTCGACGGCGAAAAGGCGCTAATCTTAACGGGTAATTTAGGAAGTTCTACTTTTGGGAAAAATCTAGACTTAGGAGCGATATTAATAAACGATCAAAAAACGGTAGAACAAATTCAAACTATATTTAATTCCGATTGGGACAGAGTCGAGCTTCCCGATATGGGAGAAACTAATCTTGTAATAAGTCCTGACAACGCGAGAGGCAAACTCCACAGTTTAATTGACGGCGCCAGCAAAAATATAAATATTCTGCAGCAAGCTATAACGGACAAAGAAATGGTAGCCTTGCTTGCCAAGAAAATTGACGAAGGAGTAAAGACTGAACTTACCGTAACAGATCCGGGAATAGCTCAAAAAAACCTTCAGCCTGCGGCATATCTTCACCTAAAAGGAGCGGACGTCCATTTTTTAGTATCTCCTTATATACATGCGAAAGCCGTTACGGTAGACTCAAACACAAAAGACAGCAAAACTTACGTAGGCTCTCAAAATTTCAGCATGTCCGCAATCGATAGAAACAGAGAGTTAGGATACATCTTCCATGATAAAGAGGAACAACTGGGAGAGATAGTCGACAAATATCAAGAAAAAGGATTTGAAATACCTTCCAAGATGATAATAACCGATCCTACGGCTATAGGCTCAGCATTTAAATCGGCTATCAGAACGGCGGAAGACAGCATAGTTCTGGAAACATGCCTGTTTAGCGACGGAGGGACAAAAAACGCGTTAAAACAAGCGGCTAAAAGAGGAGTGGACGTCTCGGTAATTATGCCTGAAAATCCTTTTCCTTGGGATCCTAACTGCACTACGAATATCACCATGGCCGAAGAATTAAAAGAGGCTGGAGTAAAAGTAAAATGGTCTGATCCTACCTACAAGCCCACCGCGGGAACTTGTATGGCAATAGATGGGAAAGAAGCCATTACATTCCCCGATAACGTCTCCAAATCGGCTTTCAATTATAATAATTCTTATGGAGTAATAAATATCGCTCCTAATGAAGTAAAAGACATAGAAAATCTCCTGGAAGCAAGATTTAACGGAACGGATGAAACTCACTCCTTAAATCCTACCTCAAATATCATATCAAGCCCCGGAAATGCTCGTCAAAAACTTGAAACGCTAATTAAAGAGGCAGACTCCAGCATAATGATAACTACGCGAGAACTTTCGGACGATAAAATAACAGAACTTATCAAAAACAAAGCTCAACAAGGATTAAAAATTCACATACTACTTCCAAAGAAGACGTCAAAAGCGGAAAAAACCATAGCTGATCTGGAATCTGCAGGAGTCAAATTTGGATTTATGACAGATGAAAGCTTACATAATAATTATATAGAAATAGATAAGGAAAAAGCGTATTCCGGCGGTCACTCTTTAAGCTCCAAAGGCTTAGACGATACCGTAGCTTACGGATGTATGATCACTCATCCTGAAATGGTAAGAATAGGAAGAGGAACTTTCAGCGATCAATGGCTGAAAGCCGGATTATACGAAGCGAATAAAGAAATTTCTATCGAGCAGGCTAACATAGATTCAGATAGAGATCTAAAAGAGATAATAGGAGAAGTCTGCAAAAAAGGCGTAAGAATCCATGTAACGTCGGCTAACTATGATTCCGGAACAATAAAAGCGGAATTTGAACTGCTAAATCGACAACTTAGAGAAATGGCTTATCTAGACGTCACAACACAGGAGAACAAAGACGTTTTAACTAAATATTTCGGAACTTTCTTCAACGTTGAAGAAGCTTTAGAAAAACAGGAGCAATTAAGAAAAGCTCTAGAAGCCCTCAAGCCAGGAGAAGAACTATTATCCGGAACGGAAAACTCAAACATCTCTTCCAAAAAGACAAAAATTAAAATAGACGGAGAGCAATTAGAAATTTTACCGTCCAGAGACGAAGAAATAGCCGATATGAACAGAAAGTAAAAAACTATTAAACGGGGCTCCTGACAGGAGCCCCGTTTAATAGTTTTTTACTTTCTGTTCATAAGAATCCTCAAAATTTTGCAAACGATATATATTCCCAACTAAAACGTATGAAATGTTTTCAAAAATATTTGCTAAAAAAAGCGGAAAAAGAATAACAAAAATAGAAAATATAAAATTGATAAAAGGCAGTTTGTCAACTTCAGTTTAGACGCGCCGAGTATATAATGAAAGGCATCCTGACAGGATATCGTTTGAATTATGAATTTCGAATATTCTAACGAAGTAGTAAAAAAAGAACTGACTAAGGGTATATCTATAACGCTTTTAGGCATTATATTCATAGCCGTCTTTGTAATCTCCAATTTTAATTGGAAAGCTCTAACGGCCGAAACTACGGCTAGCCTTAAGTATTCCATCACACTAGTAGACTACTGGTACGTAATAATAGGAATTCCTTTAGTGCTTTTCGTAGGAGGACCTATTTTGGCTTCCGCCATGCTTAGAAAAACGACAAAGTACGTCACTGATCATTCAGGTATATTTGTGGTAAACCAATACGGGGTCAAAGCTCTAATAAGATGGAAAGATATCGTTCAAATCACCGAAACGCTGAAAACCTTAATTATTATTTCTGAAACTAATAAAGCCGTCATATATAAAGATATGGAATCTTTTGAAAAATTATACGGCATAATTATAAGGCATACCTCGTCAAAAGCTACTAAAAATACGAGGAAACCCATTAACGACGATAAAGAAGCCAAAAAAGAAGATATCTCTAAATCTGCGGAAAAAACCGCTAATTCTGAAGCCGCGGACAAACAAAAAAACAAAGCCAGAAAACTTCTGGAAGAAATTCTAGCTCAAGACGCCTCGGCTTTAAAGACGAATAAATCTCAGCCTGATTCTTCAGGATTCTATACTATCGAATCGGTCGAGACAAAAGAAATCGAACAAGGATCCCAAAAGCAAAAACAAAAAGAAACGCCAACGCAAGCATCCGCGCAAACCGAGATTGACGATAAAAAGCAGGAACGCCCTGAAGAAAAACAAAAAGGCAAACTCCTTAACGCCTTTTTAAGCGGATCTCAAGACGCCGAACCCGTAAAAATATCAAAAGCTACTATGGTAATGTCCAAATCTGCGTTTAAGGAACTTACAAAAAAGGCTATAGCCAAACGTAATAAGGCAAATACCGAACATCTGCAACAAAAAGAGCGCATTACAAGTGAAAAGCCGGACTCTAAGCCTTCGTCAGTAAAAACGGATCGGCAAGAACCTAATAATCCTACAAAAACAGGCAGATTAAAATCAAGAATCGATACGTCTACTTTGGCGTTAAAAGGCAAATCGTCTATCTTATTAAGCGTTATAAATAAAAAAAGTCAACAAGAAGAAGCGAAGGCAGAACCGGTAAAATTAAGTCTAGACACTATTTATGCGTCAGAAGCGAATGAAGAAAACGAAAAAATAGAAACTAACGTTAAGAAAAAGAACGAATTGTTGTCTAAATTTTTAAACGAAGACGAAAATTCTTTAAATTCATCTCAAAATACGTCCATATCTCCCAACGACTCTATTATGCCATCAGAATACTCTACGGTGATAACCGATAGGGACGAAGAATCAATAAAAACTGAAGACGTTCAAGGAGCGGCAGACTCGACAAAACAACAAATCTCTAAATTTAAAAGACACGCTTATAAAACGGTTATTATTGAACAAAGCACATATAGCGAAGACGCCAAAGAACATTCAACAACGGGAAAAGCTCAAGAGCTAAACTCGGTATTAAATTCTACGCCGTCGGGAAAACTGCCGGATCTAAGCTCGGTATTAAAGCCTACGCCGTCGGGAAAACTGCCGGATCTAAGTTCGGTATTAAAGCCTACGCCGTCGGGAAAACTGCCGGATCTAAGCTCGGTATTAAAGTCTACGTCGGGAAGATTACCCGATTATTTGAGGACGCTAAAATCTACGAATTCAGAAAGCGTATCGCAAGCCAAAGCATTTTCCAATGACGGCGAAGCTTTAGAAGAACTTAAAGACAAACCGGAACCAAAAGAAGAACAAAATATAATAACGGAAAAAAGCGTATCGCAAGCCAAAGCATTTTCCAATGACGGCGAAGTCTTGGAAGAACTTAAAGACAAACTAGAACCAAAAGAAGAAAACGACTTTGACACTATATCTGTACAGCGCAACAAAACCCCGGAAATATCTAAAGAACAAGACGTCGTTTCTTCATCTTCAGAAAACCTGCCGGATTTAAGCTCGGTCTTAGAACCCACAGCCTCAGGAAAACTGCCGGATTTAAGCTCGGTATTAAAACCTACGGCCTCAGGAAAATTGCCGGATTTGAACGTTCTTCTAAAGACATTGAAAGAAAAAAAAGAGAGTCAAAGGAATTTAGCGTCGTCTAATTTTTCAGATCGAAAAAGAGAAGCAGAAAACGCAGACATTGATAAAGTTCGCGAAACAAATGACGATTTTAATCCATTGAAAACATTTGAATCGCACCGCAACATCCAAGAAACGAATGAAACGGAAGAACATCAAAAATTAACTCAAGGCTCCTTGGCAAATTCTACGGAATCGCTGCCAAGTCAAGAAACGGAAACGACTCGCCCTTCAGAAATAAGCATAAGCAATATACAACAGCATTCCGCCCCAAGGCTCGACGAACTCTTCAACAATTTAATGGAAAAAACGGGAAGACTTCCTAAACTGCCGCATAATATAAAATCGAAATTAAAAAGTAAAATTATGGATAATATAACGGATACGCCACGAAAAGAGGACGAATAAGCGGACAACGTCTTCCTAAACGTTTCAATACATATAAAATGAGGAAAAATAACAATCAATATGATTCTTCTATAACTTTAGGATATATAATTGAAACTAATCTTTATAATATTTTAATTAAAGCGGAAGAAACGTTTTATTTCTGCCGTAATAAAGACTGGTGGATAATCGATTTAGCGACTTGCTTCCTCTATATGACAGAATCCCCATATAAAACGCTCAAAAAACTTCGCCCAAACGAGAATAATTTTATATATGGGGAAACTTCCATCATGACTATTTGTAAAATACTAAAAGATATAGACGCTTCTTCCGAAGACATCTTTATAGACCTCGGCAGCGGAAGAGGCTTAACCGTTTTCGGAGCATATCTTGCAAATCTACGCAAAGCTGTGGGTATAGAAATCATAGAAAAATTTGCAAATAAATCAAATAAAATCGCGTCATATTTAAATGATAAAAAGATAAAATTTATATGCTGCGACTTGTTATGCGCCGACTTAAACGAAGGAACCATTATCTTTATAGCGGCTACTACGATGGAAATGCATTTTCTTAGAAAGATAGCGGAACTCATCAAAAATATTCCTCACAGCGTAAAAATCGTTTCAGTTTCAAAACCGCTGCCGGAAAAGAGTTTTAAACGAATATTTTCTAAAAAATACAGATTTTCCTGGGGAATGTCCACTGTATTTTTTCAGACTAAAGAATAAAAAAAGGAAGGTAAGTAAAAAAATAGAATCTGAATACAACGTCGCGTCTGTATTAATATAAATCGCGTATTAATATATTGAGATAATCTGCGTTGAAAATATGGGAAACTTCTACGGAATTCGTCTTTAAACGCATCCAATCATCGAAATAAGACCAGATTAACAAGACGTAAACATGAATGGCTAATGTGGAGGCAAAATGAATTACTGTGAAACATATCTAAAAAAATATTATGATAATTTTAATTTTTTTGACATAGACTGTCATGATAAAAGAATCAGAGAAGTCAATATGAGAATAAAAAAATGTTTAAAATGCAAAGGTTTAAATACCTGCATTATGCATCCAAATTTCTGGCTGGAAGGCGAAAGCGTTAGAT
The DNA here is from genome assembly GCA_949288455.1 of uncultured bacterium. Taxonomy (GTDB): domain Bacteria; phylum Vulcanimicrobiota; class CADAWZ01; order CADAWZ01; family CADAWZ01; genus CASEKF01. Next base: position 17,499 of record CASEKF010000047.1, read on the forward strand.
TTGCCGAAAATGAAAAATTAAAAGCGTTGGAAGTATCAGAAAACGCATAATAATATTTAAGAAGGGCTTTATCAAAGATAAAGCCCTTCTTAAATATTATTATGCAACGAACTAAACTTCGCCCTTTTTAAGAGCCTTGTAAAATTTTTCTATATATCTTTTGGCGGTATTATTAGGAATTCTCCCTCCTGCCCTGGCAACTGTCCCGGGACCTTGGTTATAAGCGGCTAAAGCAATATCTAGTTTTTTGAACTTGTTAAGCATCAATCTTAAATACTTAGATCCGGCCTCTATATTTTTTTCAGGATTCCAATAATCATAAACTCCCATATCTTTAGCCGTCGACGGTTTTAACTGCATAAGTCCGCAGGCTCCCGAAGAAGAAATAGCGTTAGGATTATAATTCGATTCAATTTCAATGACAGATTTTATAATATAAGGATTAATTTCATACTTTTTAGCGTATTTCAGTATAATAGGCGTAATATCCAATTTTTGTCTTTCATGACTAAGACCGCTTCTGGATGACAAAGAACGCCGCTTTCGATAATTTAAATTCGCGGCGTTCAATTTATTTTTTTTAGAAGCATACGAGGTCATATAAACGGAAGAAAAATCTTTATAATGAATATCGTCGGTATATTTCCAGTTACCTTGAAGCAGAATTTCCTTACCTGTAAAAGGAACCTCCGTTATAACGCTCCCTGAAACATAATATTCATCCGCTAAAACCCGGCTAACCGGAAATAATAATAGCAATAATAACAATAATCTACAAATAAAATTAGTCGTCATTAATTTATACCAGCTTCACATTTAATCAATATAAATAAACGTAACGTTTCGCATATAAAAAATATAACGTTTAAAAGTATATCATTTCTCACAAAATGTGTCAAACTTACGGGAGTCAGGTAAAAATCCAAATGTCTATTACGCTTTGGCAAAAAATCCTATCAAAATAAAATTTGCACATTATCATTAAATGTTATATAATAACTAGATTAAGTTATAAACTAAATATTTTAATCCGAGGTAATATCATGGATGCAGGAATCGAGATAACTATTATAGGCATGTTAACAGTCTTTATATTTCTGACTATTCTTGTATGCGCCATGCATTTAACGTCTTACGTTATTTGTTTGCTGCCAAAAGAAGAACGCAAGACGACACAAAACCAAACGACTTGCAAAAGCGAAATTGAACTTGAGAATGAAGAAATAGCGGTAGCTATAGCCGCGATAAAAGCGTGGAGATAAAACAACGAGGGTAAACTTATGAGTAAAAAGCAAATTAAAATAATGGATACTTCGTTTAGAGACGGATTTCAATCCGTTTACGGAGCCAGAGTCTTTACTAAAGATTTCCTTCCTGCGCTAAGAGCCGCAAAGGAAGCCGGTTTAAAACATTTTGAAGTCGGCGGCGGAGCCAGATTCCAAGCTCCCATTTTTTACTGCAACGAAAATGCGTTCGACATGATGGATACGATAAGAAAAGAAGTCGGGCCAGACATAGAGCTGCAAACGTTAGCAAGAGGCGTGAACGTCGTAGGTCTAGAATCGCAGCCTCGCGATATTATAAATCTCCATGCTAAATTATTTAAAAAACATGGTATGACTACGATTAGAAATTTCGACGCGTTAAATGACGTCGACAATTTAATCTATTCCGGCCAATGTATAAAAAACAACGGTTTAAAGCACGAAGTAACTATAACGATGATGGATTTGCCCATAGGCTGTAAAGGAGCGCATGACGCCGCTTTTTACAAAAAAATTCTGGAGAATATACTGGAAGCCGAAATACCGTTTGATACGCTGTGCTTTAAAGACGCTTCGGGAACTTCGCATCCAAGAAAAGTCTACGAAACGGTAAAAATGGCTAGGGAAATACTTGGAAAAAAGGCGGTTATAAGATTCCATTCTCATGAAACCGCCGGAACCGGCTTAGCTTCATACCTTTCGGCTTTGGAAGGAGGAGCCAACGCTATTGACCTTGCGATGAAGCCTGTTTCGGGAGGAACGTCGCAGCCTGATATCGTTTCGATGTGGCATGCTTTAAGAGACACGGAATACGTTCTTGGAATTGATATAGAGAAAATTATGATAGCGGAAGAAATCTTTAAAGATTGTATGAAAGATTATTTTCTACCGCCCGAAGCCGCAGACGTCAATCCAATGATTATACAATCCCCTCTTCCGGGCGGAGCTTTAACCGCTAATACTCAAATGATGAGAGACAACGGAACCATGGACAGATTTCCGGAAGTAGTCAAAGCGATGAAAGAAGTCGTAGAAAAAGGAGGATTCGCAACTTCGGTGACCCCCGTTTCTCAATTTTATTTCCAGCAAGCATATTCTAACGTAATGTTAGGCCCTTGGAAAAAGATTACCGAAGGATACGGCAAAATGGCCCTAGGCTACTTTGGCAAGACTCCCTGCGCTCCTGATCCCGAAGTAGTAAAATTAGCTCAAGAACAACTTAATTTAGAGCCTACTTCAGAAAAAGTAATAGACTTAAACGATAAAGACGAAACTAAGGGAATAAAAGCCGCCACCGCGACGCTTCAAAAAGCAGGGCTGGAAACTACCGAAGAAAATATATTCATCGCGGCCGCTTGCAAAGAAAAAGGCATTGATTTTCTGCTGGGAAAAGGCAAAATAGGAGTTAGAAAAAAAGATAAAAACAAAGCGAATACTTCCGGCGAACCTTTAAAAACGGATAAGTACGCCGTCACCGTAAACGGGAAAACCTATACGGTTAAATTGGAAGGCGAAAAAGCCGTGATTAACGGAAAAACTTACGAAGTTTCCGTAAAGGCGGGAGAATCGCAAACGACTCAAAATCAGGCTAAAGAAGAAAAATCAATATCGGCTAAATTATCCGGATCGTTAAAGCAGATTTTAGTAAAAGAAGGCGATCACATAAAAGAAAACGAGACGGTAGCTATTATAGAAGCTATGAAAATGGATATGGAAATTCCGTCTCCTTTCGAAGGAACAATTGCGTCGATCAAAGCGGCCGTCGGAGATCAAATAACATCCGGTCAAGTTTTAATGACAATAAGGTAGAAAATAAGAGGCAACCATGAATTTTGACGAATTATTAGTAAAATTGACTGCGTTAAACGAAAGCACAGGATATTTTCATATTATTAAACCGACTCAGCCGGGTTTAAACGGAATAGAGCAATTTCTTAATCAGTTCGGCGTTATAATAATGTTTGCCGTCTGTATAGCGCTGCTATATCTTGCGATAAAAAAACAATACGAACCTCTGCTATTGCTTCCGATAGGTTTTGGAGGGCTATTAGCCAATATTCCTCTTATAGATATGGCTCAAGAAGGAGGCTTTCTCCATCAAATTTATGTTATGGGAATAGAATCTGGCCTTTTTCCGTTATTTATCTTCATGGGAGTAGGCGCAATGACTGATTTCGGACCGCTAATCGCTAATCCAAAAACGGCTCTTTTAGGAGGAGCGGCTCAATTCGGCATTTTCGGAGCTCTGCTCGGAGCGCTCGCTTTAGGCACGTACGCAGGATTAGGGTTTGATTTAAAAGACGCGGCGTCTATAGGCATAATAGGAGGCGCAGACGGTCCTACGTCCATATTCGTCACAAGCAAATTGTCTCCTGACTTACTGGGAGCTATAGCGGTAGCCGCATATTCTTATATGGCCTTAGTTCCTATAATACAGCCTCCGATAATGAAACTGCTTACGACTGAAAAAGAACGCAAAATAGAAATGGTTCAGCTAAGAGAAGTGTCAAAAACAGAAAAAATCGTATTTCCGCTTTTAGTCCTCTTTATCTGCGCCATATTCTTACCTGACGCGACTCCTTTGATTGGATCTTTAACCTTCGGAAATCTGGCAAGAGAATGCGGAGTAGTCGATAGACTTTCCAAAACGTTGCAAAATGAATTTATCAATATCGTAACTATTCTTTTAGGACTTTCAGTAGGCTCAAAACTGTCCGCGGAACAATTTCTTACCGTACAAACGTTAGGAATATTATTTCTAGGACTATTTGCTTTCGTCTTAGCTACGGCTTCCGGAGTTATATTTGCAAAAATAATGAATCTGGTATCAAAGACAAAAATCAATCCTCTAATCGGCGCGGCCGGAGTATCGGCGGTTCCAATGGCAGCCAGAGTAGTCAATAAGGTCGGACAAGAAAGTAATCCCCAGAATTTCCTTTTAATGCACGCCATGGGCCCTAACGTATCAGGAGTAATAGGTTCGGCATTAGCGGCAGGAGTATTGATAGCTCTTTGCAAATAAAAATACGCTTATTAAATTTTTAATCTATAATCAAAAAGCTTGTATTACTCAACGCATCTTTACACTAAATCTAACTAGAAAGGACACTTACAATGAGCGCAATTGAATTTTATACAAATCAACAAGAACTAAAAAAAATCATGTCTGCGGCCAGAGCGACTATAACCGCGCCTTTTTTTGGCAACAATGTAGAACATGTAAAATCTGTAGCGGAAGCTTATAAATTGGCCCTTCGCAGTCCCGGAACCATCGAACTTACCGGAATGCCCGTATATATGCCTGAAAAAATAGGTTTGCCAAAAGGAGCCAATCAGCTTTTATTCAACGACGGCTCCGTAGTCGGACGCTGCGCGGCGGCCAGAAAAATCGTAGGAGAGCCCGGATGCGATCTAAAAGAATTGCTTCCGATAATAAGAGAAGCGGCATATGCCTCAAGATATAAACTTCTATATAAAACGGAAGCAATAGTCGGTTTAGAACAAGATTTTATGATAAAAGCTCACCTTCTAATACCGGCCGGCTTTGAGAATATAATGTATTCGTGGCTTTTAAATTTCCAATATGTCAACGAAGAATATGCCAATATGTATGAAAATTCCAGAGCTATTTCAGAAGGAGAAATTTTCGTATTTTCCGATCCTGACTGGTCTCACCCTGATTTTCCATATGGATTAACATTCTTTGATCCGGAACATAACGTAGCCGCTATACTTGGAATGAGATATTTTGGAGAACATAAAAAAGGCACTTTAACTTTAGCATGGGGATGCGCGGCAAGAAACGGATACGCTTCTTGTCATGGAGGAATGAAACGTTATAACCTTCGCGACGGCAAATCATTCCAAGCGGCAGTATTCGGACTTTCAGGTTCCGGAAAATCAACGATAACTCATGCCAAACATGGAGGAAAATACGATATAACGGTTCTGCATGACGACGCGTTTATAATTAATATTCATGATAAATATTCCATCGCCTTAGAACCGGCCTATTTTGATAAAACCGCGGATTATCCAATGGAATGCGAAGACAATAAATATATTGTGACTCAGCAAAATAACGGAGCGATTCAAAAAGAAGACGGAAAAGTATACTCGGTTACCGAAGATATAAGAAACGGAAACGGAAGAGCCGTCAAATCAAGATTATGGTCTCCAAACAGAGTAGATAGAATAAACGAACCGATCAACGCAATATTCTGGCTTATGAAAGACCCTACCATGCCTCCTTGCGTAAAACTCTCAGGAGCCGCTCTGGGGAGCGCAATGGGAGCTACTTTAGCGACGAAAAGAAGCTCTGCGGAAAGACTTGCATGCGGCGTTGATCCTAACGCCCTGGTAGTTGAGCCTTATGCTAATCCGTTCAGAGTGTATCCTCTTAAAACAGACTACGAAAGATTCAAAAAATTGATAGAAGACGGCGTAGATTGCTATATTTTAAATACCGGAGAATTTATGGGGAAAAAAGTAGAGCCTAAACATACTCTCGGCATAATAGAATCTATAGTAGAAGGCAAAGCCGTATTTGAAAAATGGGGCAATTTCAGCGATATGGAAATTATTAAAGTAGAAGGTTTTGACGCTTCGTTTGACAATAAAGAATACGCCGAACAGTTTTCAAAGAGAATGCAAGACAGAATAGCTTTCGTAAAGTCAAGAGAAACTGAAAAAGGCGGTAAAGACGCTCTTCCGCAAGACGCTTTAGACGCGCTTGAAGCGGTAATGAGACAAATTTAAAAAAAACACGATCGTTCAATAAAAGCTAACGGCAGCTTGCTGAAAGCGGGTAAGATTTCCAAACTTCTTGCCCGCTTTTTTCTATGCCTCGCGAAATAATGAAACGGCATTCGCCTCTATCAAATCGAAATTAGGACGACTCCAAGGCATAAATATTGCGAATACGTTAATTTTTTTTTATGAACGCGTATTCGCCGCTTCTTCATCATATCTCAGTTCACAACGTTTGCATTAAATCCGGCGAATGCTGACGCTAGCTGTCAAATCTTAATACTTTTCACAAATAAAAAAACTACGAAATATAAGCTAAAATATAATATTTAACTTCAGATTTTCGCAGTTTTTTTATTGTTTTATTTTATTAAAACTAAACGACTCCGTTAAAAGCGTCTATATATATTTTTCTTATTTCCGACATCAAAGGATAAGAAGGATTAGTTCCGGTGCATTGATCGTCGAACGCAAGTTCCGTAAGTTCGTCCAGCTTAGCATAGAAAGCCTGCTCGCTTACTCCTGCGTCTTTTATCGACATAGGAAGATTAAGGACTTTTTTCAGTTTGTTAATTTCTTCAAGCAAAAGCTCTATCTTCTCGTCGTCAGTATGTTCTTTATCGGTTATCTTCAGCTCGTCTATAATCTGACCCAATTTTTCCTTAACGTTAGGATATCTGTACTGCGGAAAAGCGCATTGTTTTACCGGTCTTTCGGTAGCGTTGTATTTAATAACCTGGCTAAACAGAAGCGCATTCGCAATTCCATGAGGAATATTGAAAGCGGCTCCCAATTTATGCGCCATAGAATGACAAACGCCGAGAAAAGCGTTGGCGAAAGCCATTCCCGCAATAGTCGAAGCGTAGTGCATTTTTTCCCTGGCTACCGGATCGTCTTTCCCCTTCTCGTAAGATCTGGGCAGGTATCTAAAAATAAGCTTTATGGCTTCAAGGGAATTCGAATTTGTAAAATTCGTAGCCATAGAAGAGATATAAGCTTCTACGGCATGCACTAGAGCGTCAAATCCGCTCGCAGCGCAAAGTCCTTTAGGCATGGAATCCACAAAATTAGGATCTATAATAGCCATATTGGGAGTCAACGCATAATCGGCAATAGCATATTTAACATGAGTCTCGTCTTCCGTAATAATAGAGAACGGAGTTACTTCGGAACCTGTTCCCGAAGTCGTAGGAATAGCGACCAGCTGAGCTTTTTTACCTAATTCGGGAAGCGAACAAATTCTTTTTCTGATATCCATAAAGCGCATGGATATATCTTCAAAATTAGTTTCGGGATGCTCATACATTAACCAAATAATTTTAGCCGCGTCAATCGGAGAACCGCCTCCGAGAGCGATTAAAACGTCCGGCTCATAAGGTCTCACTACATTGAGAGCGTCTCTAATAGTAGAAAGAGTGGGATCAGGTTTAACGTCGAAAAATATCTGGAAATCCACGTTTATTTCCTCAAGCACGTTAGTCACGTTATAAACCGTTCCGGAATTGAAAAGATATCTGTCGGTTATAATAAAAGCGCGCTTTTTCCCTTTTAATTCTCTAAGAGCCAAATCAACCGATCCTCTCTTAAAATAAACTTTGGGCGGAATTCTAAACCACAGCATATTTTCTCTCCTCTCGGCTACGGTCTTATAATTAAGCAGATGTTTTACGCCGACATTTTCGCTAACCGAATTGCCTCCCCAAGAACCGCAGCCCAAAGTAAGCGAAGGTTCCAGCCTAAAATTATACAAATCGCCAATACCGCCGTGAGAAGACGGAGAATTAACGAGAATTCGTCCCGTATGGAGTTTATTTCCAAAATATTCTATTCTATCTTGTTTTGTAGGTTCGGTATAAAGAACGGAGGAATGCCCGGCGCCTCCAAGCTCGACGAGATGATAAGCGATATCTACGGCCTGATAAAAATCATCAGCTTTGTAAAGAGCCAAAACAGGAGACAATTTTTCATGCGCAAATTCTTCTTCGATCGATACGTCGGTAACTTCGCCTATAAGAATTTTAGTGTTCTCCGGAACTTCTATGCCTGCCATAGAAGCGATAAAACAAGCGCTCTGACCGACTATTTTAGGATTGACGCTCCCGTTTATAATAACCGTTTTCCCTACTTTTTCCTTTTCTTCGGGACTAAGTATATAAGCTCCGCGATAAGCGAATTCTTTTCGTACTGCGTCATATACGTCTTTTACCGCTATAACCGCCTGTTCGGAAGCGCATATCATACCGTTGTCAAAAGTCTTTGAAAGAATAACGGAAGATACTGCCGTCTTTATATCCGCAGTCTCGTCTATAACGGCCGGAACGTTTCCGGATCCTACGCCAAGAGCGGGCTTCCCGGAAGAATACGCCGCCTTAACCATTCCCGGACCTCCGGTGGCAAGAATAGCGTCTACAAGAGGATGCTTCATAAGCATATTGGACAATTCAATGGAAGGCTCGTCTATCCAACCTATAATATTTTTAGGAGCCCCGGCTTTAACTGCGGCTTCCAATACGACTCTGGCTGCGGCAATAGTAGAATTTTTAGCTCTGGGATGAGGCGAAAAAATTATGGCGTTCCTTGTTTTAAGAGCGATAAGCGATTTAAAAATCGCCGTAGACGTAGGATTAGTAGTAGGAACAATTCCGGCTATAACGCCAAGAGGCTCCGCTATTATCTTAGTGCCGTTCGTTTTATCTTCCGATATTACCCCGCAAGTCTTAGCGTTTTTATGCTTATTGTAGATATATTCGGAAGCGAAATGATTTTTAATCACCTTATCCTCAACTACGCCCATTCCGGTATCTTCTACGGCCATTTTAGCAAGAGGAATACGAGCTTTATTTGCCGCTATGCTGGCCGCCTTAAAAATAGCGTCGACTTTTTCCTGAGAGAAACCGGCATATATCTGCTGGGCTTTTTTTACGCTTATTATCAATTCTTCCAAATGTTCCGTAGTAAGAACAACGTCAGATTTTCTTTCTATTTCGTTCATAACAATACCCCTTCTATTCTATTTCCAAAATATCTCTTCCGGCATCCGCGTAAGAACCTACTTCCTTAAACGACGTTTTAACCGAATTTATAACGGCATTTCCCGATATGCATCCTCCGTTGCAGGACATAACCTCAATCAAATTGCCGGAAGGACAGACGCCGTCTTTTGCGTATCGTCTCAATTCTCTAATACTTTGTTTATTAAGCCCTTCTATCAGAACGGGTTTCAGATCTTTAGCTTTATCTCCCAGAACCGCTTTAACCGCGTCGGCTACGCCCCCTAAAACCGGAAATTTTCTACCCTGTTTCGAAGACTCCAAAGCGAATTCAGTTTCGGCGCATTTCCCTACCTGAATATTAAAAGCGATAAATAAAGCCCCCATTTCCTCAAACGTCAAAACGTAATCCACGTTATCGTTGTCCGAAGCTTCTTTTCTTTTCGATACGCAAGGGCTAAAAAATACCGTGACCGCGTCGGGATATTGGCGTTTTACCATCTCGGCGGTATAGTAAAGAGGAGTTTTAGTTTCCGAAACGTGAGACGACATTTCAGGCATATGCAATTTTACAAGCTGATTATAAGCCGAACAACAGGAAGTCGTCATAAATTTATCTCCTCGTTCCATACGTTCGAGGTAATCCTTGGCTTCGTTTTTCGAAGTGACGTCGGCTCCAAGAGCGACTTCCCAAACGTCAAAAAATCCTATTTTTCTGAGAGCCGTGTTAAGCTGCTTCAAAGAACAAGGAAATTGCCCGGCCGCTGCGGGCGCGAGCATAGCTATCACTTTAAATCCGAGTTTCATTTTAGTAAGAACGTCTATAATCTGACTTTTTTCATGAACTGCCCCAAAAGGACATGCCGCGACGCATTTGCCGCATGTTATGCATTTGTCAAAATCAATTTTTGCATGGCCTGAAGGAGCTTTAGTTATAGCGTCTACCGGGCAGGCGTTCTCGCAAGGGACTATTCTTTTTACGATAGCTTGATAAGGACAGGCTTTTATACACATTCCGCATTGTTTGCATTTTTCGGGATCGATAAACGATTTGCCGTTGACAAACTTAATCGCCGAAAATTTGCATGTATTCAAACATGGCCTGGCTACGCATCCCTGACATAATTCCGTAACGTAAACGGCGTTAGGAAGACATCCCTGACAAGCCGATTCCAAAACGGTCAGCACCTCTTTATCGGGTTTATCCCGTTTTTGAGCCACTCTAACATAAGCTTCAATAGGAGTCCTCTCGTTATCGTTCTCAAGAGCTACGCCAAGTCCGGCCATAACTCTATTTCTTATAGCCGCCCTTTCTTTATATACGCAGCACCGATAGGTGACTTCACATCCTTTAGGGCGCATATCAAAAGGGATTAATCGCGCGTTCTCCTCAAAATCGTCGGTATAAAAAGCCGTTATAAGACGAGCTAAAATTTCTCGTTTCAATCTAAGAGCGTCGTTAGAGATATGCATATTCATTCCGCAAGCTTTCTTTCTATCATCTTTAAAACTTTGTCGATGGTAGCCTCTTTGATAACTTCGTCGTTAACCTTGACATAAGGAGCTTTTGAGAACTTCCAATCGATTGAACAAAGCCCCAGGCATGGAACTCCCGACACTTCGACGTCATCGCCATAACGCTTTGGAACCGTGTCTATCAATTCTTGAAGATTAGAAGATCCCATTACGAAACAAGTCGTTCCGAGACATACCTGAACATTTACTTTTTTTAAGCCTTCCATGAATATTTCCTTTCTTACGCTTAAGAATTATAAAGCGGCGCTTACATATACTGCAAATTCGCCTTTTTAAAATATTTTTTTTCTAAAATAACGGCTATCTTTTTTACTACGTTTTTACGTATTTCGATTTCCACGGGCAAAGTAGGATCATAATGAGCCTGATTCAGCTTAGCTCCTATCATAAAGTCTATCACGTCGCTCTCCAACAGAAAATTTGCCAGTTTTGCGGCGGCGTTATCGGAATCGGGAATACCCGACTCAAGATACTCTAAAACTCTGGTTAAAGTTAAAATGCCTTCCGTGACTAAATCTACTCCTTCCATATAGGAACAAGCCGGCAAAGCGTCGATACTGATAAGTCTGCCCGTCTTTACGGGGATGCCAAGCTCTCTCGACAATATATTAGCCGTAGTGCCTCCGCATATAGCTCGTTTGCCTTTGAAATTTTTAAAGATGGCGGCGTATTCTCCGTCGGTTTCCTGGCGATACGGAGGACCGGTAAACACAAGGGCTTTTCTGGGATCTCTAAAATAGAGAACGCATGCCGACATATCGTCCTTGGGTTTTCTGTCGGGCTCGGCTAATTTTGCCTGAGTCAATATATATTTTGCCAATTCATAACTGGAAACGGAGATATCGTCTCTTAATTTAGATTTAATAATCTCTATAAGTCCGTCTCTTCTCAATCCTAATTTAAGAATCCCGCCTCCTAAACCGGACTGCGTTATCCCGTCGGAACAAAAAATCAACCTGTCTCCGATTTTAGGATCTATTTTATAAACCTTCATATGTCTATTCTTAAAAGTAACAGAATCTATCACGGTATATTCAGGCTTCAGAACATCCATCCCCCTGATCCATACAAATTCGGGATTGCCTTCTTCAACTATTTTCACAAGGCCTTCTTCATTGGCGTCTATAGCGGAAAAAGTCGAATAACTTATATTTCTGACTCTGCATACCGGAAGGGAATTCATTATAATTTCAGCGGCTTCTTTTATCTTTATATCATCTTCTATAAACCTTAAAAGCATAACAGCCGTCATACACGATAAAATGTTAGCCTTAATTCCGCTTCCAAGTCCGTCCGATAAAACGGCAATCAACCTTCCTTCGGCAGGATAACGTCTGGATATGAAATAATCGCCGTAAGCGTTTTGATTATATTTCTTTTCCTGTCTGCAGTCTATGTCGATAAACACGCAGCCTCCTTATTTATCGTAGCCGTCGGCAATAGAGCTAAGAAGAGTCTCGGTTTCAACCATATGCTCTCCCAATAGACATGCTATCTCCTGGACTATCGATATATTTTTAGATATTACTTCATGCGCTTTGCGAGCAATTTTTTCACGATTCATTTCAATTTTTGTTACGTCCGTAATAATAGCCCCGGCAGCCTTATCTTTTTCCAAAAGAAAAGCCGTAATATCATATAAACGATCTCCTATCGCGTAGTGCTCTTTATGAGTCTCTCGTCCGGATTTAAAAACTGTTCTAAAAATATCCGTAAAATCTACTATCCTATCTAAAGAAGCGCCTGAAATGCCTTCTGATTCAAAAATCTCGGACATTTCTCCGGCAAACATTCTTATAAACGCGTTATTAGCTTCCAATATTCTAAAATCAGCGTCTATCATGACGACGGCGGAAGGCATGCATCTTATCATTACCGAAGCTTTCTGAAGAGCCGTTTTGCGCATATAAGAAACGCACATGGAGATTTCCGCCTCTCCGTCTATAATAGCTTTGGCAAGTCCTCTGCAAGTATTATATCCGCATCCTCCGCAATTTAATTCGTCCTCTGGAGTATATTTTCCAAGTTTTTTCAAAGTCTCAGACAACATATCGAAAGAATAAGTCTTAATCTCTTTTTTTATCGGCGAATAAGTCATATCGACGACAACCGAAGGAATTTTTGGAATTTCGTTTCTCTTTTTTTCGTTAACGATAACTTCAGCCGCCAAACTTATAGCCGATTTTGCGGAAGAGACGCACGGTCCCGCGATACAACCCCCTTCGCAAGCTAAAGCTTCCACGAAAAGAATCTGCTCGCAATCGTCGGGACGCATCGTTGAAAGCGCATGCTCGAAAGCTTTCAAGGAAGCTATTTCAATAAGAGTAACGTTATCCTTCACCCCTATCCTGTTTATAGTTCTATTCATTCCTCCGTCGATAGGGTAAAGAGAACCTTCGTTAGCCACGCAAGGCTCGAAAAAGTAATCTGCAGGATCTCTTACTGGCTGAATCTCCACAAACTCGTCTTCCATCCATAACTTTAATTCTTCAAACGTTAACGAAGCGTCTATCAAGTCTTTATTATCGTCAGATTCGTTCTTTTTCCCAACGCATGGACCTATAAAAACAACCGCTATATTTTCTCCAAACATCTTTTTTAACATCTTAGCATGAGTTAAAGCCGGAGAAGCTATAGGAGTTATATTTTCCGCAAATTCAGGTTTATACTGCCTGATATAATTAACGATAACTGGACAGGCGCTGGAAATAAACAACCCCCTTTCGGCTCCGTTCAAAATTTCAGCCGTCTTAATAGACACTTCCTGAGCTCCTAAAGCCGTCTCGCTCACATGTCCAAAACCAAGTTTTTTCAAAGCCGCGATAATTTCCGAATCCGAACAGCTAAAAGCCGCATGCCAACTGGGAGCTAAAGAAACGTAAATATCCTTTTTTGCAATAATTAAATTTTTAGCTATGTCTATATCGGAGCGAACCCTTTTGGCGTTGCATGGGCAAACTTTAACGCAATTTCCGCAAGAAATACACTTTTCCCGGATAACCGAAGCATGTCCATTTTCCACCTTAATAGCCTTAACCGGACATTCCCTAATGCACTTATAGCAATCATGGCATTCGTTTATAAGCGTATAGACAGGCTGTGAGGTCGTACTCATTTTACGTCTATCCCTTCAAGTATTTTTTTTAATTTGAATATATCGACATTATCATACGCCTTTCCGTCTATGATAACGTTAGGCCCTGAAGCGCATTTATTTGAACATCTGTCTCCAACGAGTTCAATATCTATGTCAGGATTGTTGTCCTTTATATAAGTCTCAAGAAATTCTAAATTTTCAGCGTTGCCCCTGGCAAAACAAGCGCTTCCCATACATAAAGTTATAGTAATCTTCTTCATAAATTTATAACTGCCTTTATTGTATATACAATTGTCTTATATTTTGTGATTGTTATCACGATTAATTTACTTTATTTTATACTATAAAAATTAAAATGTCAATATAAAATCCATCTTGTCGACAGAAGGAAATAAAGCTCAACTCACCTTTATTTAAGCGGTATAGCATATAAAGCGGAACAATCGGCTTCGACCTCAAACAAGCAAAAAAACTTACTTCCGCGCTTATTGGCAAGCATAAAAACCATACGACACAAGCGATATAATTTTCACGAATTAAGCGCTATCTATAAAAATTAAAATCACATAAGGCAGAATTAGCGTTTTGCCAAACAATATCGCAAAGAAAACTCAAGTTAACGACTAACCGCTTTAACTATAAACTATGGGAACAGCGTAATCAACTTCGTTTTTACTCGATAAGAGGCGACATCCGGCCCATTATCGAAACAATGCATCTCGAAGGAGAGAACGCCTGCTTCCCCAATACAATATATATACGTCAAAGTTGCAAAAACGGCTGCGCTCATCGGCGTAAAGAAAGCAACCGGTTTCTTAAATCGTCCTGAGTTACGTCCTTCTTTTCAATCGCCAAGCATAATTCCGACAGAAATAAGCCATAAACCGATGATTTTAGGCAAATTCATTGCTTAGCGAAAAAATAAACGCTAAAAGAATCGTTAACGCTATGTCGGTTAAACAGCTAGAAAAGACGTTATCGAGACCGCCGATCGTATATGTCAAGGCTACAATGCCCGTCCTGCCGCCAAGCCTGACAAAATTAACAACAAGATTGTTTTGCCAACCAGAGCGATTCTGCGCATCGACGATAAAAAGACCAAAAGCAAAAACAGAGAGAAGCTAAAACCGTAAGAAACAGCCCCGCCCACAGCGGGATGCGTTTACCTGAGACCGGATCGCGCTACAATAGAAGTTATGCCGACAAAAACAAATAAGCGCAGCTAATGCAATCTACATAACAATCTGCCTAAAAAAACGTTTATAACTTTGTCAGAGAAACTGCAAAATCGCATAAATTACAAAACAATACAAAAATAATTAAGCACGCGAAAACATGAAAAAAAATATCTTATGCGTATCCCAAAAAGGCGGGAACTCAGCTCTTCTTCGCGTCAAATTTATAAACGCGGCAAAGCTGAACGGACAGGAACTTGAAAAAAATTTGCGTTAAATGCAGTCAGGACGCGCGTAGTAATCGCAATGGAAAAACCGGCGCGCTTCTATTCTATCAACCTCTCCCAGATTAAAGCGATCGCTGCCAGTTCGGCGAATCGTCCGGCATATAACGCTTAAAAGAAACTAAGTTCCTTGGAGGGCTACCTAAACTATATTGAAATCCGAAGTTCTTGGCGTCTCTAAATATCAGTATCAACAAATGAAAACCGAAGCTTATTTTTAATCTTTACGAAAATGAGTCACATAAGTTAAAATTGTTTCCGCCGAGCCTTCCGAATCGATATAAGAAGTATCTAAAGCAAGATGATAATTTTCCGCCGAGCCCCATTTATGTCCGGTGTAATATTCATAATATTTTCTTCTGCTTTTATCTGCGGATAAAATAGAATTTTTAACCGCTTCATACGAAGACGAAGGGTCCGCCTTAAGTCGCCGATTTATTCTGTATTGCAAATCCGCTTTTATAAAAATATGCGCCGCTTCGTCCTTTAAAATGTAATCCGAACATCTTCCTACGATAACGCAAGGCCCCATAGCCGCAAGTTCTAAAATCGTTTTTCTTTGCGCAAAATAAATCTTGTCAGTGATTGGTTGATAGTAATAATTAGAAAAAATACTTGCTTCAGCCGAAAAACGATAAAAATCGGAAAAGACCTTTTCTTCATATTCGCTTAAAACAGTCGGAGAAAGACCTCCCTTTTCCGCAGCGGAAGTTATCAGTTCTCTATCATAAAAAGGAATTTTCATTTTTTTAGCCAAAAGCAAGCCGATCTCTCTTCCGCCGCTTCCAAATTCTCTGCTTATGGTAACGATTACGCTCATTTTGCTAAATCCTTTTTTTTATTCTTGTTTTACAATTTAACGAAAAAACCTTTTTCTTTTGTTATATTTCGCGCTTCAATTTACCGATTGTAAATTTTGCCGCCGACTAACGCCGGGTTGAAGCGTCGTTTTTGACATCTAATTTTCGGCAACAAACGAATAAACGACCTAAAACGTTTAATTAAATAAAAACATAGGCATTCGCTAAAATATCAAGACAAATTAAAGCGAACGCCTGAAAAACGTCAAAACCAACAAAATAACTTCTTACGCGTAAAAATATTGTCAAATAAAATCTAAATTACCATCCCATCAAACCGCAACATCTCGAACAAATGGGGAAAGTGCCTCCGCATTCCTTAAGCGCCTTTCTAAACCGCTGATATTTTTCATTGTTGAAAAGCTCAAGAACAGGAGTTTCTTGTATGTTTCCGCATATGTAGTCAGGAAAATCACGACATGGAGAAACGTCGCCGTTAGGCATAATTTCCATCGTTAGCCAAGGAGTTATACATTTTCCATAACCCATAAAATTTTCCGGCTCTTGATAATAAGTTTTTATCTGGTCTTCTTTTAAATCGGGAATAAAAAGATAAGGGAAAGGATATTTACAGGATTTAATTTTTCTTATCGATTCTATCAAAGCGTCGGTATCTATTTTATCTACCGGCTGAACGTAACTTTTCCAAGCGGTAGGAGTACACCCAAAATATTTCTGGAAAATCTCGGTATGTTTCTCGCCCGCTTTTTGACTTGTAAACCAAGCGTAATAAACGACCATACAGTCGGCTCCAAGCTCTTTTCCTATATCGAAAATCTTATCCAAAATATGAGCGTTATCCCTTGAAATCGTGACAAGCAGCATAACGTAAGGAAGCATGCTTTTCTTGTCTTTCTTGACTTTCTGAATAGTTTCTATACCTTTTGCCAAAGTATCGAAACATTTTTGCGAGCCTCTTATCTCATTATGAATTTCTTTAGGGCCGTCTAAAGAAAGCATAAGAGCGTCCCATTGATTTTCCACTATTTCTTCTGCGCTTTCCTGGAGCTTAATGCCGTTAGTAACTAAAGAAAGAACGCAGCCTTTTTTCTTCATGTACGAAGTTAAAGGCATTAAATCGGGATAAAGAAAAGGTTCTCCTCCCCATATATAAATAATAGGCTTAAGATGAGCGACGTCGTCTATCATTTTTTTGTAAACTTCTACCGGAACGACCTTTTGAAGCTCCTGATTGGATTTTTCTAAATTATACCCCTTTTCTCCCCATTGACCGCACATTTTACAACGAAGATTACATAAATTAGTTATTTTCAAACTAATCTGAGTGAGAGGTTTGCTTATACCGTCTAACCGATTATAATCGCTTTTTATATCAACATGTTTTCTGTAAAGTCCGCCGAGAGTCTTCGTTAAAATATGAGGGGTCTTTAAAAGTCCCATAAGAAAAGATAAAGGCAAATAACTGTGTCTTGGTCTAGTCATAAGTAAAACCTTTCTAAAAATATAAAATATACAAAAAGCAACATAAAAAACTTTATAAAAAATAAAACCCTTAAAAGGGTTAAACTGATTTATTATTATCTAAAAAAACTAAAATTCCTTTATTTATAACTTATACTTTTAAAAATTCCGAAGGCAATAAAGACAAGAACGATAAAGCGAGAAACTCTTTTTCATCAGCCGAAAGATCATATCCGACAGACAATCCGGACGGGAATTCGAAAGAAGAAGATATTCTGCGTTTGAGGACTTCCAGACTCGAAAAGTCATTTGAAAGAATCTTGCCTAACAAAAGCGAATATGGAGAAGATATTCCTGCGTCGGCGGCTTGTTTCAATACCAAACAAGCCCGATCCTTATCCCCAAGGCGCAAATATAATAACGCAAGGCGCAAATATAATAATTTAAAAGACTCAGGACGCTCTTCAAGGTGCTTTTCCATTATTGCCGCAGACTCGGCAAATAATTCGGCTTTTTCCAGAAAAACGGACAAATCCCTGACGTCGTCAGGTATAACGTTCGAAGAAAGGTTAATAAACACAAGTCTCTGATAAGCGGCTTCTTCATATTCCCCTATTTCATAAAGAGAATCTGATAACAATCTGTGAACTTCAGGATCGATGAGTCCCAAATCAAGAGACGCATAATAATAATATACCGCTTCTCTGAAACTTCCCCATTCCTGAAAAATCCTACCTTTATAAAAAGCCGCATAAGGAGAAGAAGAATTAATATCGGAAAGCTTTTTCATAAATAAAAAAGAAGAAAGAAAATCGCCCTGTAAAAAAGCTACCTTTCCTAACTCGGCATAAATTTCTTCATTATTCTCATCAAGAAATAAAGCCCCTTCAAGAAACTCTAAAGCTAACTCGTTACGCCCGCTTGCGATAAAAGCTCGAGCGGCCAACAACAGAGATTGAGCATTTTCTTTAAGACCAAAAGCTTTTAAAGCGAAAACGGCAGAGTTCGCATAATCATTTTTTTTATCATAAAGATACGCCAATTTCAAAGGAACCGGCATAAAATCAGGATGTTTTGCCCAAAGAAGAGACAAAATCCTTATCGCGTTGTCTACGTCGCCGCGTCTTGAATAAATTTCCGACAGCAGCATATAGTATGTCTTGAAAGGAGGCTCCTTATCAAGCATGGATTCCAATAAACTTAGCGCCTGCTCGACATCGCCGGCGAAAAGATGAGTTAAAGCGGATAAATACACCGGAGGAAGATCATTAGGAAGCAAATTTCTACGATTTTTGCATAAAGAAAAGGATTTTCTTTTTAATTTCTCAAAATCAAATTTAAAAGGCAAGCGCATTCTTGCATGAAAATCGAAAGGACATTTTTCCGTTTTCATAAAAAGATCCCATATATCTGCGGCTCGTTCATATCTGTCCAGACATATGTTGGCAAAAGCGGAAAAATAATAAGCGACAGAATAAGAGGGATCCAAAGAATACGATTTTGAAAACCAATCTTCCGCGTCGGCGTAATCAGCGTCGTCCATATATAGAAGTCCGATAGTAAACGCAATGTCAGCTCGACTTGGCTCTCTTGAAAAATCCTTCACAAATTTATTTATCGCAGCCGTATTATTCAAGTCGTTCACCTTGTTAATATAAACTATTAGTTACAGCAAATATTGTGAGCGTTAATATAATAACGCTATATTGCCTTTTGTATCTTTGTCATTTAAAATCAAAATTCCTTTAATATCGGCTATTTAAAATTTTTATTAAGGAGGGTATAGTGATTGGAATAATAGGCGGCACTCTATTCCGCAATTCATCTTTCTTAGCTTCGGCAAAGTCGATATGCATAACGACGGAATACGGAAAAGCGGAAGTAATTAAAACGGACGAAGCGGCTTTCATCAACAGACACGGATTGACCGGAAACATACCGCCTCACAAAATATGTCATGCAGCAAATATAAAAGCTCTTCAAATCTTGGGAATAAAATACGTTATAGGAGCATGTTCCGCTGGAAGCATGAAAAAACATATACGTCCCGGATCCGTAATCATTCCAAGCGATTATATAAATCTATGGAATATATCTACTGTCTTCAACGATAAAATACGCCATATCGCTCCGGGGTTATCATTAGCTCTAAGGGAAAAACTTATTAAGGCAAGCAAAGAAGTCGCTCCTAATATAATAGAAGAAGGGATTTATTTCCAATCTACCGGACCGAGATTTGAAACTAAAGCCGAAATAAGCATGATGTCGCATTTCGCCGATATAGTCGGAATGACTATGGGACAGGAAGCCGACGCGGCAGCCGAGCTGGGAATGGAATACGCCGGGATATGCAGCGTCGACAATTACGCTAACGGAGTAGCGAAGGAAAACATATCTGAAAATAACATTAGAGAGCTGGCCAAAGAAAACGGAGAAAAAATTAAGCGAATCATATTGAATGTGATAACTTCAAGCTAATAATGTAGAGAACTTCCCAACTAAGACTACTATTGGAGAGAAACATATGAATCCCATTGCTTTTACGCCTATGACCGTATATCAAACTCAAATATCGGAGTCTGACGGAGATATAGCAAAATTGCCGGAAGAATTTCTTAACGAAGGCGAATATATGTTTTACGACGTGCTTGACGACGACGAAAATCAAGAGCAAAAAACGCATAAAGGCTTCAGCCGGCGCGAAATTATAGAATCAGACTTAAAACGACTGCCTTTTAAAAAATATTCCTCTCCTAACTTCGACTTTATGTATCTTTCCGGAAGCGACGCTGAGCAGAACCTGGAAGATATAGCAAACAAACGAGAATACGCTCGAACGGCTATCTGCGATTTTTTCCTAGTTCATCCAAAAGAAAGACATACTCTATATATATTTTCCGACGATATAGAAAGCTATTGTCCAACCTGGGGGAAAACGTTCGCGTCCAGAGCTTTGCCGGAAGATATGATAGCCGGAATAATTTTTTCGGAAGATAAGGCGTCTTACGAACAAAATAATTATGGACACGAACTCACTCACCTGTTAGAATTCTTTTTCCTGCCTTATATGATGAGAGTGCCTCCTTATCTAAGAGAAGGAATGGCTGATTATATGTCTATGTCTCAAACTAATAAGCATTTAAGATATATCAAATTTCTGAAAGCGGGATTAGCTGAAAATCCATTCGCGCTTAACGATAAAAAATTAAATAATCCGGAATACATGGAAAGCGCTTCGTTTATAGAATATATCGGCGAAGTATTCGGCGCGGGGAAACTTTTAGATCTATACGCATCGTCCGCAGTTATTCAAAAAGGAGAACAAATAACCTTAGAAAGATTTTCAGAAATTATAAACAAAATTCTTGAAACTCCGTTAAATACCATAATGAGCGGTTATTATTCATATATATGCAGCCTATGGAATTGCGAAAACCCTTCGGTAAACGCGACGACTCAAAACGAAATCAAAGAAATTTTTAGAAGAAGCGAAGAATATACGAAAAATGAAGATATGAAAAAAATTTCCGAACTTTACAGCGAAGATTTTTATTTCAGAAATCCTAAGCAAGCGGAAGATTTATATATTTTCCATATGATCGCGATGGAAGATATGAAAGCTGAGGATTTTACGTTTTACCCTCTGGATAGCTGGTTATACGGAGAAAGCTGCGCAGTTAAAATTAATTTTAACAAAAGAGGCTTAAAGCAGTCTAGAATATTTACGGCCGAAAAACTCAAGGGAACTTGGCGGCTAAGTCCAAAATATCCAGGAGGCATAGCCGCTCAAAATTAAAGAAAAAGAAAGGAACAGTCGTTATATGACTCTTAATTTTAGAGGCGATTTTATAGGAAGTACGCCGGTGATGTTAGTCTACAAAGATTCCATGCGGCAAGCCGCAGAAAAAGGCACCGTCCTTTTCTTTCATGGACTGCTCTCAGATAAAATGGGGTCCGAAAAAGAACTCAGAAGCCTTGCCGACAACGGCTACCTTGCCGTATCCGTAGATAACTACGGCCATGGAGACAGAAAAGCCGAGGATTTTAATATAAGATTTAACTTTCACAATCCGGATTTCGAAAAGAATTTTATCGACGCGGTCAATAAAACAGCATATGACGCGTCGATATTGACGGATAAACTTTTTGAATACGGCCTTGCTAACAAAGGCAGGCTAGGCGTTACGGGGATCTCTATGGGAGGATTCATAACTTATAAAATAATGTCTCAAGACAACAGATTCAACGCCGGCTGCCCGATTTCAGGCTCTCCTATATGGGAAGGTTTTCCCGAAAGCCCTCATCTAAAAGCCCAAAACTTTTATCCTGCGGCTCTTCTGGCTCAACATGGCGAAAAAGATACTAAAGTTCCGGCTGAAGGCGACAGACTTTTTAATAAAATCTTAAAGCATTATTATAAAAATACTCCTGAAAATCTGGCATATATAGAATTTAAAGGCGAAGGACATATTTTATCCGGAAACGACTGGTATTATCTTTGGGAAAACGTGCTAATTTGGTTCAGGCATTTTCTAAAATAAAAACATGACAGAAATAACGATATTTGACCAAGAATTAAACATTAATCCTTATGCCATATCGATAATCGGCCTTGCCAAAAACGTCGGTAAAACGACGGCTATGAACCATCTTTTAAAAAGACTTTCCGAAAAACTGCGAATAGGAGTCACTTCAACGGGATGGGACGGCGAACGCTTCGATTCCATAACGGGACTTCCAAAACCGTCGATATCATTGAAAAAGGGAACTTACGTAGCGACGACGACAGAATGTCTTAAAAGATCTTCGGAGCATATAACGATAATCGAAGCTACGGATATGAGCACGGCTCTTGGCAAAGTAGTAATAGCTAAAGCCGAGGAAGACGGAAAATTTGAATTGGCAGGCCCGTCCACTATCGCCGACTTATACGCCTTAAAAAAAAAGTTAATCGAATATGGATGCGAGCTGATAATTTTCGACGGATCGATAAACAGAAAGGCTTCGTCCTCCGTAAAAATATCAGACGGAATAATTCTATCTACAGGCTTAAACGCCGGATACGGACTTAACCAAGTTAAAACGACTACAATTTTTTGGAAAAATATTTACTCGTTAAGCGTTTACTCTAAATTTTCAATAAAGAATAACGGCTATAAATATTGTACTTACGACTATAACGGCGAGATAACTTCTTCGTCTAACTACATTGAGAACACGCGTAGCAACGAAGAGGCTATCGCTATCAACGGAGCTTTTACGGAATCGATAGCTCAATATATATTACAAAACGCGGCCGATTCAGACGTCATCATAGAAGAGCCTTCGTCATGTTTTATAACGCCAAAACAATTATCAAAACTTAATTCCAAGCATAAATTATACGTAAAGAATAAACCTTATTTACATGCCGTAACTATAAATCCTACGTCGACGTCTTATAAAGCAAATCCTCTAGATTTTTTTAAATTAATGTCAGAAATATGCTCTCCGTATTCTGTGTACGACGTAAAAGCAGGATTAAAGGCGGTAAGGTAAAACGGACAAAAACTGGCGGCTAAAGGAATATTAAAAATTAATATAGAAATTTCCAAGGGGTATTTTACAAAATTGGTTCTTTAGTTAAATTTTTAAATATAAAGATTACAAAAAGGGGCTAAAAACAATGAGAAAAAAACAATCGAAAAAAGAACCTGTCACGCAGCAGCAACCTGGAGATTCTACTGACAGCATAATATCGCAAAGCAAAAGAAAACTTACGGCGGAAGATAAATATTTTGCGGAACAAGATAAACAATTAATAAAAAGAAAACAAATAGAAAAAAAGAAAATAGAAAAAGAAAAAAAGAAACAAAAGACTCTTCTATGTCCTGAATGCGGCGACAAAGAACTCGCCCGCGAAACAATTCATGAAATACCCGTAGCTATATGTCCGGAATGCGAAGGGTTATGGATGGAAAAAGGCATCTTTCAAAGCGTACTTCGTAAAGAGGCCAACATCCTATCCAAATTTTTTCAAATGTTCCAGAAAAAATAAAGAATTTTATACTTTATATAAATAAAAATTAAAATATCTTCAAACTACGTTTGAAGATATTTTAATTTTTATGCGCCGGTTCGATTATATATCGTCAAATCGTCAATGCGGCGCAAAATATGGCGGAAGTAAAAAGGAGTCGAACCTTCCGAAGCGCTGAACGCTCCCAAGCCGATTTGAAGTCGGAGGAAAACGCCGGTTTTCTTTTACTTCCTTGAACCGCTTAATTCATGAGGCATACAGGGACGAAAAGCTACTGAATAATAATTACGTTTTTGACGTACGAAAACCGGCAAGTCTGCAGTCATGTAAGGAGTGCAAAATTTCAGCAGTTTCAACGTTCTCTTTGCGTTTTTACCGTCAAGTTTAGCTACCGCTACTCCGGAAAGGCCGGCGTCTAGAGATAAAGAAGCCAAATCGACGTTAACTCTCCATCCTATTATTCTGTTTAAAGAATCATCCGCTGGTTTTTCAACGGGCTTAACATATAAATAAATTTCATCCGACTCATATTCTTTAGCTTCAGGATCGGAAAAATAAGCCGCATATTTATAGAAATCGGCCAAGTCTTTAGGAATTATTCTCTGCTTCAAAGCGTAATCTATTCCTCTAACTGAAAATGTTTTAACATTGCCGTCTAAATTTACGGTAACTTTAACGACAGGCATATCCGGAGCCGGAGATTCGTCGTATATATCGTTCCATTCGTCTGAAGACGCAAAAAACTTCTTAACTTCAGCTATTTTAACTTCGTCGAGTTTCGTTTCCATCAAAAAAATTAAACCGTCTTGACCGACGGTAGAATATAGAAGTCTGCCGTCCTTATATAAACAAAAGATAGGGGTTCTGGATAGATTGGAAATTTCTTTCCTTATCCCTCCTTCTTCGTCGACGAAAACTATAATATCGGAAGAAGGAGGCTGATATGCGGCGAAAGAAGGAAGAGCCGCAAAGAATAAGAAAACGACAATGACTAAGCTTAAAATATTTTTCATAAATCCTCCAATTAAACGGGAACGGCGATACTACGCATAACTTTATCAATAAAGTCTGCGGAAGAAGATACTGAAGAATCCGAATACGCCAGGCGAAGTCTGTGATCTAGCACAGGATGAGCAGCTAATTTTACGTCGTCAGGTATAACGTAATCTCTTCCGTCAATGGCGGCTAGAGCTTTAGACGCTTTCTGCAGAGCTATCGAACCTCTTGGGCTAACTCCAAGAAACACCGAAGGATCGTTCCTCGTGTAACGAACTATAGATAAAATGTAATTTTTTACCGAATCTTCGACAAATACTTTTTCTATGTACTCCTGTATAGCAAGCAAATCCGGCAAAGGGTCAAGAGCATAAACCAAATGCTCGTTTTCAGAACCTCGTTGTTCCAGAATAATCATTTCAGAATCAAAATCAGGATAACCTATAGACGCCTTAATGAAAAAACGATCTAACTGGGCTTCCGGCAAAGAGAAAGTGCCTTCGTATTCGATTGGGTTTTGAGTGGCGATGATCATAAAAGGCCTCGGAAGACTCACGGCTTCTCCGTCCGAAGTTACCTGACGTTCTTCCATAGCCTCAAGAAGAGCGGACTGAGTCTTAGGATTAGCCCTATTTATTTCGTCTATAAGAACAATATTGTTGCTAATCGGACCGGGACGAAATTTAAATTCTCCAGACGCCTGATTGTAGATATTAACTCCTAAAATATCCGACGGCAATAGATCGGAAGTACACTGAACTCTTCCGAAAGATAACCCCAAAGAACGACCTAAAGCTTTAGCTAACAGAGTTTTTCCAACTCCCGGAATATCTTCCAGAAGCAAATGACCTTCGCAAAAAAGAGAACATAAGGCTAATTTTATTACGGAGCTTTTACCTATTATCAAGCGCTCGATATTTTCCGTAAGCCTATCGGCAACATTTTTCACATAAAAGGCATCGACAAGCATCAACTATTCTCCATCGCTTGAATAATATATTTCAACGTAAGGCTGACTGCCGGGAACTCCATGTAGATCTATATTGACAATCCTGCCGTTAAACGCTAAAACAGGATAGTCTTTTCGCATTGGAGTATGCCCTACCACAAAACCCTTAATTCCAATTTTTCTAAGCATATCGTCCATTTCGGAAGAAGAATGAGGTTTCGTCCTCTGACCTGTAGTAAAATCATAACCCCAAACTTTACGTCCCCATAAAAAAGCTTCTTTTAACCTGTCTCTTACTCCGCATTTAATTTTACCGGCATTTTCAATAGGAACCCAAAATTCTTTTTTATCCGGAACAGAATGAGCATAAAGCCTATTGTTTATAACGACTCCAAGAAGCAACCGCTTATCTAAAAACTTGCCCATTTCTCCTTCTAAAGAATTTTTCCACTCGTAAAGTCCGCCAAAACTATCTATTGTCTGCTGCCCTCCCTGAACGAACCAATTAAGAAAACGCATTACGATATCCACAATTTTAGCGCCGTCTGAACCGGCATCCATATACTTTTGAGCTATAACGGCATACCCGGTAGGATTATTGATAATTTCCTCAAGCTCGTCGTTAGCAAGATATTTAAAAATGTTGAGAGATTCCAACATCATATCGTCATGGTTACCCATTAGCATATATATGCGAGAAGAAAAATTTTTATACTTTTTTCTCAATTTGTCTACGGTTTCAAAAAGAAATTTAATAAGCCACAAAACCTTATAACTTCCTTTAGGCCACTCGTCCTCGTATCCCTCCAGCTGTTCGCCTCTCCAGTCTACGTAATCTCCGATAAAAACCAAATCGACGTTATCGCTGAAAGGATCCCAAACAAGAGTTCCGGGAATCAGTATCTGCTGTTCTTCCAGAATTCTCAAAACTCTGTAGTAATCGCCATGTACGTCTCCTATAGCGACCACTTTTCTAAGTTTGCCCGTTGCGCTTAAAGACATAATATTTTCTTCCCAGTTTCCTCTTATTTAATCGATGTCCATTAAATACTCTCGCAAGTCATACAAAAACGATTAGAAGCAAAAAATTTTTTGCTTGAACTTTATAATTATGACAAACAAAAGGTAAAAACCTTTTATATTATGACTTAAAGAATAATATTTTCTATATTATTTCCTATATTTTTTTCTGCGTTCTTGCTTTTTATGAGCGTCATATAATTTTTTCCGTTTTGCTTCCGGAACATCTTTTGCGGATTTTGACGAAGAAAAAGCATCCGAGGCAGAAACGGGAACCGCCGAAGAAGACTTAAACGCTCCGGAATCAGCTGCTTTCGGCGAAGTTTCTCCGGTTAAGAGAGGCTCTACCGTAATTATCTGATTCACCCCTACGGAGCTTGCGGAATTTAAAGATTCGTCAATTAAATTTCTAAACTCTTTCCCGTCGGAAGCAAGATATGGCCAAATAGCTATAGCTATTGAAGCCGTCATAGAATCCGCCTGATACGTAAGCTTAACGGCGGACATCTTTTTTTGAATTTCCAAAGCGAAATTATATGCGTCGCTAAAATCATAGTCGACCATAATGAAAGAAAAATCGACTTTTGACATTATAAACAGCGTCACTAAATCCGAGCTGAATTCGTTTAAGAGATCAATAATCATATCTCTCATACGTATTGCGTGTTCTTCTCCAAGAATCTTTTCCCACTTAATATATTGATCGAGATGCAGCTTAACGACTGCAAAAACTCTATCTGAAGAAGAAAATTTATTAATAAGATTGTTCATAACGCTTTCATAGTGGAATTCGTTATACAGTCCTGTTTCTGCGTCTATTATCGCGGCTTCTTTTTCCAATATAGCATAAATAAGAGAAGACATTCTGGAAGCGAACATTTTTATTATATCTAAATTAGCTTTATATTTCTTATGAAGTTTACTTAAATTATTATCGACGCCCTCGTATGACAGATAAATCATACCGATAAAGAAAGCGTTATGATAAATAGGAACGCCTATTTTAACGCTTAACTTTTCAAGTTCGTATATAGCGTCGGGAAAAGCTTTTATATAAGAAGTTTCCTTTAATTCCCGTTTTTCCAAAAACGGAGACGAGCCGCGTCTATCAAACCAGAGCTTAGCATATTCTTCCGAATAGGCAAAACTTAGCTCTACGTCCTTCATATTGCCGCTATGCACTCCCTCTAAAGTAATTAATCTATTTCTATCTCGATTAGGGACTAGAACATACGAGTGAGTCATTCCCGTTAATTCGCATAGGATCTTAGCCATAAAATTAGCGGCGGATTTAAATGTATCAAGAGGTTGCCCGTCGTATTCCCAAACTCCGTCAGCCGATTCTTTAAAACCGGTAATTGAAAATGATTCAAATTTCTTTTTAGAAACTAAACGCCTTATAAACGAGAAGGACAGAACCAACAAAATTATTGACAATATCGATAAAAGCGCAAAGAAAACGAAGTTTCGCCGATTAATTTCCGATATCTGCCGTAAGCAAATTTCAGCCTTGTTATAAATAATAGGATCGCTCTCCAAAATAGATTTGAAACTTTTCTCAGCGTCTTTATATTTTCCGAGTCGCATATTCAAAATCCCGTCTGCAAGCCAATATTCCGGCAAATATGGAGAGATTCCCGGGTCTACGTTTTCCAAGTATTCCGAAGCCATTTTCGTATCTTTTAGCTTAAGACTGATATCGGCAAGAGCAATAAGAACAAGAGAACGATTTTTTGCCTCGTTCTCATAAAACGATAAAGCTAAAGCTTCTTTATACGCCTTTTCAGCCTTTAACAACCAAGTGCGTTGCGTTTCCCTGTCGTTAATAAAAGTTTCTTCCATCGCTATGGATGCGTCGCCTATTCTCTTATAAGCAAAAGCGTCATATACCGCCGTATCTCCGTCGCTCCTTTTTATAAAAGCTTCGTAGCATTTTATAGCTTCTTCATAATCAAGCAAAACGGGATCGGAAGAATAAATATCTCCTAAAACGAAATAAGGCATAGAGAACGAAGGATCTTTCGAAATAGCGGTTTTCAAAGCGCTTTCGGCAAGAGTAAGCTTCCCGCTTTTTATTAAATCGGAACTTTTTTGATAGAAAAAAATAGCCTCATCTTTCTCCGAGGCGAATATGACAGAATTAATAGAAAAACAAAACAAAAACAAAATACATCTGAAATTCATAAAATAAATACCTAATTTAATAAATCAACGCGATAAATATCAAATATATTTAAGGTTTATCAAGCGCTATTCGACAAATTCAACCTTTTTCCCTTTGCAAAATATAGAACGTCTATTCTAGAAACATAAACTTCCGATTTAAATAAAGCTATAAAACTTATGGGAAAATAAATAAATTCTTTAATAAAAAAGGAAGGCGATTAAGATAAATTTTTATCAAAAATTTAGAAAAGAAAATGAAATCCATATTTCAACAAAATATATCATCACGATTTTAACAAAACGGTTATACCTTTATCTCAACGCAAATATTAACTAAAATGCAACTACCTCAGAAATCGTCAAGATTTAAAAAATATTATAAGGTAAAATTCGATAATTATGAGGTCAAGAAGGATTAATAATAATTAATGATGAAAATTAGGCCTAATATTATCGCATGATAATATTAGGAGGTTCAATGTCTGCAGAAGCGTTCAAAGATACAAAAAACTGGTATACGGATATAATAAAAACGCCTTCCGTCGATTCCACGCTTAATATGATAAAAGAATTAGCCGCAGGACACGCCGAACATGGAACGGTAGCTGCGGCCGATATCCAGACAGGAGGTTACGGACGCCGCAATAGAGTTTGGCTGTCGCCTAAAGGAGGACTATACATATCCATTCTGCTCAGGCCCCAAAAACCTCTAGCCGGTCTGTCTCTTATGTTTGGACTATGGATATGCGACTTTTTAGAATCCGAAACCGGAGTCTCATGCTCTATAGTATGGCCTAACGACATCTATTGCAAAAAAAGAAAACTAGGGGGCATATTAATTGAAGGCAAATTAGGAAAAGACAATCAAATTTTTGTAGGAATAGGCCTGAATATAAATGCAAAAGTTGAAAATAACGAAACAGATATCAAGAAACGCGAACCCGTATCTCTATGTGAGCTAACCGATAGACAGTACAATCTCGATCATCTTTTAGAAGACTTGCTTATGCATCTGCAATTCAATTATGAGCTATTTGAAAAATCGTCTTTTAAAAATTACAAAAATCTTATCTTAGACAGATGTCTAGCGGCAGGCACAAAAGTGGAAATAACCGACGAAAAAGAAACTTTCAAGGCGGAAATTAAAGATATAGGAGACGAAGGAGAGCTGATCGCGCAAGATGAGAACGGCACAACGCGCAATATCTGGACATGCGAAAGATTAACCGTTCTATAATTTTTACAATCGAAAATTTTGCAAAAAGCTGAGTTCTTCCGTTAAAACGTTTACCCTATAGGTCTTTTCCATCTTTCGGTCTTATAATATATAACGCATAAAACTACTGACAGCAAAGTCGCTGCCGGAGCGGCAAAGCCGACTTCATAAAGAGTAGCATCCGGATATCTGCTTATAACGTAAGGAATGGGTATTCTCAATAAAAAAGTAGAAGCCACGCTGTGTACGAAAGGGAAAAGCGTATGGCCGCATCCGCTGAAAAAAGCGTTTATATTAAAAACATAAGAAACCAATACGCAATCCAGCGAGAACGATCTGAGATAATCCGCCGAAGATTTTATAACGGCTAAATCGGACGTAAATAAAGAGGTGAGAGACTCCGGCGAAAATTGCACGTAAATAAAAAATAACATGCTGAAAAAAAAGGAAATTTTAACTCCGGTAAAACAGCATAGTTTAGCTCTGTCAATTATTCCCGCTCCCATATTTTGAGCTGTCATAGCGGCTACCGCGGCGGCAAAAGAAGCCGAAGGCAGCATCGCGAAACCTATTATTCTTTCCGATACGCCCAGAGAAGCCGAAGCTATCACCCCCATAGAGTTAATAATAACGGTAATAATCAAAAAAGAAAAATCTACAAGACTATTTTGAGCCGCTATAGGCAACCCCATCTTCAAGATTCTAATAGAAAACGAAGAAGAAAAATTGACGTCGCTTAATTTGCAATTAGCCGGAGTTCCATTTTTTACAAAATACAAAAAAACGTATAAAACCGCGCTTGCCTGAGCCAGTACCGTAGCGACCGCGGCTCCTAAAGGTCCCATCTTAAAATAACCTACGAAAAGAAAATCGGCGCAAATATTTACTAAACAAGCGACAAAAATAAATTTTAAAGGCGTCTTTGAATCCCCCAAACCTCTTAAAACGCCTGAAATCACGTTATACGCTACTATAAACAATATACCGTAAGAACAAACTACGACGTATTGTTCGGTATACTCGACAGCCTCTTTGGGAGTGTTCATCAGGCGTATGAAAATCTCGGCAAAAGAAAGCATTATCACGGTCATAACGACGCTAACTAACGCGAAAAGCGCTACCATATTGCCGATAGTCTTTCTTGTGTCCTTTTCGTTTCCGGCTCCCCAATACTGCCCTATAATTACGGTTCCTCCGGCGGTAAAGCCAAAAACGATGCCGGTAAGAACAAACATTATTTGACTGCCTATTCCTACTGCCGAAACGCTTGCGGCGTCACAAAATTTTCCAACTACAAAAAGATCCGCCGCCCCGTACAATGCCTGCAGCAGATTAGCTAAAACAAAAGGAACGGCAAATTTTACCAAAATGCTAAATACGTCTCCTTTAGTAAGACGCGAGCTGTCGTTATTCATAACTTACCCCAAAAAATTAAGTTTCAAAAAAATGAACGGCGGCATCTATAATCAAACGAGTATTTTCCGGCAAAAGAAAACGATGATCAGCTCCTTCTACCGCCGTAAAATCAAGATTGAACTTCGAAGCGAATTCCAACGCGTCCTCAAAAGGAGCTATTTCGTCTTTTGTGCCATGCATAATTTTTATATTTACTCCATAGGCATTAAAAACGTCGAATAAATTATTTTTCTCTAAGTCTCCGTAAAAATCTAAAGTCACTCGTACGGGGCGAGAAGTAAAATTAGCCGTGAAAAAGCCTTGTTCCAGCAAATTATCAGCGTCTATATTACTCATATTTTTTCTTAAAATATCGAACATATTTATAGCGGGACAGCGTAAAAAAGCTTTTTTCAGTAAAGATTTCCCGGAAGAGATATGCAGAAGAGCGGCATAAGCTCCAAAACTCGACGCAAAACAATAAATTTCAGAGTCATGATTCTTAAAATTAACATAATACTCAATTTCTTTGATAGAGTCAATATAATCTTGCAGCCTAGGTCCAATATCTGAAGCCTCGTTTTCGCCATGAGCCGGGAAATCGAAAGCGACGGCTCTAACGCCTATTTTCGGAAGCTCGTCAAAAAGTTTTAAAGCCGTAAAGCTCTCTTTTGAACTACCGAAACCATGTATTATCAATACCGTTTTATTAGAAGTCTCCTTACCTGACGACAATACGGGCATAGAACCCCCGGAATTTCTCCGTAAAAAAAATTTATTCACAAATTTGCTCCTTAATCCATACCAAACACTTAAGAAATAAGCTTATCATATTCTTCGAAAAGTTTTTCCAATAAGGCCGAAATTTCCCCATATTCTTCAGAAAGCTTATAAATTTTATTAGAATCTGAAGAAATAGTTTCGTCTGCCATCAATGCTTCTATAGTTTTAATCCGTTCTTCAGCCCTCTCTATTTCAAGTTCTTTTTGCTCTATAATACGCTTTAAAGCTTTTGAAGAATCCTGTTTTACGATTGGATTAGAAAGAATTCTTTTTTTATGTTCCTCTGTCTTTTCCAAAAGCTCGGCTTTTTGCGACTGTTTTTTACGTTCGGCCAAATAAGCGGAATAATTGCCTTTGTATGAGCTCAACCGTCCGTTTTCAATTTCAACTGTACGCCCGCAAACTTGATCTATAAAGTATCTATCGTGAGAAACTAATAAAACCGTGCCGTCGAAATCATTCAAAGCGACCGCCAAAGCCTCTCTTGAATCTATATCGAGATGATTAGTCGGCTCGTCGAGAATCAAAACGTTTGCCGAAGAACACAGCTTTTTGGCGATAGAAAGCCTGGCCCGCTCTCCTCCCGAAAGGACGGCAACTTTCTTAAAAACGTCGTCGCCAAAAAAAAGAAAAGCGGCTAGTCTGTTCCTTATTTCAGAGATCGTCATATCAAAAGGAGCCGTTCTCTCAATTTCTTGGTAGACGGTATTAGATTCGACTAATTCCATAACCTGATTTTGGCAATAATATTTTATCGTAGCCGCAGGATGAACTTTAAGTTTTCCGGAATAATCTTTATCCTTACCTGAAAGAATATTTAAAAGCGTAGTCTTTCCGCACCCGTTTTTACCTACGAAAGATACCCTTTCTCCGGCTTCGATTTCAATTTCCCCATTAAAAGAAACTGTCAAAGAGGGAAAAGATTTTTCAAGATTAGTAAATTTAAAAACCCGACTCATCCGGCTTTCTTCCAGTGCGAAGGCGAAATGAATAGTTTTTTCCTTTTTCTGAGGAGGAGCCAATATTTTCTTTTTCTCAAGCATCTTCTCTCTACTCTTGACTCTGGATGCCAAAGTCGCCTTATACCGGAATCTTTCGATAAAACGCAAGTCATGTTCAATCGAGCTCTGTTGCTGCTTATAACGCTTATACAACAATTCTTCGTCAATCTCTTTCTGTTTCAAAAACGAATCGTAATTTCCCGAATACATTTTTGCATGCGCTCCGGAAAGATAAATAGTTTTCGAAGTCAGCCTATTTAAAAAATATCTGTCATGAGAAACGATAACCAAAGCTCCGACATAACTCGCAAGATATTCTTCAAGCCATTCCACAGCCTGAACGTCCAAATGATTCGTAGGTTCGTCCAGCATAAGAACGTCGCTTTTCAGAAGAAGGAGTTTTGCAAATTCAAGACGCATTTGCCAACCTCCGCTAAATTCGTTTACATATCTGTTTTTATCTTTCAAAGAAAATCCCAGGCCCTGGAGAATTCTATCTATCTCCCAATCGATATCCTTGCCTCTGATATGATCATAATACTCTGTTAAAAGACCGTACTTTTTTACTATATCGTCCAGAAGCTCCGGTTCTCCGCTAAAAGCGCTCATCTCGTCTTCTAAAAGTCTCAGGCGAGCCTCAATTTGAGTTATCTCCCCCGCAGAAGATCTCATTTCGTCTATTACTTTATGATCTGGCTTCAGAATCGACAGTTGGGAAAGAAGAGAAATTTTTATGCCGGGATCTTCCAAGATAATATTTCCGGCGTCATAGTCTTCCCGGCCGGCAATTAATTTTAATAAAGTAGTTTTCCCCGAACCGTTTGAACCGGCCAAACCTATTCTATCTTTCGGAAGAATTCTAAAAGATACGTTTTCCAAAATATTTCTACCGCCGAAAGACTTGGTTAAATTAACTATGGTAATCATTCTAACCTCATGTTAACTCCAATAGTTCTATTTCAAAAATTAGTCGAGTTAATCAAAGTAAATCTGTGAAAAATTAATTAAATAATATTAATAACATAGATATTATGAAATATCTATATAAATGTCAAAATAAATGTCAAAATGCTATTTAGAACACATATGCGCAAAGAAAAGCCAAAAAATAATCGAGGTAACTATAAGCGACGCAAAAGTTACCAAACCACCGGATTTAAACCACAGAGCCGCGGTAACGGGAGTATCGGTTTTCTCCGAAAACCTAATCACTATAATATTAACAGTCGCCCCAATAGAAGTCGCGTTGCCTCCTAAACCTACTCCTAAAGCTACGGCCCACCATAACGGATAGAGCTGAACGGGATCTCCAAGATACGTCCCCAAAGACTGTAAAACAGGCACTGCGGCTATCGTAAGAGGTATGTTTTCAATTATCGCCGAAGCTAAAGCGATAACCCAAATTACGATCACGCAGCATAAACGCATATCATATTCGGCAAGAGAAGCCAAATGTTTGGAAATCTCTCCTAGCAGACCGGAATGCGCCAAACCGCCTACTACGACAAACAAGCCGGAGAAAAAAATCAAAGTTCCCCATTCTACTTTCAAAAAGACTTCCTCAACGTCGGCTTTCACTGATATAAGAGCAATACATAATCCGAGAGTCACGATTATAAAGGTTTTTATATGGACAAACTCTGCGACGAAAAACATAATTACTACGAACAAAAAAATCCAAAAAAGTTTTAAAGCATTTTCTTTATCGTTAATAAAAGAAACGGGATCTAACTCGCTCAGTCGTTCAAGTCCCTCCGGCTTCTCAGACAATTCTTTCCGGTAAAGCGTTTTTATTAAGAAAAAGGACGTTGCCCAAACGATAAACGCGTAGGGAGCAAGATGAGTTATAAAAGATATAAACGTAAACTCTTTAACTACTGAAGCGATAATTAAATTTGGGGGATCTCCTACTAAAGTCGCAATTCCTCCTATATTAGACAGAAGACCCAGACTTATAAGATATGGAATAGGCGAAAGTCGAAGAGTCTTAGTTATTTTCAATATTATAGGAGCTATTAAAATTACGGCGGTAATATTGTCCAAAAACATAGATAAAACAGAAGAAGCTCCGCCAATATAAAGAAGCAGCTTAACAGGCTCTCCTCCGCTCAATTTAGCGGCTAGAGCTCCGACATATTGAAACGCTCCGGTTTTTTCAAGCATGCCTAAAAGAGCCATCATTCCGATAAGAAGTATTATCATATCCAGCTCTATCATATTAAGAGCGGCTTTATAATCGTAAAAATCCATTAACGTTCCGGCAATCACCATAACCACGGCTCCGGACAAAGCCGCTACGGTTCTATTAATTTTTTCAGATAAAATAAAAATAAAAGTAATCGCAAAAATAATTACCGAAACAGTCATATTTAAATCCATAGTCATTAATCCTTTGTATAGTAATTAGTTCTTGTTAAAAAAATACAGCCGCAAAAATGAACGGCGTCACTTTGCGGCTATAACTATCGGCAACTAACGAAAAATTTACTCTAAATACGTAGCCAGGATCTGCTCCGACTTAAAAATTAACATAACTTATAAAGA
Source organism: uncultured bacterium (assembly GCA_949288455.1). Classification (GTDB taxonomy): domain Bacteria; phylum Vulcanimicrobiota; class CADAWZ01; order CADAWZ01; family CADAWZ01; genus CASEKF01. Next base: position 52,966 of record CASEKF010000047.1, read on the forward strand.
CT